>JAYVDI010000214.1:0-14402 GCA_043749505.1 Schlesneria sp. | reverse complement strand
AATGCGGGAAGTGATTGCGATCCGATTCCTAGAAGAGGTTTCAACACCAACCCGCAGCGTAAGCGAGGGAAATTCCACGCGGGACATTCTGAGGCCCTCGCTCACGCTGCGGGTTGGTGTTGAAACCGTCTTCACGGGGATGGCTTCGTCCAGCCGAGGGCCTGCGCACAGGCTTCGTGGTTGAACATCTGTTCGTGATCGTGTTCGACATTGGGTGCGATGACCAGCTTCCAACCGAATGGCCAGTTTCTTTCTTTGGCCAGCTTTTGAGCGACGGAAAACGCATTCTGGCCTCGCTCGAATCGGACGCGGCCCTGTGCGTCAGCGAGAGGCTTCGTATCGAGGTGCTCGTCGCGTTCCGTGTCATTCGACCCGAGATAGATCGTCAGTGGTTGCGCCAAGTACGCTTTGAGTACGGCGTCCGTCTGCAACTCAGCGGGGAGTCCGCCAAAACCGTAGGGGAAAGTTGCGGCCAACGTCGGAAAGGTATGTGTACCCGGATTAGCAGCCACGATGCGCGTCGCTTCGGTCGGTACGAACGCTGCGAGTCTCACCAGGAACTGTCCTCCGCCCGAGTGACCGATCAACGAGTACGGCATGTCCGCGCGGCCCTCGCGCCGACGAAGTTCCTTCGCGATCCGGTTCACGTATTCGCCGGTTCGTTCCGCGGGTGGAGTCGCCTGTCCCTCGGCCACGATCCCGCCGAATTGGTACTTCTCGAGTGGAAATGTTTTCTCATCGAACAGTGGCGCGACGATAAGTGCCCCGAAGCGGTCGCCCATCGGGACCGCATGATCGCGGTACTCGCCGGCGTTCCGCAGCACGCCATGAAAGACCATCAGCATCGGTCCGTCGCGAAAACCGACCGGCTTATAGAGGAACAGCTTGAGTGGCACCTCGCCGAACCGGACCTCAATCATCGACTTGCCCGTTGGTAACGGTTCGATCTGACCGAACAACAGGCCCGCGAGTAAGACGGCATTCATGATGGGTGAGGTTCTCTCGCGATCGGGTCAGAGCTTCTTCTCGACACCGAGTTGATGAAAGTAGTGCGTGACGTTGGCCTGGTTCTTCAGCAGCCAGTCGATTCCCGGTTCGTTGTTCATCGCTTTGTGAATGGCCTTCGCGGTCGCGGCTCGGTTGGTCTCAAACAGGATGTTGTGATCGACCTCGACTTCGGTCACGCTTGGATCGAGCCAGACTGAGACGATAATTCCCAGATCGTTGGCTTTCTCTTTGGGGATGTCCCCCGCACGGACCGCGTCCAACACACCATTAGCAATTCCCGCCTGAACCGACCCCATCAGGATGTTTGTGTACTTGGTGCTGGTCACTGTCACCTTGCTCACCATCACCGTGACCGGTCGGACTTGAACGTCGCAGTTCAGGATCGCGAAGACTTTGGAGTGGCCTCGGGATTGATCGCCGATCAGGTTCGCAATCGCGTACCCGACGGGGCCGTCGAGTTCACCGATGACGACTTCTGGCTCTGCCGCCGAATACGCCGGAGCGGCCTCAACGAGAGCCTCGCCGGTACGCATCACAATGCGAGGCAGAGCGGCGGCTGGTGCGGCCGCCCTCTTAACGGTCTTCTTGCTGGCAGCTTTCTTCTTCGGCATGACGAAGTGGTCCTTGGGAATCGTGTTGGAGTAGTGGAAAAGCGGGATCACAAATAACTTGTTTAACCGCCAGCCAAAGGCGAGCGCGTCGGCGGTGCATCCTAGCCCGAACGCGCTCGCCTTTGGCTGGTGGTTAAACAAGCGAGACTATCAACGAGTACGAACTCGTGCGTGATGCGATGCGGGTTACGGCAGTTCGCGGATGCGTAGGTTTTTGAACTCGACGGGTGCCCCTTCCGATTCGAGGCAGAGGTAGCCGGTCTTCGGTTCGCAGTTGGTGCCGCCCGAAACTTCCTCACCGTTCACCCACAAGCGGACTTCACCATTGATGGCTCGGACGTAGTAGTGGTTCCATTCGCCAACGCCCTTGCTCAGGTTCTTGCGTGGGAAGCTGCGGTTGCCACCGGGAGCAACGGGGGGAAATGGCGTCATTTTGGCTTTGCCCACGGGGAAGACATCGCCGTTAGTTGTGAACCAATCGGGTTTCTTGCCGGATGATTTCTCGTATTGCTCGGCATAGCCGTGGTCGAGGATCTGCACCTCGATGCCGCCGGGCGGAAGCTGGCCGGGCTTGAGGTCCGTTAGAGCCTCTTCGCTGGTCCAGACGAAGATTCCTGAGTTGCCGCCCACCTTGAGATGCCGCCACTGCGCGACCAGTTCAAAATTCGTGATCTGCTTGGTGGAGCGAGTCACACCCACGGGAGTTCCCTTGCAGGAGACCGCGCCCTCTTTCCACGTCCAAGTGTCAGGATCGCCGTTCACCATGACGAAGTCGGCTTCGCCCAGCGACCTCCATCCCAAACCCGTTCCGTCGATCACTGCCTTTGGTAAACCAACCGGCTCCTCCTGAGCGTGCAGCCAACCTGCGGTGAGGAGCAGGGCTGTGAGCCCACGACAGACATGACCGACGATGCGAGTTCTCATGCCAGAGCCTTTGACGGGGGAGAGGTTTTCAATTCGCCAACACGTCGTTTAACCGCGTGTGCAACGCCCGCACGTCGATGGAGAAACGGGCCTCAGCATCATCCACGCGAAGGAACGATGTCAGTAGACGCCGACCGTGGTGGTCTTGGCGAAGACGTGGAAGGGGCGCGTACCGCTGATGCCGTCCCACGGATACTTCTCGTGCGGCTGTTCGCGTTCGCCTTCGTCGCGTTCCATGAAGCCGGGGATGAAGAGTTCTTTCGTCAGCGTGTAGAGCTTGACGCGGCCGGTCTTTCCGTAGCCAACGACTTGGTTGTAGTCGTCGAACTCGACGGTCTCGATGACGGCGCGCGGCTGAGGCGCGTGGTACGTGATTTTGAAGTTGTCGGCCGGATCGAACGGCTTACCACAGGCGAGGCCCATCAGCGTGTTGCCGTAGGTCGGCGTGATGTACACGTCGGGGCCGAGCAACTCTTCACGACAGGTGCGATACCACTGCGGCGTGAACTCGGTTCCACCCGCGAAAATCCCCTTGATACCGGTCTCAGCGATGCTTGTGCCATCGTCGAGCAACCGCATCGCGAGGGCCTCGAGCAGCTTCGGCGTCATGAATGCACATTTGATGTCATGGTTGGCCGACAGGATCGTCACCGCTTGGTCGATGACGTGGTCTTTGTAGTCCTCGGCCTCTTTGATCTTCCCCTTCTTGATGAGCTTCACGACCCAGCGCGGATCGAGGTCCACGCAGAAGCAGATGCCGCCGCGATATTGGGCCAGATGCTCGACAGCCAGCCGCAGTCGCCTCGGCCCCGAAGGCCCGAGCATCAGCCAGTTCGATCCTCGGGGAAAGTATTCGTCGGGGAGCGTGTCGCTGAAGTTTTCGTAGTCGATCCAATGGTCTTCGATGACCATGCGACTCTTGGGAACACCAGTCGTGCCGCCGGTTTCAAACACGTAGACCGGCTTGCCCGCGAGACCCTTCGGCACCCAGCGGTTGATCGGCCCACCTCGCAACCACTCGTCTTCAAAGTGCGGAAACTTCTTCAGATCGTCGAAACACTTGACCTCGGTCAGCGGGTCAAAGTTGTAGGTCTTGGCCTTCTCCAACCAGAACGGGCTGCCGGTCGAAGGATGGAAATGCCATTGCACCGTTTCCACGGTGTGAGCATCCAGTTGAGATTTGGCTTGAGAAACGAGTGTGTCGATCTGACTCACGGCGGGGCGTTCCTAATCGAAGGTGGAATGAAGGGAGTTAGCGGCGGGATAGTAGTCAAGACAAATGCGGTTTCAACAACAGTGAGAATACCAACACCCCGGCGACTTCAGGGCCGACGGGGTGTTGGTTCATTTCAGTCGTCACAGGTCCGCCGTCTGCGGGACGATGTACGGTGCGCGGTACTCGCGGGTCGTGAGCTTATTTGCTTCGGCGGCGCGCTCCCCACTGAACTCTTCTTTACCGGCGAGAGTCAACTTGGGGCCAAGCGTGATTTTGGTTGTGGCGGGATCGACCTTGTTGTCCAACAGGTGTTGCTGGAACCGGTCGAACGTCTCCAAGGCTTCGTCATCATCTTGCAACTTGGCGGTGATGTCCTTGGCCGCGACCGGCGTCCCGAGTCGGTACGAAATGTTGCCGACGTGGCAGAGGGCACTCGACAGATGACCCTGCAAAATGTCGGCGTTCAGGTCTTCGATCTTGCGGCTGCGAACGGCCTTCACGAAGTTGCCGAAGTGGTTGTCATCGCCGCCGCCGCCGAAGTCCTTCACCTTGTTACCGTCCTTGTCGAACTGCGTCCCGCCGTTGTAGCTCGGCATCACCGCGTAGCCATTGCTGCCAGAGAAGATCACGCCGACACCGGCATCTTTGTACTTCTCGGTCTTCAGTCCGCGCACCTCAAAGACCAGTCGCCTGCCGCCCGCGTATTGGTGAATGCAGACCTGCGTGTTTGCCGTTTCACCGGCGTCTTCGTAACCGAAACGTCCGCCGTAGCTGAGGACCGTTTCACCAAGGCTCATTTCGTTGAGGCCCCAGCGGGCGATGTCCATCTGGTGAATCCCTTGGTTGCCGAGATCACCGTTGCCCGTCTCCCACTGCCAGTGCCAGTCGTAGTGGAACTTCGGCCGGGTGAGCGTGTTCATCTGAGCTGGGCCGCTCCACATGTCGTAGTTCACGCTGGCGGGCACATCGTAGTTGCCGCGTGGACCGATCGACGGACGCGGCTTGTAGCACAGCCCGCGAGCCAGTTTCACTTCGCCGATGCCACCGTCATGGATGAGTTGAATCAGTTCTCTCATGCCGGGGTTCGAGCGGCTTTGCGTTCCCGTCTGCACGATCTTCTTATGCTTGCGAGCGGCTTCCACGAGTTGCCGTCCTTCAAACACGTTGTGACTGACGGGCTTTTCGACGTATACGTCCTTGCCCGCTTGAACGGCCCAGATCGCGGCCAAGGCGTGCCAATGATTCGGCGTGGCGATGCTCGCAATGTGAATCGACTTGTCGTCGAAGCACTTTCGCATATCGGTGTAGACCGTTGGTCGCTTCCCAAACCTCTTCTCGATCGCATCGGCCTGTCGGTTCCCGACGACCTCATCGACATCGACAATGGCCGCTATTTCGCAGTCCTTCCGTTTGCCAAACCCATCAATGTGCGAGCCACCACGCCCGTTCACACCGACCACGGCCACTCGCAGAATTTCGGCCGATCCGGGAGCGGACTCATCCGCAGCGAACGACAACCCGGCACGACTGGCCAGCGCCGCCGTGGCAGCGGCGAACATCGAGTTTTCGAGAAATTCGCGACGAGAAAACTGTGACATCGGTGCGATCCTTGAGTGCAGACAGGACACGAAGTAGGGAGGCAAGACGCAGGAGCGAGCGCCCCGACTGAAAATCCCAGTTGCGGCGCGGGGCGGTAGTGTAGGCGTGGCCCTCGCGGCCTCGCAACCATTGGCGATGAGTGTTGAATGCCAACGCCCAATGGCGGTGCGTCGAAGGACTTGTCGTGCAGCATCGCGAGTCGCAGTGATCTCGCGAACCCGTTCCTACAATGAGCCGAGCCGGATACAAATCGACTTCGCATCGCAGAACCCAAAGTGAAGGCATCGCGTTTTATGAACTACTTCACTCACGCGTTGAATCATCTTGACCGGCCGTACTTTGTCGCGGGGACTGCGGTTCCCGATTGGTTGTCGGTCGTCGATCGAAAGGTTCGGTTTCGACCGCAGCATCTCGAACCGTGGACCGAATGTCCGGAGACGCTTCAAGCGGAGGTGGCCGCCGGAACATTGAGACATCTGAACGACGACGGCTGGTTCCACGCCACACACGGGTTTGTCGAAGTGACCGGTGAACTGACGCGACTTTTTCGGGAGCGGCTCGGTGCCGACGAACAGCATCACTGTGGATTCCTGGGCCACGTTGGAATGGAGTTGTTGCTCGATGCCGCCCTGATCGAACGTCACCCCGAGCGGTTCGAGGAGTATTGGCGCGTTCTTGACGCAGTGGATCCACTCATCGTCGAAGCGGCCATCAATCACATGGCCCGTCAACCGACCGATCGCCTCGCTTGGTTCATCGCTCTGTTTCGGCGTGAGCAGTTTCTGCGTTGCTACTCGAACGACGAACGATTGCTGACTCGCTTGAATCAAGTTTTGACACGAGTCAAACTCTGCCCGCTCCCACCGCAGGCCGCTTCGATTCTCGCGGAGTCTCGCAAGATTGTCAGCCAGCGAGTGAATGACCTGCTGCCTGCGGAACATTTTGAAATGCCGTAGTGCGTTCGTTCTGTTTGAAATTCCCGTCGATACAATTCAATCCCACGTCACTCCTGTTGAGGAACTGCTGCAATGAAATACGGAATGAACATGCTGCTCTGGACATCCGATGTCACCGAAGAGCACTACCCGATTTTGGAAAATCTCAAGCAATGGGGCTTTGATGGGGTCGAGCTGCCAATCTTCGACATGGAAGTGGCAAAATTTCAAAAGCTGGGAAAGAAGCTCGACCAGATCGGGCTGGGACGAACGGCTGTGACGGTCTGCACCGATGCTGACAACCCGGTTTCGCCCGATGCCGGCATTCGCGCAGCGGGGCTGGCTCGTTTGAAGCAGGCGATCGACATGTGTGCGGCCAGTGGCGCGACACACCTCTGTGGCCCGATTCACTCGGCGCTCGGGTCGTTCAGCGGATCGGGAGCGACCGCCGACGAATGGAAGTGGGGCCAGGAGACGCTCTCGAAGGCGGCCGATCACGCGCAGGCCAACAAGGTCACGCTGGTCGTCGAATACCTGAACCGTTTCGAGTGCTATTTCTTGACGAACGCAGCCGACGACGCGCGCTTCTGTCGCGAGGTCAATCACCCGAACCTCAAGATGATGTACGACACGTTTCACGCGAACATCGAAGAAAAGAACTTGGCTGCGGCGATGCAGTCGTGCTGGGATCAGGTCGTCCATGTCCACATCTCGGAGAACGATCGCTCGACTCCCGGCGAAGGCCACGTCGATTGGGAGACCACGTTTCAGATGTTGAAGACGCTGAAGTACGACGGCTGGTTGATGGTTGAAGCGTTTGGCCTCGCCCTCCCCGCGCTGGCCGCCGCCACCAAGGTCTGGCGACGGATGTTTCCGAACGAAGAGTATCTCTCGCAACACGCACTCGCGTTCATGAAACGCATGATGGCGGGCTGACGCAGGGTCCAATGCCTGAAGTCCGGCTTTTCCTAAAGCCGGACTTCGTCTGCGTGCCCAAGCTCCCACTTTCATCTGAACGACACTCTTCGGAAGTCGCCTTCATGCCAATTACCGGCCGGTCTCTCGCCGAGCGTGCCACCGACCTTTCAGCCTTGCGTGTGCAAACTCGCTTGCCTTCTCCACTTCACAGCCTGCTGGTGCCGTTGATCACTGCGCTGGCAATGTCCTGCGCTAGCAATGTTCTCGCGCAGGACGAGCCGCCCGCCGTCAAACTCTCTGTCGTGCGAGCCACTGCCGGGGGTGTTCATGCCTACGCTCCCAACAGGTGGGGACTGCTGCATCTCAATCTGATTAACACTCAGGAGACTCCGCGCGACTTGTTGACCGCGACGTACTTCGACGGTGCCCCCACGATGCAGTTCGGTCAGCGGCTGCGATTACCCGCGAAGTCCTTGTTGCGAGCTGTTCAGCCGGTCTTAATTCCGCCGCTGAAGCCCGATCACGGGCGAGGACTCAACTTTCAGACGCTGGTATTGGATGCGGGCCGTTCCGGAGTGAACGGAACGGCCAACGAAGTGTTGCTGCGTGATGAAGCCGGTTTGCTCCGGCACGACGGTGCCATCTTGGTGACGCACAACCCGCGCATCACGGGCCTCATCAACGAGCCGCCACAGGGACAGGAGCAGTTGGATCACGAGGTGGCCGATCTGGTCGCGGCGTGTCGCGTGAGTCAGGAGCTGGGGCGGCAGATCGCACTCCCCTCCAGCGAACAACTCGCGCACGAAGAGTTCAGCCTGCACGCACTCGACCACATGGTCTTGGCAGTTAACAACCTCGTAGACGATGCGGCGGGTTTGGCTTCGCTTCGGCGTTGGTTGTTTGGCGGCGGCCATTTGTGGGTGATGCTCGACCGCACCGAACCACGACTGTTGGAAATGCTGGTGGGAGATCGGTTCAACGGCCATGTCGTCGATCGCGTTGGACTGAATTCGGTGCAGATATTCGAGGTGCAACCGACCGGTACGAAGTCGATGGGTGAGCCTGTCGAATACGAAACGCCGGTCGATCTGGTTCGCGTCGTCGTGCAAGATGTTGAGATCGAGAACGAAGTGAACGGTTGGCCCGCCGCGTTCTGGGTTCCGTGCGGCGACGGTCGATTGCTGGTGACGACGCTCGGGGCGCGAGGCTGGATGGTTTCTCGCAGCGACGAAGCGAAGTCGGTACCGCAGCGCAGCATCGCTCGCCAGACCAACGCGGACATACTCAAGGCCGACTCCGAGGAAACCGCGTTTCGGGCGAATCGGGCGATGTCTCTGTTGGCGTCCGACCTCTTCCTGGCGGGGCGGCCTGAGGAACTGGTCTCCACGGCGGCACTCGAACAGCAGGTCGGCGAATACATCGGGTACTCGGTGCCGTCGCGTGGCGTCGTGCTGGGATCACTGGCAGCGCTGGTGGTGCTGATGTTGGGCATCGGTTCGTGGCTGTACGCTCGCAGTTCGGTCGAGCACATGGGGTGGATCGGCCCACTGCTGGCGGTCCTGTTCGGCGCGGCTCTGCTGCAATTGGGCCGGTCGAATCGACACGCAATCGCCGACGCCGTCGCGGTCATCCAGTTCGTGCAGCCGATTCCCGGCACGGACGATGTCAGCCGTCGTGGTGTCGTGGCGACGTACTACCGCGAGGGAAGTCACCAGCCGATCCGAGCCACTGCCGGCGGACGGCTAATGCCCGACATGACCGGTCTCGAAGGAACCGTGCGCCGCATGGTTTGGACCGACATCGAAGCGTGGCAATGGGAGAACGTGCCGCAGGCGGCCGGGCAGCACAGCGCGGCGTTCCAAGTGTCGGCGAGCGTCGTCCCGCGCATTGAGGCGCGCGCGACGTTCAACAACGCCGGGCTGGTCGGGCGTGTTACGGGAGTCTCGCAGCTCGAAGACGGTGTGCTGGCCACACGCTCGGGGCGCATGGGTGTCGAGTTTCAAGACGACGGATCATTCGTCGTGCGGGCGGAGAATGTCTTTGGGCGGGAGCAGTTTCTCGCAGCGGACCTCTTGGCCGACGAACAAGATCGCCGCCGCCGCACGCTCGAAAAACTCCTCTCGAACAAACGGAGACGCGACTATCCCGAGCAACCGACGTTGCTGGCGTGGAGCGATCGGCCGAACGCAAACTTCCAATTCGGTGAGGGACTTCAATCGCGCGGCTCCACGCTGATGGCCATTCCCTTGGTCTTGGACCGACCGCAGATCGGTCGCGAGATCGTCATTCCTTCCCCGTGGCTGTCGTATCGCAGCACGCTTGCTCCCGACGGAACGCAGCCCTCCGCCATGTGGAACAACCAACTGAATGAATGGCAGGAACGAGCGGCACCCAGTTCCAATTGGTTGCGATTCCAAATCCCTCGCGAGTTACTGCCGCTGAAGGGAACTCGCGCCCAAGTTGTCATTCAAGTGACCGGCCCCGTCGGACGGTTGGAGTTGCTTGGCCAACGCGACGGCGTGGCGCACTCGATCCAGACCGTGATCGATCCCGTCGGTCGCCTGACGCTGGAGATCACGGACCCATCACTCCTGACCTTCGCGAGTGATGGCAGCCTGGTTCTCGGCATCAACGCGGGCGACACAAATCAGGCGGAACTCGCGTTAGAGAAGAAGAATGTCGGCGCGAAAATCAACTACTGGCGCATCGAATCACTCGGCTTGCAATTGTGGGCGACTCCCACCGAACTCCTCACTAAGGAATGACGAATGGCAGCCTCTTCACCGGTCGCTCCTGCACCGGCTTTGAATAAACCGTCTGCCGATCAGCCGGTTGTCGTCTTGGAGAATCTCTCCAAGAAATACGGAACCTTCACTGCATTGGAGGACTTGTCGCTGAAGCTTTATCCCGGCCAGATCCTCGGGTTGATCGGACCCAACGGCGCGGGCAAGACCACGGCCATCAAGATTCTCGTCGGGCTGATTCGCCCGACCGCCGGGACCGCACAGATCGCGGGAGCCGACTGCGTGCGAGACTCGCACCGGATCAAGCGGCTCGTCGGTTACATGCCCGATCGTTTCGGCGCGTACGACAATATGCGTGTCCGTGAGTACCTCGATTTCTTCGGAGCGGCGTTTGGCATCCGTCGCCCCGCTCGAATCGCACGGATTGCCGAAGTCATGGAGATCACCGGCACCGAATACATGAAGGACCGGTTCGTCGAAAGCTTGAGCCACGGGATGCAGCAGCGCGTGGGACTGGCTCGCACGCTGCTGCACGATCCGCGAGTTCTGATTCTGGACGAACCTGTGAATGGACTCGATCCACAGGCACGGATTGAGATGCGCGACCTCCTCATCCGACTGGCTGGGCTGGGCAAAACGCTGATTGTGACGAGTCACATCCTGCCCGAACTGTCGCGCATCTGTGACCGCGTCGCGATCCTCACGCACGGCCGGATGAGGGCCTTCGGAACCGTCGAAGAGATCGGGCGGCAAGTGAGTCAGCGGCGCACGATGGAAGCGCACCTCGCATCGTCCGAACAGGTTGCCGCTGCGGCTCAAGCCATTCGCAAATACCTCGAAGCGGACGCGGAAGTGGTCGAGGTTCCGTTGGAGGCAACCGTCCGATTTCGCAGTGCCAAGACCGAACAAGAACTGGGCGAGGTGCTGGCTCAACTCGTCAAAGCGGGCATCCGTGTGACGCAGTTCCGCGAAGTTCAAACCGATCTCGAAGAGGCGTTCATGACGTTCACCCGTCCGGTGGAGCCGCCTCCAGCAGTGAGCCAATCGCCGGGAGGTGTGACTCATGTTTAGAGCACTCGTGCTGCGTGAGTTGATGACCGTACTGCGACAGCCGCGAATGCTCGCGCTGCAATGCGGACTGGTGACACTGTTCACGTTGCTCGTCGCCGTGCGGTGGCCGACCGATGCGCGGGTGGCGTTGTCGGGCGTAAGGTCTCAAGAAGTCTTCCGCCTGTTCGCCGTGGGCCTGCTCGCCGTTGTGCTGTTGCTGCTGCCGGTCTTTCCCGCCACGAATATCGTGCGTGAGAAACAGCAGGGGACGCTCGCGCTGCTGCTCAATACGCCGCTCGGTCCGTGGCGCATTCTGTTCGGAAAATTGCTGGCCGTGATGGTTCTGGCGGGAATCATTCTCGCCACGAGTCTTCCCGCCGCGAGTGCGTGCTACGCGATGGGTGGGTTGTCGTGGTCCATGCTCTGCTCCGTGTACGGCCTGCTTTGTTTGGTGGCGTTGCAGTACCTGACGCTGGGGTTGCTGATCAGCAGCCACGCGAACTCAACCGATGCTGCCGTGCGAGGAACGTACGGAACGGTACTCGGGCTGAGCGTCCTGTCGCTCGGGCCGCACTATTTCTTTCAAGGGACGAAAGGCTATCTGGCCGACGGTGGTGAGTACCTCCGTTCCTTGTCTCCTTTCGCGGCGCTGATGTCGCTGCTCTCGACCGGCGACATGGGGAGCAACGGCCTGATTTCGACGACCGATGTCGCCGGGCGGTTCATGATCGGATCCCTCGTCATCTCGACGATCGCGGCCTTGTGGACGGTCTCGCGATTGAATCACACGATCTTCGATCAGGCTCGCTCTGCCGGCAAAATCAGCGACGATCAGTCGTGGCAAGTTCAGACGGCCCGGCGACTTTTCTTTCTCGTCGATCCGCAGCGCCGTTCGCACGGGATCGGTTCCTTCACGAATCCCGTGATGGTGAAGGAGTTTCGCTGTCGTCGCTTCGGCCGACTGCATTGGCTGCTGCGACTGGTCGCGGTCTGCGCAGTACTCTCGCTCGGACTGACGTATGCCGCAACAGCCGGAACGCTCGACTGGGGTGTCGAAACAATCGGCAGCATCCTGGTTGTCATGCAGGTCGCATTAGTCGTACTCATCACGCCGAGTCTCTCATCGGGCCTGCTCAGTCAAGAGATCGAAAGTGGCGGCTGGCAGTTGTTGCAGATGACGCCGCTCTCGACTTGGCAGATCGTGTGGGGCAAGTTGCTCAGCGTGATTCTGCCGCTCGCGCTGATCTTGTGCGCGACGCTCCCCGGCTACGTCGTGATGGTTTACATCGAGCCGGGGATGAAGCTGCAAGTTCAGCGCGTGGTCATCTGTCTCGTTGCGACGGCGGTCTTTGCCATGCTGCTGAGTGCAGCCGTCGGTAGCCTGTTCTCACGCACGGCGACGGCCACGGCGGCGGCGTACACGGTTCTGCTGACCATCTGCGCGGTCCCGCTGCTGATCTGGCTGGGACGCGACGCCCCGTTCGGCCACGACGTGGTCGAGACGGCTCTCCAGTTCAATCCGATCGCCGCCGCACTGTCGGTGATCCGGCTCCCCGGTTTTCGTGACTACACTCTGATCCCCGCCAACTGGTGGTTCCTTGGCATCGCTTCGGTGGTCTCACTGTTCGTGCTGCTGGCGCGTACGGGAAGAATCTCGCGTGCTCGGTGACTCTTCGGAGCGCGGTCGCAATAGCTTTCCGAAGTGAAGCAGGTTGCGATCAGCCGCAGGGCGCTAGCCCCGGTTTGTGCCATCCGAACCGGGGATAGCGCCCTGCGGCTCATTGCAGACTGTTTCAATTCGGGAAGCGATTGCGACCTACGAAGCTCGCCCAAGCACTTGTCGAATCCGCTGCGCGACAGTCTGCTCCTCACCGGGTTGCAGCATGAAGACCGAGATCAGAAATCCTTCATCACCCGTGCCGTGGACACGACCGGTCACGATCGGGGCGTCGCCGTCGGCCAACCGCTGCTTCAGTTGCTCGCGAGTGATTTTCAATTGAGCTTCGTCCCACAGAATCAGCAGATGCGGAACGTGGTTGGCAATCGGCGGAATGATCGTCTTCGTCGAGACCGTGGGAATGTCTTTGACCGCGTCGGCGATCACCGCGATCCGCCGCTCCCATTCACGCCATTCCGCGTCGTGATCCAGTTTCAGATAGCGCTCGACCGCCGCACACATCGCGACCATCTCTTCCTTGCTGACCTTCAGCCCGCGTCCGATGTTGCCACAGCGTGGAGACGTGTTGAGCTTGGCCGCTTCGATCAAATCTTTACGGCCGAGCAATAGGCCGGCACTCTGCGGCCCGCGCAGCCCCTTCCCGCCGCTGAAGACGACCAGATCAAACCCCATGCGGTTGTACTTCCACAGCGCTTCGACCGGCGGCACATCGGCCGCCGCGTCGATCAATGTCGGGATGCCGTGCTTCCGAGCGACTGCGACCCACTCGTCCCGTTTGATTCGCCCAGCTTCTTCGTGGACGTTGTACGAATACATCATCGCGGTCCGCGAATTGATCGCCCGTTCCAAATCCTCACGCGACTCGACATCGACCAACTTAACTCCGCAGGCCGTGACCAAGTTGTCGTAGCATTCGCGATGCGATTTCTGCCGGATCACTTCGATGCCCATTTCTGGCCGATGCGGCAACCGACCCACCAAGCTGTGATCGCGATAAGTCAGTGCGGCCGCGGTCCCCACCAGAATTCCGCCCGCCGCGCCGGTCGTCACGAGCGCCGCTTCCACGCCGAGCAACTTTGCGATCCGCTCCCCCACGCGGTCTTGAAGTTCGATCAGCGGCACGAAGTTCTGCGCCGCCGCATTCCAAGCGGCCAGCACTTCTGGCGGCATGATCGAGCCACCTAACGTCGTGATCGAACCCGCCGCGTTGATGATCGGCTTCACGCCGAACGATTTGTAAACGTCGATATCAGATTTCTGCTCCGCTGCCTGTATTGCTTCCGGCATGAGTATCCCTCCAATAGCACCGCTGGCCCCGGATGTGAGAATTGCACGTCTTGAGAAATTTGTTGGTTGCATGGGTGAGTCCAGTTCAATGTGACGGGGACACTTTGGTTATAGATTGGGGGTAAAAGATGGGGGCGAAACTGGGTTGGCCAATTCGCGTGAAGCGAGTCGTCCGTGTTCCCATCTTTTACCCCCCATTTATTACCCACTGCCTTCAATCGTCATAAACGACACCCGCTTCAGTCCGATATTCGGATCAACATTGAGGGAAAGTCCTTGCGGACGTCCGTTATGCCCAATTGGGTGAACTAGCCAATTGGCATTTTGCTTAACGTCTCGTTTTAGTCGAATGTTGAGTTCGTTCCCGCCACGAAAGATCTGTGTATTTGACGGATCTAGTTTCATTCCCGGCGCTGTCTCATTCGCGTCGAC
>JAYVDI010000213.1:0-20713 GCA_043749505.1 Schlesneria sp. | reverse complement strand
CCCGCGTTGTCGAACCGCGAAATGTATCCCGGCGGCATCACCAGATAGTTGTCGTGATAGTTGTGCAGCGCCAGCCCGACCTGCTTGAGATTGTTGCGGCACTGAGTCCTGCGTGCCGCCTCGCGCGCCTGCTGCACGGCAGGCAGCAGCAAGGCAATCAACACGGCGATGATCGCGATCACCACCAACAGTTCGATCAGCGTAAAGCCGGATCGACGAATCCACTCTTTCGGACGTGACATGATTGTTCTCCTCAAAAACATTCTCCGACCAAGCTGTTCTGCCGCGCAGTCTATCCGCTTCGTTGAACGGTCGAAAGAGGGCGGGGTGGCACGACCAACCTTGTCGGGGCTTCTCAAGTGGTGCCGTCCCGCCTTCGGATCAGCCTCTGGTGAGCCTCCGCTGCTTTGCGGAGTGAGGCGTTCGGTTCGGGAGGATTGTCGAGCAGGTGCATGATCTGCTCGGCATCCTCACGGGTCAGTTGAATGAGCAGCCGGGTGTCATTGGCCCCCGATTCACTTTCGCCCATTTCGTGCCTTTCGCGTGTTTCGTGGTTCAATCTCTTCGTCACGTCGCCCAATCGAGGACGACCTTGCCGCACTGGCCGGAAAGCATGGCATCAAAACCCTTTTGGAAATCGGTGTAGTGGAAGCGGTGAGTGATCACCGGTTTGATGTTCAGGCCGCTTTGGAGCATCACCGTCATCTTGTACCACGTTTCGTACATCTCGCGACCGTAGATCCCCTTGATCGTCAGCATGTTGAAGACGACGAGGTTCCAGTCGATGGCCATCTCCTTTTCGGGGATGCCGAGCATCGCGATCTTGCCGCCGTGAGCCATGTTGGCGATCAGGCTGTTGAACGCCGACGGGTTGCCCGACATTTCCAGGCCGACATCGAAACCCTCTTTCATTCCCAGTTCTTTCTGCACGTCTGACAAAGAGGTTTCGCGCGGATCGATGGCTCGCGTGGCTCCCATCTTCTTCGCCAGATCGAGCCGGTACGGGTTGAGATCGGTCACGACGACGTGCCTCGCCCCGGCATGCCGCACGACGGCGGTGGCCATCACGCCGATGGGGCCGGCTCCGGTGATGAGCACGTCCTCGCCGAGCAGGTCGAAACTGAGAGCCGTGTGGACCGCGTTGCCGAATGGATCGAAGATCGACGCCACTTCCTGGTCGATGTCGGGGGAGTGGTGCCAGACATTCGTCATCGGCAGAGACAGGTACTCGGCAAACGCGCCGGGCCGATTCACGCCGACACCCTTCGTATGCGCACACAGATGTCGCCGACCGGCCAGACAGTTGCGGCACGTCCCGCAGACGACATGCCCTTCCCCACTGACGATCTCACCGGGATGAAAGTCGGTGACGTTCGAGCCGACCTCGACGACCTCACCCACGAACTCGTGGCCGACCGCCATCGGCACGGGGATGGTTTTTTGAGCCCACGCATCCCATTTGTAGATGTGAACGTCCGTCCCGCAGATGCCGGTCTTCCGGATCTTGATCAGGACATCGTTGATCCCGATCGTCGGCTCGGGAATGTCTTCGAGCCACAGTCCCACCGCAGCTTCACGTTTGACGAGGGCTTTCATCGAGCGAACTCCTGTGTTGAGGGAAGGAAAGGCGTTGAATCACGGAAGTCACGGAACTGTACGGAAGGAGGAAGGGAAAAGGCCAAGGTGTGGAAAGTTCGGATTGGCACGAGGCTTGAACTGAATTTCTTGGCCTCCTTATTCCGTGCCCTTCCGTGTTTTCCGTGGTTCGTCTGATCTGATGCTTGGCTTTTTTTCGTGCCTTTCGAGTATTTCGTGGTTCAAACTCTTCGCCCTGTCATCCTGTATATCGGACGAAGCGGGCGGTAGGCTAAACGCTTGCCGTGTTGTTTGCAAGACAAGATATCCACGATACTGGACGAGACGATGATGAAGCGAGCTGCCACGAGACAGAAAGTCGTTCCCGAGGTGGACCCGATTAGCGGGCAGTTGTCTCTGCGCGTGAAGCGGATGCGGCAAGAGCGAGCGTGGTCGCTGGACCAGCTTGCGACTGCATCGGGGGTCAGCAAGTCGATGCTCAGCCAGATCGAACGGAACCAGGCGAACCCGACTCTCGCGGTGACGTGCAAGATCGCGCAAGCCTTCAACATGTCGTTGGCCGAGTTCGTCGAGATGCCGTCCGCGTCGTCGGCGATCCATGTCATTCGCGCCGATGACCGCGAGCATCTCTATCGTTCGGACGAGTCCGTCGAGATTCGGACGCTCTCGCCGCTCAATCTCGAAAAGGATGTCGAGTTCTATCAAGTGCGACTCAAAGCGGGGGGAGCCTTGAAGAGTGCGGCTCACTACAAGGGAACGCGCGAGTTCCTGACGGTCGAACAGGGAAAGGTCCGGGTCGAATCGTCGAGCGACTCGGCCGAGCTGAGTAAGGGAGATTCCACGACCTATCGCGCGGATGTCCCTCACGCGATTGAGAACCTCGGCAAGGGTGAAGCGACGGTCTTTCTGGTTGTGATCTATCAGTAGTGGTCGGACAACTTGCGAGGTTGATCAACAACGAGCCCGATGCACAAGCGAGGGCAAACCGTTGTCGAAAGTGAAGCCCTCGCTTGCGCGTCGGGCTAGTGATGAACACCGCAATACAAAGCTGTTCGGCCAGTAGATCATGCAGTCGCAGCGGGTGTCAGGCCATGATTGCTGCCATCTTGACAGGAGCCGCTCGCGGGGGAGTTTGCTGCGGTTTGTCGGCTTCTTATGGCATGGCCACGACTTGCGAACAGCCTGTGTCGGGGGCGGTTTCTCGGCACGGAGGTTGCCTTGCGATTGAGGCTGGCCCGCGACTGCCATTTCATGTCGTCGTCCAATCCTGATCCTCGACTACCGGAGTTCACCGTGTCCGACCTGCAGCAAGAGTTCACCTTCCAGACTGAGATCAAACAACTCCTGCACATCCTGTCGCACTCGCTCTATCAGAACCGCGAAATCACGTTGCGCGAGTTGATCTCGAACGCTTCCGACTCGCTCAACAAGCTGCGTCATGTGCAGCTCTCGGAAGAGCAGTACCGCGATGGCGTGCCGCTGGAAATGTCACTCGAACCGGACAAGGAAGCGGGCGTCCTGACGATCCGCGACAACGGCATCGGGTTGACTCACGATGAGCTGGTGAAGAACCTCGGCACGATCGCTCACAGCGGGTCGAAGGAGTTTTTGCGGAGCTTGGCTTCCTCCCAAGTGGGCGAAGAGACGAAGGCCGATCTGTCACTGATCGGTCAGTTCGGCGTCGGCTTCTACTCGGCGTTCATGCTCGCCGAGAAAGTTGTCGTGGTGACGCGGAGCTACAAGGAACAGACCGGCTGGCGTTGGGAGTCCGACGGGTCGGGTCGCTTCACGATCACGCCGGTCGAGGGCGACGTGCCGCGCGGGGCGCAGATCATTCTGCATCTCAAGCCCGAGATGGAAGAGTTCACCGAACCGGCGCGGCTGGAGTACGTCGTTCACAAGTATTCGACGTTCGTTCCGCACCCGATCAAGCTCAGCGACAAAGTGCTCAACGAGCAGAAGCCGATCTGGGTCGAACCCAAGAGCCAGGTCACAGCCGAGCAGCACGAAGGCTTCTATCAATGGTTGGCTCACGGGACCGAGCAGAAACCGCTGTGGCATCTGCATCTGTCGAGCGATTCGCCGATTCAGTTCAACTCGATCCTGTATTGCCCACCTGAGAATTTTGAGTTGCTCGGATTCGGAGGCATTCAGCACGGGATCAACTTCTGTGCCAAGCGGATCCTCGTTCAAGACGACTGCCGCGACCTGTTGCCCGACTACTTGCGGTTCCTGTACGGAGTTGTCGATTCGGCCGACCTGCCGCTGAACGTCTCGCGCGAAACATTGCAGGATCACAAGCTGGTCCCGAAGTTGAAGCGCGTCCTCACCAAGAAGGTGCTCGATTTTCTGGAAGACCTCGCCGAAGAGCAGCCTGAAACCTTCGCCGCGTTCATCAAGCAGTTCGCGGTCATTCTGCGGACGGGCATCGCGACCGATTTCGAGAACCGCGATCGGATCGCCAAGTTGCTCCGTTTCCACTCATCGAAGTCGTACTGCGAGATGCCGCTGCTGGCGGTCCTCGACGACGCCAAGCCGCCACAACCGACGGTCTCGTTCGACGAATACATCAAGCGTGCGCCGTCCGATCAGAAGCAAATCTATTACCTCAGCGGACAGACGCTCGACTCGATGGCCTCGCACCCGCATTTGGAAGCGTTCACGAAGCGCAAGTTGGAGGTGCTGTTCCTCGAAGACCCGATCGACGAGTACGCGTTCATCCAAATCCGCATGTACAACGGCCGCGAATTGATGTCGATCGACGGTGCGGAAGTGAAGTTTCCCGAATCGACCGAGACCGCCGAAACCGAAGCTCCGAAGACGGCTCACGCCAACTTCCCGCGCGTCGTGGAGTTGTTCCGTGGCGTCCTCGAAAAGCACATCGTCGATATCAAGGAATCGTCACGGCTCATCGACAGCCCGTGTTGTCTGGTCAACCCGCGCAGTCACATGAGCAGCCGCCTGCAAAAGGTCGTTGGCCAGACCGTTCAAGATTTTGAGCAGACCAAGCGGATCATGGAAATCAATCCCCACGCGGCCCTCATCAGCCGCTTGTGCGAGCTGCCGCAGAACGACGACAACGATGCCTTCATCCGCGATTGTGGTCGGCAACTCTACGCGAACTCACTCATCCTTGACGGCCTCATTCCCGACTTCGATGACACCACCGCGAGGTCGCTCCGCTTCATGGAAGAGTTGGCAAAAGCCAAAGCGGCGAGTGCGTGATCACTCGGTTGCGGCCAAACAGGAGTGGGAGAACCACGGATTTCACGAATGACACAGATCAGACGATGAATCGATCGGACAATGGTCCACGGCCGCATCTTCTTCATCCGTGTTCTCAGTGATATCCGTGGTCAGGCTTTTTTTGATCGCCTGCTGCAAGTCACCCACTCTTGAACGGCTTGGGAATTCCTTTCCCTTTGCCACTGCTACCGCTTGATCCAGCGCGGCCTCGTTTGCCTTTGCCCTTGGGGGTGATCGACTTCGTGGACGAGTCCTCCGTCGCGACGAGTTCGCCCATTTGTTTCTTGAGTTGCACGATGCGGTCTCGCAGTTTGGCGGCTCGCTCGAATTCGAGGGCCTCGGCGGCGATGAGCATTTCGGCTTCGAGTTCGTTCAGGTACTCCTGCGTCACGTACTGGCTCTCGCTCGTGGCTCCCCCCGCCTGTTGAACGATGCGCTTCGCTTCGACCTCTTCTTCGATCCCGCGCTTGATCGCCTTCTTGATCGTCTCGGGCGTGATGCCATGCGTCGCGTTGTATTCGAGCTGGATCGTGCGACGGCGGTTGGTTTCGTCGATCGCCTGCTGCATCGAATCGGTAACGCGATCGGCGTAGAGGACGACGCTGGCGTTCACGTTGCGGGCCGAGCGACCGATCGTCTGCGTGAGACTGGTCGCGCTGCGCAGGAAGCCCTCCTTGTCGGCATCCAAGATCGCGACAAGCGACACTTCAGGGAGATCGATCCCCTCGCGCAACAGGTTCACGCCGATCACCGCGTCGTGCTTCCCTTCCCGCAGCTCACGCAGGACTTCGACACGCTCGAACGCATCCAGCTCCGAGTGCAGCCACGCGCAGCGAATTCCCTGCTCGGTAAGGTACGTCGTCAGGTCTTCGGACAGCCGCTTGGTGAGGGCCGTCACGAGCGTCCGTTCGCCCTTCGCCGTTCGCTCGCGAATCTGTTGTTCGAGATGCTGCACCTGACCGCGAGCCGGATGAATGCTGATGACGGGATCGACGAGTCCCGTCGGGCGAATCACTTGTTGCACGACCTCGCCCTGCGTCTGTTCGAGTTCCCAGTCGGCCGGCGTGGCGGAGACGAAGACCGTTTGCTTGCGCCGTCCGTTCCACTCTTCAAACTTGAGCGGTCGGTTGTCGAGGGCCATCGGGAGACGAAAGCCATGTTCAACGAGCGTCGTCTTGCGAGCGTGGTCCCCGTTGTACATCGCCCTAATCTGTGGGATCGTCACGTGTGACTCGTCGATGAACAGCAAGAAGTCATCCGGGAAGAAGTCGAGCAATGTATACGGCGGCTCGCCCGGCTTGCGTCCCGACAACGCGCGGCTGTAGTTCTCGATGCCGGGACAGAACCCGACCTCGCGTAGCAGTTCGAGGTCATGCCGCGTGCGCGCATTCAGCCGCTGAGCCTCGAGCAACTTCCCTTCGACGCGAAACTTTTCGAGCTGCGTTTTGAGTTCCAAGTCGATCTCTTCGCACGCGGCCGACACGCGATCTTCCGGCAGGACGTAGTGCTTCGCCGGATAGATGTAAGCGTCGTCGAGCCGCTTCGTTTCCGATCCGGTCAGCGGTTCGATGATCGACAGTTTCTCGATCTCATCGCCCCACAACTCGATCCGATACGCATGTTCTTCATACGCAGGCCAGACCTCGACCACATCGCCTCGCACACGAAAGTTGCCTCGCTGCGGAGCGACATCGTTGCGGCTGTAGTGAATGTCGCACAGCTTCCGCAGCAAGTCGTCCCGGTCGATCGACTCACCCACGCGCAGCGGGATCATCATTTCGAGATAGTCCTTCGGCGAACCGAGACCGTAGATGCACGACACACTCGCGACGACGATCGTGTCGCGGCGGCTGACGAGAGCACTGGTGGCGAGCAGTCTCAGCCGGTCGATTTCCTCGTTGATCGCCGAGTCTTTCTCGATGTAGATGTCGCGCTGCGGGATGTACGCCTCGGGCTGGTAGTAGTCGTAGTAGCTGACGAAGTACGAGACCGCGTTGTTCGGAAAGAAGTCGCGGAACTCGGAGTAGAGCTGTGCGGCGAGCGTCTTGTTGTGCGAGAGAATCAGCGCGGGCCGCCGCATCTCCTGAATGACGTTCGCCATCGTGAACGTCTTGCCGGAGCCCGTCACGCCGAGCAGTACCTGGTCCCGCTTCTGCTCACGCAGCCCACTAATCAGCTTCGCAATCGCCGCCGGTTGGTCACCGGCCGGTTGGAACTCGGATGCAATTTGAAACTCGGGCATGGTGGGGTATCACAACGAGCAGCAATTTGTAGGGTGGGACAAGCTCGCTTCGAGCGCCGGCCCACCCTACTTTGGCTTGTCACGTTCAACTTAAGACTGATCGACCGCTACAGCCGCACCGACTCGGCCATCTCGCCGGCGTGATAGCTCGATCGGACGAACGGGCCGCTGGCGACCATCGAGAAGCCGAGTTTGCGAACTTGCTCGCCGATCTCGTCGAACTCTTCCGGCGGCACATAGCGTTCGACGGGGAGATGATCGAGTGTCGGTTGCAAGTACTGGCCGAGGGTCAGCATGTCGCAGCCGACGCTCCGCAAGTCGGAACAGACTTCGAGCAACTCTTCGCGCGTCTCACCCAGCCCCAGCATCAGGCCGCTCTTCGTCGGCATCGTGGGGACTTCATCCTTCACCTGCTTGAGCAGATTGAGTGTCCGTTGGTACTCGGCGTTGCGGCGCACGCGGTCGTACAAACGCGGGACCGTTTCCGTGTTGTGATTGAACACATCGGGACGAGCTTCAATAACGCGATGAATGGCGGCGCGGTTCCCTTTGAAGTCGGGCGTCAAGACTTCGACCTTCGCGCCGGTTCGTTCACGCACGGCGAGGATGCACTCGTAGAAGTGGTTCGCGCCGCCGTCGGCCAAGTCATCGCGAGTCACCGACGTGATGACGACGTACTTCAAGCCCAGCCGCTCGGCCGCCTCGGCCACCCGCTCCGGCTCATCGAGCTGGATGACTTCGGTCTTGCCGCGTGGCACCGAACAGAAGCCGCACGGGCGCGTGCAGACGTTGCCCAAGATCATGAACGTGGCGGTCTGCTGCGACCAGCACTCGGTTCGGTTGGGACATTTCGCGCTCTCACACACCGTTTCGAGTCGCAGATCGGCAATCACGTCGGACGTGAACTGCATCCCGGCCTGAGGCAACGGCCGCTTGAGCCACTTCGGCAACCGAGGCCGCGCCAATTCCAAACCGCTACTAGGCTCGGCCACGATCGGCAACGTCAGGTTCATGCTGGGGGAGTTCTTTCTGTCAGGCGGAGATTCAGGGAGGAGGGATTCAAGAAGCAGGGATCGGGCGTCAGAGATTGGTTGCTCTTGTCCCCTCGCCCCGGCTTTGCGGGGAGAGGGTTAGGGTGAGGGGTCTTCTCTTCGAGCGAATTAAGAACTCCTCACCCCCGGCCCCTCTCCCCCGGCCCCTCTCCCCGCAGAGCCGGGGCGAGGGGAGGACGATCTCGGCAACTTCTACTTCAGTAGGAAGAATCGCTTGGCCTCGTTCACGGTCTTCGGGTCTTTTTTCTCGATCTCAGCCAGGCACTCATTCGCGCGGATGACATGCCGGGGGAGTTCGATGGGAGTGACGGTCACTTCCGGGACAGCAGGCTTGTCGCTGGTCGCCTTGTCTCCAATGATTTTCTCATCGGCTGGCTGTTTGTCTCCAGCGGGTTTCTTCTCGCCGGTGTCCTTCGTCGCGGCCAGCATGTACCGGACGATCGCCCGTTTGATCGAGGGGACGTTGTAAGCCTCGTCGTCATACATCGCCATCATGCGGTCCTGCATGGACCAGTCCTTCATGCGCGAGAGATCGGCGATGACGAGGTCTGCCAACTCGGGGCGTTCCAGCAGGATCCGCATCGACTGCCGAAGCCGTTCGAGCGAGATGCGGCCGTCGCCGTATTGCCACATGAATCGCAGGGCCTGCATCGCGGCATAGGTCTCGCTGAATGGAGCCTTCTTGTCCTTGAGCTTCTTCTCGTCGATGACTGCCAGCCCCTTGTCGCCGGTCAGCAACAGGTAGCCTCCCATGACACCGTCGATCCCGAGTCGGAAGTCGTCGGTGGTTTCCAATATCTTCTGTTCCATCAGCTTCACGTCGGCATCAGTACCGCACAACCCGAGCATCATGCCGTACAGTCCGAGCCGCCCGGCCGAGGTCTCCTTGGCGGTGAGCCAGCCCCGCAATTTGTCGCGAGGCATCTCCTTGGCGAGCAGCACCACATCGGCATACGACGCGTTGGCGAACTCACCAAAGGCATCGTCACCGATCATCTTGTCGGGATGTTCGAGGAACTTCAGGAAATAGCCGAGTCGCTGGACGGCGGGCTGATCGGGCTTGGGTGAGTTCTTCATGTACTCGAAACCGGGTTGCGTGACCTCCAGCGGACTCCCCCATTCGATCATCCCGCCACCGGCTGTGCCGAGCAGCAGGAATAAGTCGCCCGCTCGCCCTGTGCGGTAACGAATCAGGCTGATCTTGGCCCCCTTCGCCAACTTCCCGTCCTTGGGTTGGTTCACGACTTCGATGACTTCAAATTCCGTCGTCCCCGTGTCGTTCTCTTTCGCCGCTTTGCCTCCGGTCCATTTCACGAGTACCGTCGCATCGGCCCCCGCAAGCTGCTCGGTCAAAGTGAGCGATGGAGCACTACAGAAGGGACACGCACTGGCAGACAGCGGCGCGAACAGTGCCACGGCGAACAACATCAAGCATGCGACAACAGCCGAAATTTTCGACAGCGACATCAGCCACTCTCCTTCCAAAACACCGACCGGACACGCCAGAACCGCCACGCCACGAAACACGCCCGAGCGGCGGGGCGGGATAATAACACGAGCCATCACAGTCGGGGAGTCGCGGCCCTTTGGTGTCAGGGCAATCGCCTTGTTGGGTCTGCGAACTTGTAGGGTGGGACCAGTGGCGCTTCGACGCGCCGGCCCACCAGGATTTCTCGACGTTTCCCAATGGTGGGCCGGCGCTCGAAGCGAGCTGGTCCCACCCTACGTTGAAAAAGGCGATGGCCCTGCTTTGGTGTGCGGCGACTGCACACTCGGGTTGATGTCCCTCCGCGACGGTTTGACAGCGGCCAACGTCCACGCTGACAATGCCCCCGGTCAAGCTGCGGGTCGGACGTGGTGGCTGTTTCAACGCGGCGGTTCAATGTTAAAGGGGGACGAATCATGAGTGGTCTTCGAGGTGTGATGGTTTGGGGAGCGTGTTGCCTCGTGGGGATGTCTCTCAGCACCCCGGCGATGGCTCAGTATTACAGCGGCTATCCGTCGGTGGGCGGGTACGGTTCCTATGGGTATCCGGGCTATTCGAGTGGCGTGGGGCTGGGAGTTTACGGCGCTCACAGTTCGTGGGGGATCGGGGTGCCGAGCGGCAGCTATTACGGCATCGGAGCCTATCCCGGCGGATACTCATCGGGCGGCTACTACTCGGGCGGTTATGTCTCTTCGCCGTATGGAGTGAGCGGCGGGTACGTTCCTTACAGTCACCCGTATCACGGGTACAGCAGCGGCTACGGTTATGGAGGTCGCGTGCCGGTCTATGTCGCGCCCGTTCCCGTCTTGGGGACGACGACCACGATCGTGCGCGGCGGACCGACCGGTGGAGTCGTCGAGTACACGAACAACGGCAACGGCTATTCGTATTCCTCTGACAGTTCGTATCCGAGCGTCATCACGCAGTCGCCGACGATTGGCCCTTCGCGAACCTATGTCGTTGATGGGCCGAAGCCGGTTGTGGTGGAGTCGCGTCGGAACCAAGGACTCCCGTCCAACGCGCTGCCAGCACACTCATCGCAGTTCCCGGCCTACGTCCCTTCGCCCACTGTGGCCAACATCAAGTTGAGCTGCCCGAAGTCGGCACCCGGCCCTCTGAGTTACTCGTTGAACGGCCACGTCTACACGATCAAGCCGGGCTACTCGCAAACGTTCCCGAACGATCGCGATTGGGCCATTGAATTCAAGCGAGGTGATGATGCGTCGGAAGTGGCCAAGTACCCGCTGGAGACCGGCAACTACACATTCGTCGCAGGACCAAACGGTTGGGATTTGCAGCAGCCTGGTGTCCCCACGCCCTCGCCTGCCGAGTTGCCACCCGCGCCGATTCCACCCGCGCCCGTGCCTGCTCCCTGAGGGTGGTTCCTCCGCGTCCGTGTTTTGCTTTGACTCCGTTTCCCCGCAAACAAGCGAGTGGGATCACTTGTAGCCCACCTGCTCATGGCGCGGCAGTTCGTCCAAGCTGCGGATCCCGAAGAGCGACAAGAACCGGGCCGTAGTTTGATAGCTCACGTCACGCGGTTTGTCCGGTTGCCGCTTGACCGCGATCAACTCGCGCCGCAGGAGTTGCCTGAGAATCGCCCCGCAGCCGGGCTTGCCGAGTTCTTCGATCTCACTGTCCGAGATCGGTTGCCGATAGGCCACGACAGCGAGGACTTCAATCGCCTCTTGCGACAGTTTGACTTCTTTGGGCCCCTGCCCGTAGACCTTGTTGCGGATGCGTTCAAAGTCGTCTCGCAACGTCAGCCGATAGCCACCTTCGCCGAGACGAATCTCGTAGGGACGGCCCTCCGCCGCGTAGAGCCTGTTGAGTTCATCCAGCTCACGTTCGATGAACTCGATTGAGAACTCGCCACGCAGGACGCCGCTCAATTTTTTTGCCGTCAACGCCTCGCCTCCCACGAACAGCAGCGCTTCGAGAATCTGACGTGGCTGAACGGCAGGAGGCTGCTCACCGGAGTTCGTTGTGCGGCGAGCGGCCAGTTGGTGCAGCTCTTTCGCAGCCTCGGCTCGCTCCGACTTGGTGACAGTTGATAACAGCGGATTAATGGTGTCGAGATGTTCAGCGGAAACCGCCGCGATGACGGAGGTCTCCGTTGGCGAGTGCGATGTGTCTGCCAGTGGCTGGTCATTCAGGACGACATCAGGCAGCTCGGCGTCCGAGGCTTCGAGAACTTCGATCGCTCGCAAGTAGGCTTGCTCCAGCTCATCTCCCGACCAGTCCGCTTCCTCCGATTGTGACTCATTGCCTTGTGGTTCGTCGTCGAGGCGATCCCAAAATGAGGGATCTTCATCGGACGCCGCATCTTCCAACGGTAGAGACATCTCGATCCGGCTCCTTCCGCCACGAGGCTGAACGTTCAAGGAGAACGCACGTGAGAAATCCGAGAACTCAAACCCGAAGATAGCCCTGTCCGTAGAAAGTGGTCAAGACCGCTCAGCATGCGCCCAGGGTCATCGCCTTTTTCATTGTAGGGGGGACAAGCTCGCTTCGAGCGCCGGCCCACCATCTGGAAACGTCGAGAAATCGTGGTGGGCCGGCGCGGCGAAGCGCCGCTGGTCCCACCCTACATACTGCCTAACTTCAAAAAAGTATTGGCCCGGACATGCGCCGAACTGTGTTACGTCATAACAGCGCAATCGCCACGGAGAAGTAGATCACCACGCCGAGAATGTCGCTGAGAGACGAGATGAGAGGGTTCGACATGATGGCCGGGTCCATGCCGAGCCATTCAAAGAACATTGGCAGCAACGACCCAGTGACGCTACCCATCGTCACCACGAGTGAAATCGTCAGCCCGACCACGCCGGCCTGCATCCACGTCCGGCCGAACAGCAACTGAAGTGCTGCCCATGAGAAAACCGCTAGGCTGAGGCCGAGAATTGCACCGGTCAGTAATTCACGATAAGCAATCCGCCACTTGTCGCGTCTGCTGAGAGTGGTGACCGCCATCGTGCGAATGACCAGTGTTGCCGATTGCGATCCCGTGTTACCGCCGCTCGCCAACACCAGCGGCAAGAACCAATCCAGCCAGTTCGTGTTGGTCTCGCCGCTGCTGTCCGTTTCTGTTCCTCCGAACGCACGGACCGCAGTCGCGGTTCCGAGAGCCATCACCGATAGCACCAGCAACCAGACGCCGCGTTTCCAAGCGATCGTCAGCAGGGGTGTCGAAAGATAACCGTGTTCGAGTGGTTGGATGGCCGACTGTCGGTAGGCATCCTCGATCGCCTCTTCCTGCACGACATCGAGTACGTCATCGTGCGTGACGATTCCGACCAAACGACTTTGCTCATCGAGAATGGGGAGCGCTAGCAGGTCGAATCGAGCAATCAACTTCGCAACGACTTCCTGATCGTCCTCGACATTCGCCGAGATCAGATCGCGTCGCATCACGTCCGCCAAGGCGGCTCCTGGACGTGCGAGGATCAGTTGTCGCAATGTAATGACACCGTGGAGATGGCGGGCATCATCCACCACGAAGACGTAGTAAATCGTCTCCCGATCCGGAGCCTGCTGCCGCAATCGGTTGAGCGCTTCCCCGACGGTGATGTTCTCTGGCAGCGAAGCATACTCGGTCGTCATGATCGAACCGGCGGAGTTGTCCGGATACGAGAGCATCTTCCGAATCTCGTCACGTTCCGCCTGTGCGATCAACGGCAGAAGTGCTTCGAGTTGTTCTTCGTCCATGTGCTCAAGCAGATCAACCCGATCATCGGGTGACATGGCTTCAACGAGCTGAGAGAGATGCTGGCGATCGATCGAACCCACCAGTTCGATTTGTTGATCCGGCTCAATCTGTTCGAAGATTTCAGCTTGACGCTCGATGCCGGTTGAAGACAAAACACGCCAAGTGTCCGACGGCTCCAGTCCCAGCAGAACTTCCGCAATGATGACGGGATTCAGTACTTCACAAAACTGCTGTAAACCGAGTTCGTCGTTCTCGAAGAGCATCAATCTGAGATCTGGTTGCAGCAGCGGGTTGTAGACTCGCGAGCCGTCCGGTGTTCGGATGCTGCTCATGTGATTCTCCTCCCAACGACAACGACTTTTGCTGAGAGGGACCTCGCCGCAATAAAGCCGCGATCACAACAGGCGAACCGTCTTGACGGCACTCCGGCCGTTCGCCTCTGCGTCCCTCGCCCACCGTCAAAAAAAATCCCCATCGGATCAAATCCGACGGGGAACATCGTCAACAGGAAACATCGACAAGCCGATCAGCGTTTGGAGAACTGGAAGCCACGGCGGGCCTTCTTGTGACCATACTTTTTGCGTTCAACCATACGGCTATCGCGAGTGAAGAAACCGGCTTCTTTAAGTACGGGGAAGAGGCTCGGGTTCATGACTTCCAAAGCACGGGCGATGCCCATGACAATCGCACCCGATTGGCCTGTCGTTCCGCCACCATTCACGCGAATCTGCACATCGACTTGCCCCAACTTCTCGGTGGCACGCAGTGGGCTGACCGCAATCATACGGTCCTTCTCAATGCAGAAGAACTCTTCCAAGCTGCGGCCGTTGACACGAATCACTCCGCTACCGGACTTGATCCGAACCCGAGCGATCGATGTCTTACGACGCCCTGTCCCCATGGCGACACCGAATCGGTCCAGCTTTCCACGCACGACACGCGGGGCAGATGGAACAACAACGGGGGGTTCCACTCCGCTTTCGTGGCCGAAGGTTAACTCTGGCGAGGAAGCCAGTTCTGGAGATACTTCGGGAGTCGTCATGTCTTCCATCGAGTTCGCCACCAATCCAAATGTTTCTGATACAGAAAGTACGACTGTCGAGTCCCCCGTTGAGATACGGGCAGGGACCGAGTTGGCGGAGTTCGTCGCGGAACTGCCGCTTAAGGCACTAGGCCGAGACTACCTCTTTGGGAACAAATGTTCCGGCAGCGGCAAAGGCTGCTGGGCCTGGTGAGTATGCGATGGGCCAGCAAACAACTTCAATTTGTCGAGCATGTGGCGAGCCAATGCGTTCTTGGGCAGCATTCGCTTGACGGCCAATTTCAAAATTTCATTTGGCTTTTTCGCCCACATGTTGATGGCACTGGTCTTACGTTGACCACCCGGCCAACCTGTGTAGCGGGTGTAGACCTTTTGAGCCATCTTCGTCGTGAAGTGCTGGTTCTGATCGTGCTTGATCGGCCGCCCGGTGAACCTCACCTTGTCTGCATTCAACACAATCACGTAATCGCCCGTATCGACGTGAGGAGTGTATTCCGGCTTGTGCTTTCCCATGAGAATCGTCGCGAGCCTCGTCGCGAGGTGACCCACGATCATTCCACTGGCATCGACCACAAACCAAGTCGGCTCACATTTTCCGCCATGAGCGCGGTCGGTAGCCTTCATAAATGTCGTCTGAGGAGCAATCACGTCGTCAACCTTCTCTCGAAACTCTTACCCGTCAGCGGTGATCCCGACATACCCCACTGGCATGTACAGTGATCAACCAATGACCAAACACACGAAAATCCGGTCGCCTTTGAAGTTGGGGTGGCAAGTTAACGTCTGACATCGAGCCATTCAACTCCGGTGACAAAAAAACATCACAGCTGCGAAGGGTTCAGTGACATCTCTTACTCGTTGGCGGCGGCGGCGATCATTTCAGCTCTTGTCGTGGATTTCATAACTCGGCCAGCATTGGGATTCAGTGGCCAGAAAGGTTCCGCATTTCGCCCCACGAAAGTACGAGATCCCGTGATCGAGCTAATCCGGGAGCATCGAGTATTGGGGATACCGATCAGTCGGACGAACTTCGGCAAAGCATGCCGACGCGATGTTTGGCGCTGGATGCGAAGTTGATCGGTCATTCAAAAGCCACCGACCGTTCGTCTCAAATCGACGTGCTTATTTCGAGATGTGGCCATAGCTCATATCCATGAAACGTCTTACGAAAATTCGCTTCGCAAAACACATGGTGATAGCAGCGGTGCGTTGTGAGTGTGAGTCGCCGAAAACCAGCAGTATGGGATGTGTGCGTTGATTGGAGCCAGGTTTATCAACGCACTCTGCAACTGATTTCATCGCGAAGATCGTTAGAGCCAGTAAGGTTTGACTCATTCTCAGAAGCCTCAATGGTCGAATAACGAGAGGAAGCGATGTTTTCGTCACGACCGGCGGTGCCGGAACGTGCGGAAGCGGTCGCTCAACGGGACTCCAACTTGGTGAAGTTTTGTTGAGCAGAGTGTCGGAAGCCGAAATCGGATTCTGCGGGAGAGAGGCGTCCATGCAACGTGTGAATGTCGGTCTGCTGTGCCTATCGTCGTTGTTGCTTGCCAGCATTGCTGCGGCCCAAACCGCAGTCCAGCCGACAGAGGCTGTCGGCACGGCATCGCTGCAAGACTTCAGTGGCGGGGCCACGATCCGAGGCACCTATTTTGATGTCCGACACCAGTCGGGATCAGGAGTGGGCTATCGGAATGGCTACACCCAAATCGGCGCGTTCACGCCGTTCTGGTTGGATGAGGATTCCTTCATCGCATCGAACTCGCGGCTGTTGCTGACGGACACGAGCGATGTCGGCGTCAATTCCGGCCTTGTCGCTCGCCGCTATTCGTATGGGTCTGATCGTATCTACGGCATCAACGGCTACTTCGATTCCGACAAGTCATCGCTTGGGAACCGATACCAGCAGGCCACCTTGGGCTTCGAGACCTTGGGGACCAATTGGGACTTCCGGGCCAACGGCTATGCCGCACTCGGAAAGACGGACCGGTTCATTCGCGAGATTTGTGTGGGAGGCGACCCGTTCTTCGCTGGAAACCAGATCGCGTTCCTCGGCCAGCAACTGCGTGAAGAGTCTCTGTCTGGAGCCGATTTCGAGTTTGGCTTCCCGGTCTTTCAAGCTGCTCCGTGGTTGCGAGCCTATGCCGGTATGTACGGCTATCAATCGAGCAGCAAGGAGCCGATCGGCGTTCGCGGACGGATGGAAGCGTGGGTCAGCGACGACTTGTCCGTCGCCGTCAACGTGACGGATGACCGTCAGTTTGGAACGAACGTCAACGCCGTGGTCGATTTCCGTTTTGCCGGATTCCGCCCGACGCGGTACTTCCCTCAATGGACGACTCGCGAACGGATGTTGATGCCGGTTCAGCGTAACTGGCGAGTGGCCACGGACACCTACGTCCAAGACATCAACATCGCGGCAGTCAATCCCGCCGATGGTCTGCCGTACTTCGTGTCGCACATCAACAACACGGCCGCAGCGGGAGGAGATGGCTCGTTTGAACATCCGTTCAACACGCTTCCAGCCTCCGTTCCAGGTGCCGACCTGATTCTGGTTGCTGCCGGAACAACGACCGAAGGTGCTCCGCTGATTGGCTCCATTGCATTGGAAGACAACCAGCGGCTCTTGGGTGAGGGCAAGCTGCACACGGCCAACATGTTTGCGACCTACGGCGGTTGCGTCGTGAACGGGAACTTCGCTCTGCCGGGTACCACGAACAGCGGGAACTACCCATTCCTCAGCAGCGGTGGCAACATCATCACACTGGCTAACAACAACGAAGTGGCCGGGTTCAATTTGCTGAATGCGGGCGGCGATGCGATCACGAACACGGTTGCGGGGTCGAACAACTTCCTGCTGCAATGCTTGGAAATTTCCGGCAACAACGGAGTCGGGATCAATCTGCAGAACGCGACCGGCACCGGCATCATTCGCGGCGTCAATCTTGCCAGCGGCAGCACGAATCATCCGAATCCAAACGGGTTCGGAAACAACCTCGGTGGCGGAATCTTCGTCGGTGTCGGTGCCGGGGATCTCGATCTGAGCCTGACCAACGTCGCGATGAATTCGGACCCGGCCGGAACACAGGCGTTCGGTATTCATCTGCAAGAGACGGGGCGAACTCTCACCGCGACGCTGAACAATGTTCAGTCGAGTGGGAATGCCGGTGTCGGCGTACAGGTTCTTGGCGATGGCGGTCGGGTCACGTTGACCGCCACCACGCCGGGTGGCCCGCTGATCTCCAACGACAACGGTGGCGACAACCTGAATATCACACTCGTCAACGGCACGATCTTCCAAGGTGACATCACCAACGGTCAGTTCAATCGCAGCCTGTTCGGCTCGGGTGTCGTCTACAATCATTCGGCGGGCGTTGGTGTATTGAACTTGACGAACCTGCAGGCGAATGACAACGCGATCGACGGCATCGCGCTGTCCGGTTCGAATGCGACGGCGATGGATGTGAACGTCTTCGCCAGCTTCCTGACCAACAACGGTGAAGACGCCATTCATGTTGAGGGAGCAACCGGTTCGACGACTGCTTTGTTCGTCGATGCGACTGACGCCCGGTTCAATGGACGCGACGGCCTGTTCTTCAACTTGAATACCGCAACGCTTAACGTCACGACCGAGAGCAGCCTGTTGGACAACAATGACCGCAGCGCGATTTTCGGCCAGATGGATGCCTCGACCGCGAACCTGCTGTTCAGCAACACGACCGGCAATCTGTCCGGTGCGGATGGCCTGTTCTTATCTGCCATCAACGGCAGTACGGCCGACATTGCCATCTTGAGTGGAACTCTCGCCGACAGCGGGCGGTTGGCTCCCGGTCTCTTCGACGGCGTTCACATCCAGTCGAACCAGTCGATCGTCAACCTGAGAATGGCCGACACTCCGGCCAACAACACCCTCGTTCCGCCGCTCGGGACGCAGCGCCATGGGATGTTTTTGAACATCGTGAATGGCAGCACGTTCACCGGACAGGTGACGAACGGGAACTTCACCAACAGCTTGCAGAACGCGTTGAATGCGAACTTCGCGGGCAATTCGACGGCCACGCTGGTGCTCGACAACACGCCGCTCGACAACAGCGGGGCTGACGGCATCCATGTGACGCTGACCGAACCGAATACGGTTGCCACGATCACGCTGCAGAACGGCACGACGAACAACAACAGCGGGGCGGACGGTCTGGACTTCAATGTGAATGACGGCACGTTGACCGTGAACGCCCTCTCCTCTTCTTTCGTTGGGAGTGGTCAGACGACCGGCGCTGGCAACGGTATTTTGGGTGTGATCAACAACACCGGCTTGGTGAATCTGAACTTCTCCGACACGCCGATCACCGGCAGCTTTGACAACGGCGTGTTTGTGACCGCGACGGGTGGCTCGGACATCCGGGGCGTCTTCGACAACAGCCCACTCGACGACAACGGTCTCACCACGAACGGTGACGGAGTACGGTTCGACTTGAACGGTTCGCCGGGTAGCTCACTGGCCCTGACCAATTCACAGCCACTCCTTGTCAATCAGACGAATGTGAATCGAAACGGCGGGAACGGCGTGGTCTTGAACGCCACGAATGGGACCGTGTTTACCGGGAATTTCGACACGCTGTCGATCTCCGACAACGGTCAGACGGCGGGAACTGGCAATGGTGTGGTGGTGAACGTCGATGCTGTGGCGGGTGTGGATTCCACCGTGAACCTCACGTTCAATGCCGCGACCATCATCAACACCCCGCTGAACATCGCCAACAATCCTCCGGGCGGGACGCAGCAGATCGGCTTCCTATACAACGTGCAGAACGGCGGCGATCTGACGGCCGACTTCACGGCCAGCAACGTGTCCAACAACATCGTCAACGCCTTCAACGGCTTCGTGACGGGAGCCGGTTCGACCGCGCTCGTCACGCTCGATTCGACAGTCGCCGACAACAGCGGCGCTGACGGTGCCGTGTTGACGGCGTTGGCGGGTGGGAGTCTGGACTTCCTGATGTCGAACGCCAGTTCCATCAACACCAGTGGTGGTACAGGATTGGTGGGGACGTTTGGCGGAGCCAACACCCTCGCCAACGTTTCGCTGGATGCCTCGACAATTGACGGCAGCACCTTCTTCGGTGCCTTCTTGGATGTCTCCGGTGGCGCAAAACTCAATTTGTCCGGAGCCAACATCAGCTCGATTTCGGACAGCGGTTTAACGGGCATCGACGTGACCAGTCGCAATCCGATCAGCATGGTCAACATCAACTTCTCGAACATGTCGGTCGATGCCAACGGACTCGTCTTCGGTGGTGCGGGCCTCCACGGCACGGCTTTCAATGGCGGCACGTTGAACGGTTGCTTCGACAACACCAGCTTCTCGGGCAATTCCCGTGAGGGTGTGAGTCTGGCCATCGCCGATGCCGCCTCATTGGGGCAGTTCGGTGTCTCGACCTCAGTCTTCGACAACAACGGTCGCGAGGGCCTGCTCGTCGATGTGTCGAACTCGGGCGTCCTCAACTACCGATCGCAAAACACGTCGTACTCGGGCAACGGTGCCACGGGAGCCTTCGATGGCGTCAATGCGACCGTGACTGGAACCGGTCCCCTCGACACTACAACCACGGCCCGCTTCCTGTTCAGCAACGATACGGCCAACAACAACACGGACGACGGTTTCGAGTTCAATGCGAACAACGGCGCGACGCTGGTCGTCGGCCTCGACTCCACCACGGCCACGGGTAACGGTGGATACGGTCTGAACTTCAATGCCAATGATCCGGGAACCAAAGCCTACCTGCTGATGACGGGGCCCAATCAGCTCGCCCCCAATACGCTCGGTGCCCTGAATCTCAACATCGGTGCCATCGACACGGCGGTTCTGAGCATCTCCGGTAACTTCAGCAACAACAACGGCGACGGGCTGTTCCTCGACCTGACCGGCGTCACCAATGCCGCCGTGGCGATTCACGGACCTGGCACCACCATCGACGGCAACCTCAACAATGGCGGTGCGAACCCTGAAGACAACGGCGATGGCATCGACATCCGGTTGTCGGGCAACACCAATGGCTCGATCTTGATTTCCGGCGTGACCTCCATCGACGGTAATGCCGCCGATGGCATTCACATCGAGATGACCAACGTGCTGAACGGTGCCTTGGAAATTAACGGGGCCACCACGATCAACAACAGCGGCGACGATGCCATCGACATCACGCTCACGGGTACCAATCTCGTCAACGGGTTGACCTTCCCCGTTCTCGTTCCCCCCGTTCAGTTCCTGACTCTGGGCAGCAGTTTCGATCTGACGACTCAGCCGCCTACGCCGGGGAACGCCTGTCTGCCGCTTCCGGTT
>JAYVDI010000212.1:0-1890 GCA_043749505.1 Schlesneria sp. | reverse complement strand
CAAAACCGACGGAATTTCGCCGATCGCGCTGCCGGCATGAGCTGCACAGCGACCGCCGACCAAATTCGCGAAAAATGGCTTTCACCACGGGCTGCTAGCCCCCGGTTTTCCCGCGAATGAACCGTGGGCTAGCACCCGACGGCTGATTTGTGAAACCCCAATTTCAAGCATTGATGCAGCGCTAGCCCCCAGTTTCTTGGCCGTCAGCCTGTTTTCAAAGAACCAGGGGGCTGACGCCGCCCCGCTCGCCTTACTGCGGCGGTGCTGGCAGTTCCTCGTAGCCGCGCGCTTTTTTATGGCGAGCCGGTTCACTGTTGGAGACCGGAATCGGCGTGCGTGTCGCTGCGGGGGCCGGAGCGGAACGAGTCAATTCGTCCTGCGACTGTGCGGTGGGATCGTGCTTGTCGAGGCTGCGGCCCGTGACGGCGGACAGGACCATTGGCAGGTGCTTCGACCACGCGCGTCGCCAGTCGTTACCAGCGCTCAATTGGATCGAGAGGACTCCCGCTTCGAGTGTCCCGTCGGCGAAGTCTTCCAGCGAACCGGGATACTTTTCAATGTCGATCGGTTGGACATCAAGACCAGATCCTCGCTGCAAGTCATTCGCCGTCTCTCGGGTCGAGCGGTTGTAGTACGCCTTGGTGTTGGCCGAGGTTGCGGCTAGATGAATTACGCGACGTGGGTGAAACGTATAAAGCGTGTCAAGCAACGCGCGGGTCTCGGCTTCAGTGGCTGGTCCTGAACCGGACGACATGTCGGGCAGCGGTCGATACCGGCGACTCGGAAAGTTGCGATTGATGAGGACTCCACGCGCGTTCTCAGCAACCTGATGAGTCAGCCCATCGGGATTGCCCGCGCGGAAGATCAGCACTTCGCTCGATGAGTACAGCTCTGGGCGACGAGCCAATTCATCCGCCAGTTCATCGATCCAACGCACTGCGATACGGTCCTCGCCGTCCAACCCGGCCACGATCAATGTTCGCGACCCCGAGTCTCCGAAGCGCCGTGTGTGAAGCGGCCGTCCTTCCGTCGTCTTACCGATCACTTTCCACTCGGGAACTGAGCCGGTACTCGTCGCGACAGCCTTCGTTCGAGCGACCGGAACGTTCTCTCCTTTGCCTGCGATCTGAGCGATCTCATTGACCGAGGCCGCACTGCTCGACGCGGCGATGTCCGAAGCAACATCGTTTGAAGCCGCGTTGTTGGACGCGGTCGTGTTTGGCTTGCCACCGCGCACGACCGTTGCTGTCTGAACGGAGGCACCCGGCGTTCTGGACTGACTTGATGCGGACTCCAATTGAGCGGCGCTTCCGTTGTTCGATCCAGGAGGAGCGGCACTGGTCAGTTCGTCACGATCTCGATCGTTCGAGGAACCCACAGCAGCGGTGGGGTTGAGGGACGATTGCGCCAGATGGAGTGCCTCATCCAACGAAAGGTCGGCGATGCCGTGGTCTCGCACGAAGTCATTGAGGACCGTTCGCGACTGAGCTTGGACTTGCCGCACCGCGTCTCGCGCGGCAGCCGCTTGTCCGTCCAAGCTCGAAAATTCAGCGTCGGCACCTGACAAATGGCGAGCGGCCGGATCGACAGGGGCGGCCCAATCGAAGAGCGGCCGCAGCGCGGTCTGTTCGGTCGTGAGACTCGAAGCAGCGGATTGATCGAGGTAAACAAACCCAACGCCAGCGGCGGCCAGCGTGATCGCAGCAAACAAGAATCGCACGAAGGTCTCCAAACTCGGCGCGGGGTTGCACCGTCGTGGGGACAGGGAAATTGAATGGCCGCAGTGCTGGAGTCCCTTCGCCTCAAAGCAGCCATCCGTCATCTATTGCTCTGCCCGCCAATCGAAGCCTGACGCGCAAGCGAAGGACGGGTTGCCGAGCGTCCTTCGCT
>JAYVDI010000211.1:0-6440 GCA_043749505.1 Schlesneria sp. | reverse complement strand
GGCTTGGCCGTGAACCGCGTGAAGGCGTTCATGTCGCGAGTCAGCGCTAGCAGAGCCTCACTGTTGCAGTGCTTGCCGCGCGTCATCGTCAGGCCCATGCCGAAAAAGATGACTCCAAACTTGCACGCCTTCATCCGGGCCATCAGGTCTTGGAAGACCGACAGTTCGACGCCCGTCTCGCGCAGCACGAGTTCCGGATCGAGTTCAATTCCCTTCGCCAGCGCGCGTAAAGTCCACAACGCTTCAAAGTCTTTGCGCGGCTTGATCTGGATGAAGATGTCGGCGGCCTTCACACTCTTCGTCCGGCGAACATCGACGACCACGCAGGTCCGGTCCTTGCGACCGTTGGGCAGAAACATTCCCTTCGGCATCAGGCTGTACTTGGTGAAGTGACGCGGATGGCTCTCGGCGGGGTTCGATCCCCAGAAGATGATCATGTCGCCGCGATTGGCCACTTCGCCCAGCGAACACGTCACCTCACCGACCCCTTGAAACGCCATGCCGGACGGCCCGTGACAGACGCTGGTCGTCGTGTCGATCGTCCCTTTGATCCAATCGGCGATACTGACCGCCACGCGCTGCGCCTCACACGGAGAGTCACTCAGTCCGTAGATGATCGGGTACTTGCCGTCGGTCAGAATCTGAGCGGCCCGGTCATACCCGGCCTCCAGCGACGCGGGCTGTCCATCAATCAGGCAACTCGGCCGATCATCGGTGTGGTGGTTGAGAAACCACGCCTTGCCGAGTACGCACGCCCGCTTGGCCTCGATGATGTGGTTGTCTTTCACCGTGAGGTCGATGTCGTCGCACACGCACCCGCAAAACGTGCAGGTCGCATCCTGAACAATCTTCAATTCGCCCGGAACATTGGCCGTTGGGGCGTAGCATTGAGTCGAGGCACTGGTCATGTCATCGCCTGCCAAAACAGAGGAGCTAAAGTTCGGATCGCGCCCGCGCACGAGGACGCAGAGCCTACCTGAACTTTCGACCATCAGCCATTCCGGATCGGAGGCTTTCGTGCCGCTTCCATTCACGCGGACCAAGAGAAGAGATCGGCGAGCCGCATGCCGTAAGGCTGCGGGTCTTCAATCGCCTCAAAGTAACTTAACAGCCTGTTGAACATCTCATCTCATGACCGCGCGAGGCTTAGATCAGTTCTCGCAGATGGAAGTGGTGTTTGCCGAGCTTTCCACCGTAGTTGCCTGCGGTGATGCGCAGGATATTCGGCGAGGCGGCAGCGGCGTGGAGGCCGCGACGAAGAGCCGACTGCACGGCAGCGAAGCTGAGACCGTCGATCACGATTTCGTAGACGGCGTTGCATCCAACGGGCAGCTCGGTCGGAACAAGCGAACGCAGCGTCGGGCAGTAAGCCTCGTTTGTGCTGGCCTTGAGTTTCGGATACCTCGACCCCACCTTGCTGCCCGAGCGTACGATCCCGCCGGGGAACGGCAACGCGACATCAGGTTCCGAGCGGATGGCTTCAACGGCGGCTTCGGCGGCGACGAGAGCCGCGCTGGCGTTCGTGCCACAGATCAACAGATTGCCACCCGCGACACCCGTCACCGTGCTGAACTGGTCTTCGCAGAGAAACTCGCCGTCCATGACCGGGATGCGCCAGAACCGCTGATCGCCGAGTTTCTTTGATTTCTGAAAGCCGTCTCCAAAGTAGCGGATGCCACCGCCGATCTTGATCCGCTTCTCCTTGGGACAGTCGGCAATGCCGTTGTAACAGGCGGTCGTGGGACACGTGAGGACGCACTGACCGACTCGCGCTTGCAGCGCTTTTGCCAATGCGTCGATGCTGAATCCGAACACGAGGACCGCCACACCGGGACGCCCATCAGGAGTCTCACTTGCCGGGACATCGCGTTCGATCGCGGCTTCCACATCGCAAGCGATCACACTCGTCGCGTTGCCGCACAGCACCGTCGCAGCCGTTCGCGCCCACCGTTCGTTGACGGCGGTGATGATCAGCCGAGCGGCCTTGATCGGGAACGCTTCGGCAAACGTGTCGATGATCTCGACGCCGTTGAGGTGCAAGATGGAAAGAGTTGAAGGTTGTTCCGAGGTCATCTGGCGATCCGAGCGAGTGAGTAGTGGCGGCAGTTGATGATTAGCCACAGAAGCTGAGTTCTTGAAAGAGCTATTCCGGCGGACAGATCATTCGTCACCGGGAAGGGGATTCATCTGAGGTGACTGGTCAAGGAACGCTATGAAATCGTTTCGATCTGGCGTTTTAGCTTGGCTTTGAAGAGTATTCGTCTCACCTTCGGCGGGCTCGAATAACGACGCAATTTGTCCGTCATCGAGTTTATCCAATGTTGATCCGGCTTGTGGAACAGCCGGCTTCGAGGCATCAATTTTCTCTGGGCGTCGTCTCCACGCAAACGAGAGTGCAGACGAACCCAGTGATGCAACCCTGTCAACAGAAGAGGTCACTCCGGATTTGATCGCAAAAACAGTCGCGTCTGCGGATGAACCAACGTTGGATACCAAATTCGACGCAACCGCCCCTGCGTTAATTGATGTTTTCGACGCGACAGAAGCAACACCAGATACCAACGATGTTGCGACGGCGACAGTTGAACTGGCGGAGGTTGAAACGCCAGTTGCAATGGCGTTCCCGCTTGCTGTTGCTGCCGAAACAACAGTCGATGCAAAATTGGATGCTGCGGTTGTAGCTGTAGATGCGACCGCAGTAGCGATTGATGAACTTACGGAAGCGGCCACAGGAACCCAATCATCTTTCGCTCGAATCGCAAGCTGCTTAATCACCTCGCGGCTTCGATAAGCCAATCCTGTTGCCGCAGCCGCCAATAAAAGTGGTCCGACGTATGGCTGAATTACGATGGCGATTCCAGGAGCGTGTTGGGCGATCGTCGAAAGCAATTGCTGAAGTTCATTCTCAGGTTTTGAAGGTCTTGTACTTGTTGTTAGGACTTTTGAGGCTGCTTCTTTTTTTCCAATCTTGGTTGGGCCTTGCCCGCGTTGTGCTGCCCGCTCCAGTTGTTCAAAACTTAAGACTTGATGACGAGGTTTCGGTATCGCACTGGTTACGCACTCATCGAAAAGGCGCGGATTCAATTGCTGATACGCTTGAATCAGGCCAGCCGCAGCGTGGCAGTCACCTAACGCCGAATGTGCGTCGTGCAATTGCACATTCGCGTGCTGACAGCAATCAGACAAACGCTCACGCTCTAGATCCGGAAGAAACTGGGGTGCTAGACGACGAGTGCAGAGCCATTGTGATTCTGGCGTTGAAATTCCGCATCGTCCGAATTCCGCATTCACGAAATTGCGATCAAACGCGGCATTATGAGCAACGATTGCTGAGACTGCCTCCAGCCGCTGGAACAGCGGTCGAGCAATGTCAGAAAAAAGTGGTGCATCCATCACGTCTTCTTCGTGAATCCCATGAATCCATGTCGCTCCTACCGACCGCTCGGGATTGAGTACCGTGATGATTTCCTCGACCACTTGAAGCTGCGCGTCGAGAAGTACAACCGCGATCTCAAGGATGCGATCAGTATTCGGCGACAATCCGGTGGTCTCGACATCAACGATAGCCAGATAAGGTATCAGCTCATCCTCGCTTTCATTTGAGGCGTCATTCACTCACTTCAGCGGTACGACACACGACTCGTTCAGGTAGCTGAGATCGACCGGGTAGTTGCGCCAGCGGATCGAGTAGTACTTCTCGAACCACGTTTGGATGTCGGCTTCCACGTCGTGGTCGTAGTCGGGTTGCACGTGCAGCGTCTTGCCGTTGAGTGGGTCGCGAATCTCGCCCTGCTCGACGATCACGCGGCCCGACTTGATGACCATGCGTGGCAACTCGAACATCGTCTCTTTGTTGTCGTGCGGCGTGTAGATCGTGATGTCGGCGTCGGCCCCTGCGCCGAGGTGGCCTTTGTCTTTCAGGCCAAGGATGCGGGCCGGTCCAGCGCGCGTGATGATCGCGATTTCGTTGAGCGTGTACTCGCGGTCGAGGTCGCCCAGCGTCGAACGCTCACGCACCTCGGGATGACACGTCTTGAGAACGTCCTGCCGATAGGTGCGGTCCATGAGCAACCGAATGATCTGCGGATAGGCGAGGAATGAGCCGCCATTGGGATGGTCGGTACTCATGACGACGCGCCACGGGTCTTCGACGAGCAGATACCACTCCAGCCCGATCGCCCACTGCAACGCATGGACGAGCGACTTGTTGCGGTACTTGATCGGCGTGATGCCGCAGCCCGACTCCATCTCGGTGTCGGAACTAAACCACTTGCCGCCGTAGACATTTGACAGGAAGTAACCCAGCGGCCCGTCGCCCGTCATGCTCGTCGTTTCGCCGAACAAGACTTGGCCGACATCGACCGTGATGTTCGGGTGCGAATTCACGTACTCGGCCAGTGGCACCGTTTTGCTGTTGAACGTGTTCTCATCGCCGTTGCCGCCGCCGTAGCTGTGGAACTGAATGTGAGTGATGTGGCCGCGATGCCCTTCCAACGCCCGCATCGTTTCCAGCGTCGTCTCCCAATTGCCAGGCATGCCGAGATTGTTGCAGTGGATGTGGACCGAGTGCGGCAGCCGCAGTTCGGTCGCCGCCTTCGCAACGCCACCGATGATCTGGCGCGGCGTCACTTGGAAGTGATCGACGAGCGAATCCAACCCGCTGACGTTTCCCGCCTGATGCGACTTCCAAACCTCGACGCCACCCGGATTAACGAGCTTCGGCGCGAAGCCCTTCGCCGCCGTGAGCAACCAGCCGATGAACGCCTTCAGCTTCTCCGGCTCATTCTTCTGGAGGCATTGCATGACATAGTGGTTGTTCCCCATCAGCAGGTAGATCCCCTTGTCGATGCACGGCGTATCGTCGAATTCTTCGTGAGCGTGGCGTGCTCCCAAGGGAGGGATCGCCGCGTCGAAGGCGGTCGTGTAGCCAAGGCCCGCATACTTGTAGCCCGTGGCGAACGTACTCGGCACGCTCCCCATCGTGCCGCTGTGCGTGAGCTTCGTGCTGTGAATCACTTCTGCCTTGCGCTTCTCCTCGGGCCGCATCTTGCGTGCGACGTTGACCTTCGGCCCGGCGATATGACAGTGCATGTCGATCCCGCCCGGCATGACCACCAGCCCCGCGGCGTCAATCACACGCGACGGCCGCACCGCCGCATCGGTCGGAGCGTCCACGATCCGTCCGTCAGCGATCCAGATGTCCCGCACCTCGCCATCGACCCCATTGGTCGGGTCGTAAACAGTGCCCTGAGAAATTTTTGTGTAGTCGGGTGAAGTCATTGGTGTGGTTCAGGTGAGTCAATTTAAGTCTGTGGATTCATCGGGAAAGCGGTCCAATCCTACGAGCCGATCTGGTTGTCGGCGTCCTGAGCCGAATGCAGCACACGCACGATTTCGACCGATGTCGGCAGCACGCGAAAGTAGATCACATACTTTTCGAATCCGCGGACACACCAACATCGGTAGGGATGATCCTGGTTCTCACCCCAAATCTCACCCAAGTCCGGTGTCGATCGAATTCGGTCATAGCTCCTTCGGACTGCTTGGAGGAAACGCCGCGCGGCGGTGGGATTTCGTTCCACCAGGTACTTCGCGTGCTGAACAACATCGCGATGCGCCGGGGAAGTGACACGGAGCGAGTATCTCACGGCGCGACATCCGTTGGGACATTCCCGAAGACTTCGGCGTCCAACCGCCTCCAGTATTCGTCGTCCACGAGTTGCGGTTCGGACGGATCGTCGAGGGCCTCCTGCAACATCGCGGCGACCTGCTCGGAACGACTCCGCAACCGCTCGATCGCCAAGAGCGATTCAATGTACGCTGCAGCCGAAGCATGCCCTTGGGTGGTGCTTTGTCGAAGTACGAAGGCATTGAGTTCATCGTCCAATTGAAGTTCAAGTGTGGTCATGGCCTGTCCCTCCTGCTTGATTTCAGTGAATGTTGTTGGCCTACGCCGTCACCCCCAGCAACTTCTTCACGCGAGTTTCGATGTTTGTCAGCACGTCGAAGTCGCTGGGATGTGGCGACTCGAACGCGGGGCGGAGGGGGATCGGGACATCGTCCATGCGGTAGACGGTGCCGCCCGTGTTGATGCCGTAGGTGGCGACGGTAAACGCGACGGCGGCGGCTCGGGTGGTGGGAGTCTCTTTCGTTTCGAGAGCGATGTAAGGGATCGAGGCCAAGTGTTCACGGGCCGGTTGTGAGAAGTTGGCCATCGGGTCGCAGGCGATTGTCATGCCGCTGTCGGCTTCGCGATTGGCCAGCGTGTCCGACGTGGTGTACTCACCGGGATTGAAGCGGGCGTAACCGCGTGAGTGATTCACGCCGAAGGGGTAGCCGGTGCGCCAGGCGACGACGTTGTCGGCACCGGTCACGTTGCCGTGGCCTCGGTTGGGCTTGGCCGTGAACCGCGTGAAGGCGTTCATGTCGCGAGTCAGCGC
>JAYVDI010000210.1:0-22026 GCA_043749505.1 Schlesneria sp. | reverse complement strand
GGCTGACGCCACCCCGCTCGGAAGTCTCATCCGAATACCACTCCGCGCGAAGCATGGGCTTTGAGATTTCCGCCCCTCACCGTCCCGTGGTCCTCAGCGCAGGCGACGCGGGAGCGGGACCGAAGCGCAACGTGTCGAGCAACTCACGCTCGCGGTTGGCCAGCGCTTCGACCTGCGGCGTATCGACCGTCACCGAGAGCGACGCCTGTCGGCCGGTGGGGTCGGCGATGAGATAAAAGACCCACGTCAGCGGTCGCTCGCCTTCGGCACCGCTCGCCACGATCCGAAAGACAAAGCTGCGGTCGGTCGTCGTGATGACTTCGCCCTGCCCGAGTTCTTTCATTCGCAGGCCCAATGCCTGACGGATGTCCCGCTGAAAATCGGCCACCGGCAAATGATCGCCCGGTTTGGCGGGAGCGATTGGCGCGAGATCGCACTGTGCGATGAAGTTCCCTTGGTCGATCAGGCGGAAGACGGCGGCCTTCTCTTGAATCTTCCAGAGATGCCAGTGGCGCGGGTACTCGAACCCGATGTTCCACGGGGACTCGAACCGCAACGCCGTCGCCGATGCCTTCGGTTCTTCGCTCGCAGCATCGAGATGCTTTTGGTCGGAAAGTCGCCCCGGAAGTTGCGCTGGCTTACGGATCAACCGGACGCGCGCGGTGAACTCGAACGCGGGTGAGACCGGGCCGAACCCGCGTTTCTCAACCTGAGTAAAGTCGCACTGCGTGATGCAGCGGTCTTTGAGGTCGTACTCATAGAAGCCCGTGACGGTCACTTCACTGATCGCACCGATAGCCGCTCCCTCCAGCGTGCCTTCGATCTTGATGCGGGCGATCTGCTTCTCAACCGACGCCAGCGAACAGGTCAACTCCCCCTTCGAGATCGCGTCGATCGCCGTCAGCATCTGGAAGGCCCACCCAGGCACGGTCCACTTGTCGCCAACTTCGAGCTCCTTCGATGGCAGTAGTGCGATCAGCGCGAGGCTGTCGGCCGGGGACCGCAACAGATCGAGTTCGTTCGACGTGAACGCCCCTCCCAAACTGTACAACTCGACGCCATCCACCCGCCCCTGCGCGACGACGAGTTTCAACCGATCATCCAGCTTCGACGAAGACTTCTCGGTCCCAACAACAATGTCGGATTGAGTCGTCTCGTAATCACGAACCGAACGAAACGCCTCCGCCTCACCACCGGGACCGAGCATCCTGCGCTCGCGATACGACAACGCAGCCGACGCGCTCAGCTTGAGCGGCTCCACATTCGGTGATGGCTGCGTCTTGCCATTCACATCGACCCGTGTCCCGCACCCGAAGACGCGCGCGTCGTCAACGGGTTCCTCCAGCTTGTACTTCTCCGCGGCAAACCCCGTCAGCCCGCAGGCAACAGCGACTACAAACAACAAGCTCCGGCAACACGTCTTCAACATGGCGATCCTCCTGATCGGTAGATGATGATGTCCTGATTCTCCAGACAGATTCAGCACCGTAGGATGGGCACTCCTACCCGTCCTAATTTATATTTATACCTCGCGAGGTCAGTGATGAGACATTTCCGAGCGGGGCGGCGTAAGCCCCCCAGTTCTTCTAGGGAGGGCTTACGCCGCCCCGTTCGGAAATCTCTCACTTCATGCCGTGCGAGGTATCGCTTTCAAAGCCGGACGGGCAGGAGTGCCCATCCTACAAATCGCGTTGCCGACTTCGGCCGCTCTTCAACCAACCGTCTTCAGTCGAGACCGTTCGGCAATCGCGCCGTTGCATTCGGCCATCACCTGGGCCGTCGAGACCAACCCTTCGACATCGAGACCAATATCGGCGAGCAACTCCTCCCGTTCACCATGTTCAATGAAGCGGTCTGGAATCCCGAGGCACTTCAAATTGTTCGTGCTGACACCCGCCGCGTTGGCCGCTTCGAGGACCGCCGCGCCGAAGCCGCCACAGACGGTGTTCTCTTCGACGGCGATCACGAAGCCCGATTCTTCGAGTGCTCGGAAGATCGTCTCTTCGTCAAGCGGCTTGGCAAATCGCGCGTTGATGACGCCAACATCCAGCCCCTGTTCGCGCAGCCGTTCCGCCGCTTGCACGCACGTCGGAAAGAATGCTCCGAACGCGAGGAACATCCCGTCCGCACCCCACCGCCAAACTTCGGCCTTGCCCAGTTCGACGGGCTGCTCGGGCCGTTCGACATGCTCGACGTTGGCCTTCGGATACCGGATCGAGACTGGGCCCGAGCGCGACAGCGCGAAGTCGAGCATCGGGGCGACATCCAATTCATCTCCGGGAGCCATCACCGTCATGTTCGGGAAGACGCGCATGTACGTGTTATCAAAAACGCCGTGATGCGTCGGGCCATCGGGACCGGCGAGGCCGCCGCGATCAATGCAGAACGTGACGGGCAGGTTCTGCAACGCGACCTCTTGGAAGATGTGATCGAAGCTGCGTTGAAGGAACGTGCTGTAAATGTTCACGATCGGACGGAGACCGCTTTTCGCCATGCCTCCCGCAAACGCCACCGTGTGCGCTTCACAAATGCCCGTGTCGAAGAACCGCGTCGGGAAATCCTTGCGGATGCGACCGAGCTTGTTCCCCTCGCACATCGCCGCCGTCAGCACGCAGACCTTTTCATTGAGTTGCATCGCGTCATAGATCGCGTCGCTCATGACGTTCGTGTACGCCTTCGACGACGACTTCTTCACCGAGACCACTTCTTGCCGTGACCCACGCACAATCGGCGGCGGCGCGTGGTACAGCACCGGGTCTTCGCAAGCCGGATCGAAGCCCTGCCCCTTCTGCGTAAAGACGTGCAGCAGCACGGGGCCGCTCACTTCCTTCACCATCTCCAGCGTGCGACGCAGCGCCAGTAAGTCGTGTCCATCGACGGGACCGATGTACCGGAAACCCATCTCCTCGAAAAGCATCCCGCCGTGGAGGAACCCCTTCATCGCGTCCTTCAGTTGTGAGATCGCATCGCGCGACATCTTGCCGACGACCGGCAGCTTGTTCAGCAGCCAGTTCACGTCCCGTTTGAGGCCGTTGTAAAACGGAGCCGTTCGCGCCTTGTCGAGATACTGCGCCAGTCCACCGACGCGCGGACAGATCCCCATCTTGTTGTCGTTCAGAATGACGAGCAGGTCTTTCTTGAGTTCCGCCGCGTTGTTCATCGCCTCGAAGACCACGCCCGATGGCAAAGCCCCGTCGCCGATCACCGCGACCGATTTGCGACTGCCCTGCCCGAGCAAGTCGTCACCCGCCTTCAGGCCCAGCACCGTCGAAACACTCGCCCCCGCGTGGCCCGTCATGAACAGGTCGTACTCGCTCTCGTTCGGATTCGGGAACCCCATCAGGCCCCCCTTGGTCCGAATCGAACGGAACTGCTCGAACCGCCCGGTGATGAGCTTGTGCGGATAGACCTGATGCCCCGTGTCCCAGATCAACCGGTCCTGCGAGAAGTCGTAGACATGGTGCAACGCAAGGCACAGTTCGACGACGCCAAGGTTGCTCGCAAAGTGAGCCGACCGCTCCGTCACGAGGTTGCAGAGCGCCTCGCGAATCTCGTCCGCAAGCTGCAACAGTTGCGAGTCGGTCAGTCCACGCAGATCGCGCGGTGAATCAATCTTCGGCAGCAGTTCAAAGTTCATGACCATTCCTTTGGAGTGCGGCGTGACCGAGGGGGTGCCCCAACGCCGCGTTGAAATGCGGCTGGGCCGCTTTCGTTTCTAATCATATTGCCACACCGTCGTTTAACCGTGTGGGCAACGCCCCACGCGTTGAGCGACGTTGGAGCCTATCTCGCCATCGATGCGCGGGGCGTTGCCCACGCGGTTAAACGACCCATTCAATGATCTCTCTGCGTCACAAACCGAGCCAACTCGACGAGCTTGCGACCCTTCTCACCGAGCGGCTCCAACAACAAGCACGCTTCATCAATGAGGCCATCCGCCTTGCGACGGCTTTCCTCGACACCCAACAACGCCGGATAAGTCATCTTCCCGAGAGTCGCATCTTTCCCGACCCCCTTCCCCAGCTTGGCCGCATCTCCCGTCACGTCCAGCAGGTCATCCGCAATCTGGAACGCCAAACCAACACGTTTTCCAAACTCTTCCAGCCGCCGCATCAATCCCACGTCGGCCTGCCCCACCCGACCGCCCAATGTGACCGCACTCGTCAGCAACCGCCCGGTCTTACGGCGGTGAATGGATTCGAGTTGGGCAAGAGCCGCTTCCCTAGCTGCCTGTTGATAAACCATAGGATGGACGCCCCGTCCGTCCGTTTCCAGTTGGTTTTCGCTCGAATAAGGCGTCCAAGCTACGTTTTTCAACAGGCTGCGAGCGTGAGCCGCGTAAACGCTTGACCCCTGCTCCGATGACCGCAGGTCGGCATCAGGCTCTGTCCCCTCGCCCCGGCTCTGCGGGGAGAGGGTTAGGGTGAGGGATGCTTCAGGCTTTGTCCCCTCGCCCCCGTCTTCGGGGGAGAGGGTTAGGGTGAGGGGGGCTTCGCTTTTTCCACTGCCCGTTGAACGCTCCCGCTGCTCCCCCTCAATATCCGCCACCTGCCCCGCCACCATCCCGCACCAACCCGCAGCACTGGCCAGATCAGCACAACACGCGGCAGCAACAGAGGCGGGCTGCGTGTCGCGCGCGATGACCTCAAAGGCCAGCGTCAGCAGAGCATCCCCGGCCAGAATGGCCATCGCCTCACCGAAAACCTTGTGATTCGTCAACCGCCCGCGCCGATAGTCGTCGTCGTCCATCGCAGGCAGGTCGTCGTGAATCAGCGAGTACGTGTGAATCATCTCGATCGCACAGGCGGCTGGCAAAGCCGCCTCGATCGAACCGCCGCACGCTTCACACGCGAGCAACACCAGGACCGGCCGCATTCGCTTTCCACCGGCCAGCAGGCTGTAAGCCATCGCCTCACGCAGAGTCTCAGGGCAATCAGACGATTCCGAAGTCGAAGCCGCCGTGACATAGTTCTCCAGCCGCGCGTGAACCAGCTCGCGCAGCGAGACCAAATCGGCTTCGAGAGTACATCCCTGCATCGCCATCAAGAGAGTTCCGCATCCGTGCGAGGCCATCGACATCAACCGAACCAGCCCATCCCCAATTCGGGCCGTCCGTGAACGGCGGGCATGTTATCGGCCAGCCTCAAGTGAAGCAAAGGAAATGGACCGGACCCGCACGGCCAAGGTGCAGTCGCCCATTGGTGGTCCCCGACAAAGCACTCGAAGCCCCGTGTTTCTACAAAGGTAGCCCTGTCGCTCCGCGACAGGCAGCGCGATCAACAGGGGACATCAACCTGTCGAGTCATCTCGAAGCAACGGCAGTGCCATCGCCTTTTTCAACGCAGGGTGGGGCCAGCTCGCTTCGAGCGCCGGCCCACCATCGTACAATCACTGGATATCAGGGTGGGCTGGCGCGGCGAAGCGCCGCTGGCGTCACCCTACATCCCGCCCAGATTCAAACTGGCATTGGCCCTGCCTGAAAAACACCGCCCATTGAACTCTCCGACCGCCGACAGTATCGTTTTGCTGCACATCTCGTTTCCTCTCAAACCACTTTTGGAGACTCGTCGCATGGCAACACAGATCAGTTTGGAACAGATTGAATTTGCGGAACTGACACAGACGGTGGACGACGCACGAGTCGCCGCCGATCCCTTCAAATTGCTCGTCCCGTTGCGGACGGCACTCGACACGGCGCTCGTCGCTCTGAAATTGAAGGACTCCTCCACGCTGCAATCGGACGGGGGGCGAGCCTTGGCGGCGTTCAATCTCCGCACCGCGCTCGATCAGCTCAAGTCCCTGTTGCGCGACGGTTACAACTTTGTGCAGGGCCTCGGCTCGTACCAGATCAACGATGGTGAGCGACTGGCCGTGTTGACCTCGTATGGCTGGGAGAGCGGCCAGATCGGCGTCTTCACCGACGCGCGGATCGAGTCCATGGCCAACGAAGCGATCTCCGCCACTCCCACGATTGCCAACGCCGCACATCGGTATCCCGCCGCGCTGCTGGCCCTCATCACCACGCAACTGGCGATCGTCAACGCCAACCAACCGACCGCCACGGGAGGAGCCTCCCAAGCCGCGACGGCCGCCCGAAATACGGCGCTCGATTTGTTGACGACCCTCAACAGCCGCGTCCGCTTCTTCTACTGTGCGGCAAGCAACGATCTGGATCAGACGCCCGAGTTGGCCAACATCGGCCGCCAGCCCCGCCGCGACGCGGGCGATGCCGCCGCCGCCCCGAAACCCGCCGCTGCGGGCACCGCCACGTTCGACGCCACCGCGCTCACGCTGACTCTCCCCGCCCTGCCCGACCACGCCACCAACTCTGCGAGCCATCCGCCAACCCGCAGGCGGCGTCGCCGAACTCTGCGGCACCTCAACCACCCCCACGGTCTCCGTCACCGACCTCAGCCCCCTCACCCCCGGCGTCACCTACGAATTCTGGCTCACCGGCCACAACTTCCAAGGCGACGGCCCGGAAAGCAATCACATCACACACGTCGCGACGTAAGACCCACAGAGATAAAGAATCCGTACATGTGGTGTGTGGCTGGGATCCACGCTTCGTGGCCCCCAGTAGTCACGACAACGGACCATACAACACTGGGGGCTGGGTGGCTGGGGTCGGGCGACTTTGCCCCGCCCCCAGCAGGACGCGATCCCCGGCACGATGCTGGGGGCTCGAAGACTCGACCCCAGCCACACCACACTTTTCACTCTCAATCCCTGCCGAGAGGCTCGCGACGTAAGTGGGCGAAACGCTCAAACGGGTGTTTTGACGTAACTGATTGTCCTGAAAGAGAAAACAGGACATCCGCACACTGGCGCAGCGTTGCGGCGGCTCCGTGGAGTCGGTGTCGTAGTCAAAACGACGCTGTTTTGTCTCCGTCGCGTACTCCACGAAGCCAAACGAATGCTGAGTTGATGATGTGACCGCATTCAGATCAGTGACGCAGAATCCGTCTGGCTCCGCTGATGACTCCACATAGTAACAATGGCGTCTTGTCGGCGTGTCGCTCGACTCCAGCCTGCTCGCGCAACACTGCTGCTGCACCACTTACGACAATTAGGAGCCGCCGCAGAGGTCTGCGACCGGGGCCTCCCAACCCACAACTCGACCGAACGATCATGGGGCGGCATTTCTGCCGGCATGGCCACTCGCCAAGGCCTCGATTTGGGCCGGAAGGCGTATGGCAAGAAAAAGCGGACCCATAGAAGCCTGACGCGCAAGCGAAGGAGGGTTGGCCATTGATCTTCGCTTGCGTGTCAGGCTTCTCTCTCTGGCGGGACAAGACTTGCCGCTCGCCTATAACTCCACGCGGCCCAAGCTGAGAGCCTGGCGAGCCGCCTGCCGTCAGTCTGCGGGTTCTTAATCGTCACAGGAAACCCGTGGCCTGACGGCACACGGCTCGCCTCGAACATCTCATTCATGGCCGTGCGAGGTATAAAAAGCAGAAACCAAACGAAAAAAGCCTTGTCCGCAGTGTTTGCGGACAAGGCTTTTCGAGTGGAGGATAGCGGGATCGAACCGCTGACCTCTTGCATGCCATGCAAGCGCTCTCCCAGCTGAGCTAATCCCCCCCGTGCGTTTTGCAGATCCCGGCTCAGGACCGCATTCGTCATCATCGCAAGCCTCTCATTCGGCTGCCGACGGCGACGACTCTAACAATTCTTCCGAAGAAGTCTGTCAAAGCAGGCGGAACCATAACAGTCGCTCTGTGGACCGTCAAGCAATTGCCGGACGAGTGGCAAAGCAGCGGTATCTCAGCTTCTCACGGCTCAAAGTGAGATGTTCGAGGCGAGCCGTGTGCCGTCAGGCCACGGGTTTCCTGCAACGATCAAGAACCCGCAGACTGACGGCAGGCGGCCCGCCAAACTCGCCTTTGGGGCCATGTGAGCATGACCGCCGGTTGGACTTCCCACCCACGCGAGGGCAATCGCCTTGTTGGCCTGCGAAACTTGTAGGGTGGGACCAGTGGCGCTTCGTCGCGCCGGCCCACCATGATTTCTCGACGATTCCCGTTGGTGGGCCGGCGCTCTAAGCGAGCTGGTCCCACCCTGCGTTGAAAAAGGCGATGGCCCTGACCCACGCGAGGGCCATCTTGACCGAACGGACTTCGGCGCGAATGATCCCGCGCTACGCGGTGGTCCGGTGCTAGAGGGCATTTCAAAACTAGCCCGACGCGCAAGCGAGGGCTGAACATTCGATGACGGTGAAGCCCTCGCTTGCGCATCGGGCTGGTTTTTCAAGGCAAAAACAGGTTTTGAAATGCCCTCTAGGCTCTGTCCCGTAAAATGAATTAGCTGCGCGGCGCTAGCCCCGGTTCTCGACAAAACAACCGGGGCTAGCGCCCTGCGGCTGATTTACGGGACAGTTCCGGATGTTCGTGTGGGTCGAGGAGGGTCAATGTGAATCAGAATCAGCCGCGTTCTCACCGGTATCTCAGGGCGAAGGTTCTCGCCGTCTTTTTTACGTGGCTGGTCACGTTGATGCCAATCGAGCGGCTCGTCGATGCGGCACCTCACAGACGAGTGCAATCGGCCAAGAGCAACGCTGGCAGCAGGCCCATTGCGAAGCCACTGCGACCGATTAAGCCTGTCCCTCGACCGGCAAAGCCCGATCAAGATGCGACGACGGCGGCGGCCTCAAACGATCTCGATGAACCGGAGTTGAACGGAACGTCCTCGTGGACCGATGTCATTCGATCGGTGTTACTCGCTGCGATCCCCGACAAGCACGAGGACCGCAAGCACTGGGGGAAGCAACGCGAGGTATTCGATGGCGTGCGCGTCCAACAGCGCGGGGTCCACTTGCAAGCGTCCGAACGCCGCAAGCTCGTCAACGACGGGGCCTGGTACAAATACCGCATCGAGCTGCCGTATCCCGAAGAGCGTCTCCAACTGACGCTCGGCGAGATTCACTCCGAAGGACCGGGCACGTTCTCGTGTGCGGTTCATGTGGTGGTCAAGCCGCGTTGTACCGCGTGGTTTGAACAATGGATTCTCGGCGTGAAGGGCCTGCATCTCAAAGTGGTCTCCGACGCGACGGTCCATGTGTACGCAAAGTGTCGGCTGGCGATTCGGACGGAGTTTCGCCCCAACAGCCTGCTTCCCGACGTGGTGCTGGAACCGTCGTTGGAGAGTCTCAAGCTGCGACTGACCAATCTCGAAACACACCGCATCGGCGTCATTGGCGGCGATGTCGCGGAAGAGATCGGCAACTGTTCGCGTCGATTCATCGCCGACCTGCTGAAAGACCGGGAAGCCAAGGTGATGAAGAAGGCAAACGCGGCGATCGCCAAGAAACGCGATGCCTTGCGATTGTCCCCTTCGTTCGGAAGCGGGAAGTCAAACAATCACAAGCCAACAGCGGGCACAGTGAATTGAAGCCCGTGGAAAAAAGTTCGCCGGGAGGGTGAGGCTCCCGCCGAGCTATGAGTAGCAAGTGACTTTCCACACATGATCGGCCCCCTTCTTCAACAGGCCGTTATATCCGCAAACAGAGCCTGCTCGATCAGAACAACTCGCCCCGCTCGGTTGTCGCGGGCGGCGGCTTCAGGCCGAGGTGATTGAGTCCGGCCGCCGTGATCGTACGGCCGCGCGGTGTGCGTTGGATGAAGCCGAGTCGCAGCAGGAACGGTTCGACTTCATCTTCGAGTGTATCGGGTGGGACGTTCATCGTATGACCGATGGCGGATAGCCCCGCCGGGCCGCCACTGAAGACCGTGACCAGCGTGGTGAGATACCGGCGATCTTGAGACTCCAGCCCGACCGCATCCACTTCGAGCATCTCCAGTGCCCGCTCGGTGATGGGCTTCGTGATGATGCCGCTCGGTTCACGAACGGTCGCGAAGTCGCGAGTCCAGCGCAGCAGGTTGTTTGCCTTCCGAGGAGTCCCCCGGCTGCGGTTGGCAATGAGTAGCGCGGCATCCTCGTCGATCTCGGTTCGCAACTTGCGCGCGTTACGGCGCACGATCTCGGTCAACTCGGACTCATCGTAGAAGTCGAGATGTTCGCGATGCACGAAGCGGTCGCGAAGCGGTGCCGTCAACATGCCGCTGCGCGTCGTGGCCCCAATCACAGTGAACGGCTTCAGTTTCATGTTGATCGTGCGGGCGTTCATGCCCTCGCCCAGCACGATATCGACGCGAAAGTCCTCCATCACCGGATAGATAAATTCCTCGACGGCGGGAGGCAGCCGGTGGATCTCATCGATGAACAAGACCGACCCGTAACTGGCATTCGTCAAGTACGAGAGCAGGTCTTTCGGAGCTTGGAGTGCGGGGCCGGACGTGATCTGGCACTCGGTTCCCATTTCCTTGGCGAGCGTCATCGCCAGCGTGGTCTTTCCCAGACCGGGCGGCCCGTCGAACAGAATGTGCGAGAGCGGCTCTTTCCGTTTGAGCGTCGCGTCGAGCACGATCTTCAGTCGATCCACAACCTTCTTCTGCCCGACGACCTCGCTGAGCTTTTGCGGTCTCAACTCGTCATCGAAGCGTTCGTCATCGGGATTGAAATGACCCGCAGGTCGATCAGACGGAGGCTGCTTGCCACCCCCCGCCGCCGCTCCTTCAATCACTTTCTGACGCGCCATGGGAGATGTCCAAACTTGAAACGCAAACTCCACGGCACGGCACACGAATCACCGAAGTCACAAGCTCGGATCAGCCCGGTATCGAGACAGTTCTCAGGTCATCACTGCTCGGCCGCGATCACAGCCATGACATCGTCAGGGATGTTGAAGTTGGCGTAGACATTTTGGATGTCGTCGTGATCTTGGAGCAGGTCCATCAACTTCAGCACCGACCGGGCGGCGTCTGCGTTCAGATCGACCGTGTTTGCGGCGATACGACTCAGTTCAGACGACTCGGTCGGAATCTTCGCCGACTCCAGCGCTGCGATCACAGACTGAAAGGCATCGACATCGCAGACAACTTCAAAGTTATCGCCAACTTGTTTGACATCCCCCGCTCCAGCTTCGAGCGCGACTTCAAACAGGCGGTCTTCAGAGACGTGCTTCGACGAGATCACGAAGACGCCCTTGCGTTCAAACATCCACGCGACACAGCCGGTGCTGCCAAGGTTGCCGCCGTTGACCTCGAACATTTTACGAATCTCGCCCGCCGTGCGGTTTCGATTCTCGGTGAGAATCTCACACAGAATCGCGACGCCATTCGAGCCGTAGCCTTCGTAGAGCACCTCGTCGTAGGTTTCCGTTTCGAGTTCACCCGTTCCTTTTTTGACGGCACGTTCAATGGTGTCGCTCGGCATCGACGCCTTTTTTGCGCGGTCGATCGCGTAACGCAGAGCGAGATTCGCGGCCGGATCACCTCCACCATGCCTCGCGGCCACGATGATGTAACGGGCCAGCTTGCCGAACAGCTTGCCCCGCTTCTTATCGACGATCCCCTTCTTGAAGGAGATATTGGCCCAGTGGGAGTGACCTGCCATGGCGAGAACTCAAAACCTCAAACGCGAAACGGAGGGACTGAAAAAACGCGAACTGCACGAGCGGAAGGGACTACTCTCAACGCATCAAGGCGACCCCGGCGGCGCTGGCTTGAGCGGCTTCGGTTGAGAAGCGTGTTGCTTGAGCTTGTCCTTCAACCGCTCGATCAACTGCGGGTCCGGATACTTGTCGGCTTCCGCAGAATGCAATGCCTTCCGCCAAGCTTCGACCGCCTTTTCCAACTGCATCCGCTTCAATTGAACGTCTGCGAGATGATCCCACAGCGTGGCGTCGCCGCCGGTATTCTTCTTGACAGCCTGCTCCAGCGGGCCGATCGCGTCCTCGTACTTGCCGAGTTTGAACAGCACCCAGCCAAGACTGTCGAGGTACGCGCCGTTGTCCGGTTCCGCCGCGAGGGCCTTCCGAATCATCTGCTCGGCCTTGTCGAGGTTCTTCCCCTGATCGGCCCACAGATATCCCAAGTCATTGTTGAGCTGCGTGTCGTCCGGGTCGGACTCGAAGATCTTTTCCAGAATCTCCTCGCCCTTCCGAATCTCACCCTTCTGGACATAGATGTTCGAGAGGCTGAACTGGAACAACCGCTGGGCACGCTTGTTGTCCGCGTTGTCGGTGAGCAGTTTCTCAAAGCGCGGGATGGCTTGATCCCACTGGCGCGAGTGGCTGTAAATCCACGCTTCATCGAACAGGTGTCCGAGATCACCCGGCTCCAACTTGAGCGCTTCAAGCACGGATTCAATAGCACCGGCGGGGTCGCCGTCGAGAACTTGTGTGCGGGAAAGCATCGAGTAGATGTCCGCCTTGCTGTCAGCCAATTTGCGATCGGCAAGTGCCTCCCGATACAAAACTACGGCATCCGAATACCGCTTCCCTTGGATCAGAGTGTTGCCAAACTCACGATACAGCGCGAGGACACGATCATTACCACGGTCTTTCACGAGCTTGATCGCGTGACGATAGAACTCCGCCGCGTCGTCAGTCCGTTCACAGACTTTGGCGATCCCCGCCAGCAGGTAACTCTTCTCGAACGAAAGTTGAGACGGCTCCAACTTTGCCTGCGCCCGTCCCACAGCCATCAACGAATCGACGAGCTTCGGATCCTCGTTGAGTGTTTTGAGAACCTTCTCTTCAAGCTGAACCAGCCCTTCGGGGCCAAGTCGCTGCAGAGAACGCCCCAAGAGATCGAGCAACTCGTCCGACTTTTGGAGCTTGCGGTAGATCTGCGCCAGCCCGATATACCCGCTCGCATCGCCGCCGTTTTGTAGAGCCGTCTCGTAGATGCTCTTGGCCTTGTCCAATTCGTTGGCCGCGACCAGCCGCTCTGCCAAGAAGTACTGTAACGGAATGTTGTGTGCATCTTTCGCGGCGAGACCTTCCAGCTTCGCGATTAGTTCGTCACCGCGATTGAGCTTGAGCAGGATGTCGGCGAGGAGCTGATAAGCGTCGCGTCCCTTGGAGGTCCGTTCCTTATCGAAGTACTTCTGAAGTTCCGCCAGCGCCTCATCGGTCTTCTCCGACAGCAGAAGTACCCGCGCGCGGTTGTAGCTGAGATTGCCCGCACCAGCACGCCCCGACTTCGCGGCCAACTCGAACGCCGCCGAAGCCAGCTCGATCCGCTTGGCGTCGAGAAAGACTTGCCCGATTTTCTCGTAGCTCGTCTGTTGGTCGGCCAACAATTTCGCTTTGGCCCGCAAGTCGAGCTTGTACTTTTCCGGCTTGGCCAGCGCGTCGAAGATGACCTCGTAACTGTCAGCCGCTTTGTCCACTTGGCCCGTCGCCGAGTAAAGCATACCGAGACTCTTGCTGAGCATCACATACTCGACCGACTCACGAACAATCTTCGGGGACTTGATCGCCTGCTCGAGATACTTGATCGCGTCTGGCAACTTGCCCGTGATCGCGGCTTGGGCGGCGAGCATCTGCAGGAGTTCGTACTCGTTGGGATCGAGTTCCACAGCCTTAGTTGCTGAGCGAACAGCCGCCCCCACCTCATCGAGCCGAAACTCCAACGGGACGAGATGCCGATAGACTTCGATGGCAGTCGGGTCAATCGCGACGGCCTTGCGATAGGCAGCCAACGCCTTCGCCGGTTCGTTGCGAGTCTCCAGCAATCGCCCGGCCATAAACCACGAGAGTGCGTCGTTGCGAGTCTGCTTCGCCGCCGACAGCGCCTCCGTTGGCTTCAAAGGGAATGCAGGATCGTCATTCTCCTGAAGCGAATACCCTTGCTCCAATGGCGATGCCGCAGTGACTTTTGTATCCGACTGCTCACTCGGCGCGGCAGCGAATGCCGCAGGCGCTGACCATGCGACAGATCCAATCAACAACATCCAAACAGCGGGACTCTGGTTTCCTTGCAGAACAACGTTGTTCACGATCCGATCTCCCTTCGGAACCACCGTTCAATCAGGACCACTCAGGTGCCACACGATTGCGCATCGACTCGATTGGCTCCAACTCAAGCCGTTGAAAGTTCCACTCCATTCGACTCACTTGGATTTCTTGACAGCCTTCTTCGCGGCGGGGTTGGCTGGAGCAGCCTTGGCAGATACCGCACTCTTTTTTGCCGCCTTCACCGCAGCAGTGGCCTTCGCAGCTTTGGCCTCTTCCTTGGCAACCCGAGCCTCCTCCTTCTTCGCCACCTCAAGCCGGTTTGCCGCATTCTTGGCGCGTGTGCGAGAGGCTCCCGACTTGTAGAGGGCCACCAATCGATCCGTCACCAACGAACCATCGTGCCCCTCTTCGGGAGCTGGAAACTTCGCTGGATCGAACTCATCGAGCACGGCCTTGTCAGTGGCAAGGCAACGAATCGAGAAACAGAACAGTGGAACGTCCGACTTTCGCACCACAGCCTTGAGTGTCTCGCCCATCTGTTCGATGTCTTGATTGGGCGGAACCAACCCAAGCCACACGAGCGAACGTCCCATAGCCGGATCAATGGGGATCAGGTGTGCCCCGATCACAGCTTGCAGCGTGTAATTGCGAACGAAAGTAGAGAGATGCTTGATCTTGGCCAACTGTTTCGTCGCGAGCTCAAGCGTTTTCTTACGAAGGCTCTCGAATTCAAAGGCGAACGATTTTTCAAAGACATATTGCAGTACGCTGCGAACACGGAACGCCCGCCATTCTGCATCCGTCTGCCCAATGAACGCCCGTTCGATCTCCTTTACCGAGCTGACACGAATCTCGTTCAAATCGGGGAATTCAGCGAACAGCCGTGTGTAAGAATGCTCGGCGTCGGCGACGGTTGAGTCCTCGAGGCAAATCGCAAACAAGATCGTCTCAAGGACTGGGCGGTCTTGCTTGGGTACGGCGACCTTGTACTGCTTCTTGATCGCAGGTAACAACTTTTTGAGGATCGCCGCGCGATCCGATGTCTTGGCACGCGATGCAGCAACCATGTTTACCTTTCTATCTTCTCCGCAACCGGAGTCGATTACTCGTCGGAGCCCGTTAGCGAAATCGAGCCTGATTGGTCGGAGACTATCGACTGTTCCGCGTCCTCGCTCTGCTCGAACTCATCTTCGTTCGACTCGCCAAGACGCTGCTCCACGGTCTCATCGCCTGAGCCAACAGACCCCGATGTGGACTCCCCAAGGAGTCCATGCAGCGCCCGCGAAATTTCGATGCTCTTTTTTACGGAAGGGTCCAATACAAAACTGATCACGGGGGTGTGCTTCGTCTGCAACCGGTCGGCCACCTTGGATTGAATGAAGCCACGGGCCGAGTTCAAGCCGTGCATGGCCAACGACTGTGCTTTGGCATCACCCATGATCGTGACAAATATTTTTGCGGCGCGCAGATCCTGAGCAACCTCGGCCCCAAGAACGGTGACATTTTTGACCCGAGGGTCTCGCAAACCGAACAACACGGTCGTGCTGACAATTTCACGAATGGCCTCCGAGGCCCGTTCCATCCGGCGTGAACTCATTGGAAAACTTGACCTCGGCCGAAACGAAGTTGGCCCAACGCAGCCTCGCAGGACTGGCTGAACAGACCGACCGTGGTTGCTCAGCCCACTTCAAACACACCGTCACGCTCGCCGCGCCGACCACATGATCGGCAATCTCGGCCAGCGAAACACTTTGTCACTCAAGCGTCCGCCTGACTTCTTCAATCTTAAACGCCTCCAAGAGATCCCCTTCCTTGATGTCGTTGTAGTTCTCAAGTCGGATTCCGCATTCCATACCTTCTCGAACTTCCTTGGCGTCATCCTTCTCGCGTTTCAGCGATGCGATTCCATAAGCGTTCAATATCTTTTGGTCTCGAATCAGATTCATGCGGTGCGAGCGTTCAATCGAACCATTCAACACGCGACAACCTGCAATCGTTCCGAAACGAGTGATACTGAACGTCCGCAGCACGATGGCACGCCCGGTGACGACCTCCCGCTTCTCAGGTCGCAACATCCCCTCAAGAATCCGCTTCACCTCGTCCATCACTTCATAGATAATGTTGTAACGACGGATCTCGACACCCTCTTGCTGAGCCAGCAACTGTGCCCGATCTTCGGCGATCACGTGGAATGCGACAATAACCGCGTTCGATGCCGCCGCGAGATAGACATCGCTTTCATTGACGCCGCCAACGCCGTCGTGCAGCAACCTAATGCGAACTTCTGGGTGCTCAAATTTATTGAGTTCTCCTCGCAGAGCCTCCAGCGAACCAGGTGTGTCAGCCTTGAGAATCAGGTTCAGTTCTTGGACTTCACCCTCACGCGCCGCATTTAGAATATCTTCCAGTGTGCGTCGTCCGCCCATGTTTGCGAGTACTGCAGCGCGACCTTTCTGGCGTCGCTGTTCGGCAGCCTCCCGAGCTGCGTCGAGATCCCCCAGTACTTGGAATTGATCGCCTGCGCTGGGAACAACGTCCAAACCCGCCACTTTAATCGGTGTGGATGGGCCAGCCTCCAAAACCTCTTCATCCCGCTCGTTGTACATGGCACGAATGCGACCGAACGCACCGCCGCACAAAATGGCATCCCCAACCCGCAGAGTTCCTGTCCTGACGATCAGCCACGCCACAGGGCCGCGGCCTTCATCTCGGAATGCCTCCAAGCAGTTGCCGGACGCCGCACGGTTCGGATTTGCCTTGAAATCATGCAAGTCAGCGGTGAGCAGAATCGTATCGAGCAGGTCAGGCAGCCCCTGCCCTGTCAGACCCGAGGTCCGCACAAGCTCGATATCACCACCCCACTCAGAGACCAGTACATCGTGAGTCGATAGGTCAGTGAAAACACGCTGCTCATTCCGATCAGGCAGGTCGATTTTGTTCATTGCGACCACGATCGGTACCCCGGCTGCCTTCGCGTGCGCAATACACTCGATCGTTTGTGGCATCACCCCATCATTGGCCGCAACCACTAGCACGATGATGTCCGTGACGTTTGCACCACGGGCACGCATCTCGCCGAAGGCCGCATGTCCCGGCGTATCCACGAAGGTCAACTTATGGCCGTTATGCTCAACCTGATATGCAGCGATGTGCTGAGTAATTCCACCGAATTCCGACGCGGCGACATTGGCCGACCGCAACTTATCGACGAGCGTCGTCTTACCGTGATCAACGTGCCCCAGAATCGTGATAATCGGCGGCCGCCGTATCATTTCCTCGGGCCGATCCCCACTGGTGGCCTCCTCGGCAACGCGTTCTTCAATATCTTTGTCGCGGCGAATCGACAGATCGACGCCCAACTCTAAACAGACTTCAATCGCCATATCTTCACTGAGCGACGAATTGATCGTGGCCATTTCGCCGCGTGCAAACAAAATCTGAATGATGGACTTCGCCGGACGACCAATCCCTTCCGACAACGACCTCACCGTGATCGGCAACTCAATTTCGCATTCATTCTTCAACTCCGAACGAACGTGTTTGCGTTGCTTCGGACGAACATGGCCGAACCGACGGCGCCCCTCTTCCTCCTCCTCACTCCGAGACAGTGGCCGCTTGGTCCGGCGCTGCAATCGGCTTTCTTCCAAGTTTCGGCCAAGATCAGCTTGGCGAGATTTAGGCAGCGAACTTTCTTCTGGATCGCCACCCACACGCTTCTTGTTGTCAGTCGCTTTTTTCGGAAGATGCTTGCTCAGCGGACTCGCACTCTTCTGCTGTCCATCCGGGTTCAGCCGAATCACCGGCTTCTGTGCAACAGCTTCTTCTGGCTTGGAAACCTTCACGACTGGCCGCTTAAAGTCCGGAATCGCGGCGAGATTGGGCGATGACGTACGGGGCTTCTTCGCGGCTCCCGGCTTGCCACCTGCAAAATCAGATGACGAACGAGCGGTCATTGACATCGAACGCATCGCCCGCGGCACAAATCCGGAAGCGGGAGTAAAGTCAGGCCGTGAGGAAACGGGGGGCGCATCCTCCACAGGCACGGGAACAGACGGTTCTTGACTTTCGGCTGGCCCAACCGACGAAACATCGGCCACAACGACTTCGTCAACGTTGACGGACGGCTCAATATCGATTGGCGAGACGTGATCTGCGTCTCTCAAATCAGTGGCAACCGAGGCAACCGCAACCGAATCGGCTTGAGTTTCACCAGCCGGTTCCTCAAGAACACCTTCCAATGGAGGAAGCGCCTCTTGAGGCAGTGGCCTATCAGGCTGTGACCGTGCCATCATCATGTTGCGGATGGTTCTAGTCTTACCGGAAATATCCCGCGACACCGGTGCGGAAGGGGCACTCACTGCGATGGCGGCAGGTTTCGGCTGATGACTCGCACGAATGACATCCATCACCCGATCGCGCTCTTCTGGTGAAATACTCGCCAGCGCCGAATTCTTAATCGTAATACCGGCTTTTGCGCAATGATCGATTAATAACTTGCTGTCGATGTCGAGCTCTTTGGCCAGAGCGAAAATTCGAATTTTCAAACGCGGTTCCTCGTTCGGGGTTAATGCCCTGACCAGCTCGATTTCGCCGTACTCAGGATCGTTGAGCGATGATTGCCAGTGGGTGGGACCAGACGAGTCACACGCCCAGCCGTCGAATCACACGTCGGGAAGCTAACCCGTCGAGAGCATTATCCCCTAAGAGAACACCGACCCCAAAGCAATGCGATCGCAAAAACTCAAGCGACACCCGCCACAAAATCGCAGAGAACTCCCAGCAGAACCCTTGCGAATCCACACAAGATTCAACTCAATTACCGAATTCAAATTGATCAATTAGACACCGGAACCTCGATCACTCCAATCGACTCCGAAGCCACGTCTCCAACCGGAACAGCAACGCTACCCGCAACAGGCTCAGGTACTGCGACCACCGCCTCTGCCACTGGAACTAACGTGGGCGAAACAGCCCTCGACGCCCCCCCAGCCATTGACTGGGTTCTCTCCGTCGCACGACGGTGACGCTGTTCAGCCTCAAGCCGCACACTCTCTCGCTCGGCAAAACCAACGATAGAGTCGCACTGTTCCTCAGTCAGCCCACCCATTTCAGCCAACTGATCCGGCTCAATCACCGACAGATCATCGAAACTAAGGAAACCCTGCGCAACAAGGTTCTCGGCCAACTCTGCCTTACAGTTAGGCACCTCGGAAAATGCCTGCACCGCCCGAGAAAGCTGCTCATCTAACTCTTCTTGAGTCATCACTTCGATGTCCCAGCCAACCAGCTTTGAAGCGAGCCTGACATTCTGACCACGCTTCCCAATTGCCAAAGACAATTGATCGTCCCTAACCAAAACGATCACTCGCCCCAACATGGGACACAGAATGACATCCTCAACTTCAGCCGGCTGTAACGCGTTCGGAACGAGAACCTCCAACGAATCATTCCAACGAACAATGTCGATTTTTTCATCACCCAGCTCTCCGGTGATGTTCTTAATTCTCGCGCCGCGCACACCAACGCACGCCCCAACGGCATCGATGTTGTTGTCAATACAGGAGACCGCGACTTTGGATCGATACCCCGCTTCACGGGCCAACGATCGAACTTCAATCACGCGTTCGGAGACTTCCGGAATCTCCAACTCAAACAACCGCCGCACAAATTCAACATGCGTGCGAGACAAAATGATCTTCACGCGACTGCCAGACTTACGAACTTCCAACACCGTCGCTCGAACCCGATCGCCAATCCGGTAGCTCTCGCCAGGAATCTGCTCTCCGCGAGGAAGCAATCCTTCGGACTTGCCGAGACTGATAATCGCAGCCCCACCTTCAATTTTCGTGACCGTCCCAGAAACGATTTGATTCCGAATCTCGGTATATTCATCAAACAGCGAATCGCGTTCGGCTTCGCGAATCTTCTGAATCATCACCTGCTTGGCGGTCTGAGCCGAAATACGCCCCAGCAAGTCCCCCAGGGCGTCAGGCTCGATCTCCTTACTGTCCATCTTGACGGTCGGATTTCCATGACTGCGATCGACGTGAACTTCGATCGCGTGATCTTCACCGAAGTGTTTGCGAGCGGCCGACAATATTGCCTGCTCAATCCCTTCAAACACGATTTCCTTGTCGATGCTCTTGTCGCGATGAATCGCGTCAACGATGCGAAGCAACTCGGGACCGTTCATTTCACTCTTTCTGGGTGTCTAAAGTTCGATGAGCGGCAGTGGAAACCGACGAGGCAAACAATCGACACAGTGTTCCGGAATCGACGGCAGACCAATTATGCCAAGACACGTCCGCGTTCCCGCGAACTTGACTCAGACAACAAAAAAAGTGGGCACGAGTCCCACTTGATTTCCCGACGATCCCGAGCCGGGAAGGGCGGACAACACTCACCACCAATTGGCATCGCCAAAAGTGGCTCCGATATAATCGGAATGGAACCAACAATTCAAACTACATAGCCAAAGCCCCTGTGCGAGAAGCCGCGAATCACGATCACAGTCTTGGCATCTGAATACCAATTCTTACCCGGCAGGTGCTTGCAAAACCGAGCGGACGATACTGGTCGCCACCCATGCTGTCAAGCAGTTTGAAGAGATGTCCGTGTCCACTGCATGCCGTTGAACCTCATGTGGTTCTTCATTCACAGTAACTCATCAGTGGTGACAAGGGCGAACTGCGATGACCTGATAACGAGGACAAAAACAGCTATCTGCGAAATTTCGTTCACACTGGCAACGCCGAACGACAACGGCCATCGCGACTTCTCGCTCTAACGCCAATGAAGGCTATCAGAGCTTTTGAGTTACAGCACAAAAACTCCAGACAAGACTTCTACACTTCCTCTAGCCGCTCCTGTGAGTCACCGAATTCTTTCAGCGGGATGCCGCACTTGTCGAGCATCGACAGGTAGAGGCTGCACATCTTGCGGTTTGGTTTGCCGAGGTAATCGAGGACTCGCCCCCCCTTGATCTGGCCGCCTGCACCGCCGAGCACGACGACCGGCAGGTTGGTCGCATCGTGACTGCCGGTCAGCATGCTCGAACAGTACAGCAGCATCGAGTTGTCGAGCGCCGTTCGCTCCCCTTCTTGGATCGCGTCCAGTTTTCGTGCGATGTAACCGAGTTGCTCGATGAAGAACTGATTCACCTTTAACCAGTCGGCCGTGTCCGAGTGCGACAACAGATGGTGGATCATGTAGTCCACGCTGAGATGCGGGAACCGCAGCGAACTGTGGTCGTTGTTGAGCTTCAGCGTGCAGACGCGCGTCGCATCGGTTTGAAAACCCAGAACCATGATGTCGCACATCAGCCGCATGTGGTCGGCGATGTTCTGCGGAATCCCCTCCGGCGGACGCGGCACGTTCGGCTTGTCGAGCGTTGGTCGCCAGCCTTGCAGCTCACCCTGCTTCCCGGCGTTCTCGATTCGTTGCTCGATCTCGCGGACCGAGTCGAGGTACTCGTCGAGCTTACGTTGATCGGTCGTACTGATGTTCTGCCGGAAGCTCTTCGCGTCGGCGAGTACCGCGTCCAAGACACTCTTGTCGCCGCGCTGCACTTCGTCCTTGAAGAGCCGGTCGAAGGCCAGCGACGGATACAACTCCAACGGTGTCGGTGTCGTCGGCGACGACCAAGAAATGTGCGAGCTGTAGATCATCGAATAGTTCTTATGAACCGACGGGTTCGACTTCTCGCAGCCCAGCACGAGGCTCGGCACCTTCGTCGATCGTCCATGCCGCTGAGCCACCAACTGATCGATGCTCGTTCCCGACTTGATCTCGCCCCCCGACGACAGCGGTGCCCCCGACAGCAGGTTTCCGGTCTGCGAACTGTGAATGTTTCCCTTCAGAGCCTCGGCGTTATGCAGCCCGCGAATGAAGAGCATCTTCTCACGGAAGTCGGTCAGCGGCGCGAGTACCTGACCCAGCTCCATCCCCTTCCCTTCACCCTTCGCCCACCACTCCTTGCTGTGAAAGCCGTTCCCCGAGAACAACACGGCCAACCGCACCGGAGCCTGACTGCCCGGCTGCGATGTCTTCACGGACTCATCGCCCCAAACATTGAGCGACTCCATCCACGGCAACGCCATCGTGACGCCAACACCATGCAAAAAGGTTCGACGGGAGAATTGGTGGGCATTCATGATTTATCTCATCGAAAGAGGATTCTGGTCTGTAGGGCGATTCTAAACTTCGTGTGCAATTGGTCACAC
>JAYVDI010000209.1:0-2835 GCA_043749505.1 Schlesneria sp. | reverse complement strand
GATCTCGCGCCCCATGTAGAACTTGCCGGTCCCGTTCGGATCGTGATCCCGGCGGTACTGGTACCGCTTGGTGTCTTTCGGCAGTTCGGCCTCGGCGTCATCGGGCTTGGGTTTGTCTTTCACCGTCGGCTTCTGGACCGCGGCCGGTTTGTCCTCGGCCGTGGCAACCGAAGTCAAAAAGCCCTGCGCCAGCAACAGCCACAGCAGGCCGCTCAGCAGCGCACAGAAGACGCAACTCAACCGAACCGACGAACGTCGCGCAGTCATCACTCACTCTCCTTCTTATCCGTGTCATCCGTGAAATCTGTGGTCATCTTCTTGTCTTGGCTTGTCAGAACCCGCGGGCCGCTTTGATGTCATCGAAGCCGCGCAGCTTGTAGCCGATCTCGACGTAGTCGAGCAGTCGGCAGAGCGACCTCACCGCGACTCCCATCCCGTCCGGGCCGCTGAAGCCGCCGAACTGGCCGCCTCCCTTGAGATGCGGTTCGAGTTCCAGAAACACACCCGGCGCACCGAGCTTCTTCATCTTGGCCTCGATCGCGGGGAGATGCTCTTTCAAATCGCGCAGGATCAGTTCGTGACCCGAGTCGCCGACATCGCACGGGACGAAGTTCTTGAGCATCTCCTCGTTGACCACGCCGGTCCAGACGAGATTCTGATCGACGCGATAGTCCTTGATGTGCATCCAGCCGAACGAATCCCGCATCGCGCGGTACTCGGCCAGACACTCCAGCGGCGACAGGTTCTGCGACGAGATGTTCCCGCCATCGAAGATGCAAACGAGATTCGATCGTCCGATCGCCTTCGCCAGCGCGGCGAGCATCCGCCCGTTCTGCCCGACCAGATTCGCTTCGACTTCCAATCCGTAGACCAACCCCGCCTGACCGCACAGATCGACGATCGGCCCCAACCGGTCGGCCGCCTGTTGCACGTACTTCGCCGGGTCTTCCCCCTTCGGATGGTAGAACGAGAACCCGCGAATCAACTTCGCCCCCAGAGCCTGCGCCGCGCGAATCGTCGCCGCCACGTCCCCCGCATGGTATGCCGCGTCGGGGACAAACTTGTTGTGCGACCCGTCCTCAACGTCGAGCAACTTCACCTTGCCCAACCGCGCCCCGATGCTCGTCACCTTCATCCCATAGTCGGCCTGCAACTTAGCCAGCCGAGTCAGTTCGTCGCCATCCAGTTCAGTGACATGCTTGACCTTCCCCGCTCCCATCACATCGACGAACCGGGGCGAGTAGTACTGCAGGCCGATCGCGGCCAAAGCCGAAAACTGCTCGATGGCCGTCTTGGAATTCGCGGCCTCATCGGCGAACGCGGAGAGAATGATTGTCGGCTTGGATGTCATGGCGTCTCACTCGGGAAGGCGATCAAACGGGTGGCTTGCTTTACGCGGAAGCGTCGGCGATTCTTGACTCGTGCCGCCGCAGATGCAAGCTCGCGTCGGCATCTCGCAAGGTAGCCCTGTCGCTCCGCGACAGGCAGCGAGATCAACGTGAGGCGTCGCTCGGTCGAACACGCTGTTCGCCAGCAACAACCAGCGGCTCCTCATTTCACAGCGTCCGCTTAAGGGATAAGGTAAATGACAAAAGTCTCATCGACCGGCGATGCAAACCCACACGTCCTGGTCTGGCTCGTGTGGTCCATCTTCTGGGGCATTGCATCCCTAGTGATTGTTGGCCTCTGGCATCGTGACAACAATTACGGCGTTCGTCCCGGCGACTACAGCTTGCGGACGATCGATTCGACGGACTTCGCCAAACTCAGCCCAGAGCAGACGGCGAGATGGGATCTGATTCCGGACTCCGACAAGTACGTCCAAGTCGTTATCAAGAATCCGTTTGTTTTCTCACATGTGTTGGGCCAGGTGCTACCCGGAATTCTTTTCGCAATCGTCGCGTTGATTTCGTATTTGCGGTGCCACGGACTGCCCCGGCGAAGTGTGATCATCACGACGGCCCCGAAAATGCGCCCGGGAGAATCGATCGTTGGCTAACAATCGGTTCGACCGGAGCGATGAACGGCAGACGCCTGCTTCGCGCTCTCGCCTCCTGTCGCGGAGCGACAGGGCTACCTTGAAGCGACAAAGCTAATTCAAACTCGGCTTTCACCTTGAGGTTTCCACTGATGAACAACATCGCCGCGTCCAACTCCCTTCGCGCTGGCATGGTCGGCATGGGGATGATCTTCGACGAGACGTATCGTCCGTTTTTTGAGCGGACTCACCGCGAGGGCCTCTACGACCGGCGGTTTGGTGATGTCAGCGTGCCGCTTGTGGCAGTGGCGACTCGCACGGGATCGCGGGCCGAGGCGTATAAGCAAGCGGCGGGAGGCCGCATCCATCCATTCGTCTCTCACGCGGGAGCGGACTCGGTGACGAAGATGCTCGCGGCGGGAGTCGATTTCGCCTGCGTGGCGACTCCCGACAACCGACACTTCGAGGCGGCGAAGCAGATTCTCGAAGCAGGCGTTCATGTCCTGATCGAGAAGCCGTCGGTGCTGAAGCTGCAGGAGCTGGATGAGTTGGTTGAGTTGGCTCGTCGGAAGAATGTGCTCGCCAAAGTCGTCTATCACAAGCTGCTGGACCCCGATCACAAGAAGCTGCGGACGCTGGTTCACGATCAGGTGTTGAAGCACGTCAACACGGGGTACTGCTCGCTGCTGGAGCCGAAGTCGATTTCGGGCGGCCAGTTCGCCGAGTGGATCGTCGGGCGCAACCCCGGCACGTATGTGGCCTGTCACTACATCAAGCTGATCGACTTCACGTTTGGCGGGCGGTTGAAGACAGTCACCGCGACGGGCCAGCGCGGGCTGGTCGGGCCGAAGGATGGG
>JAYVDI010000208.1:0-2552 GCA_043749505.1 Schlesneria sp. | reverse complement strand
GCAAAAACAGGTTTTGAAACGCCCTCTAGCCAGAAAAGGTGCGGCGAGGAGACGCTTGTCCTCGCTTGCGCTTTCGGCTGGTGTCGCGTTTAACGTGATTTTCCTCGGCACAACGGCAGTTCTCGCCTGAGAGCGAACCGAGAGGCGACTGTTCGCTGCGGAGTGGGCTATGGAACGGTAGATTCTCTGCGGGCGATCTTGTTCCCGTTTTGTTCAGCCACTATCACCCGGCGACTCCCGTTTAGTCATGTCTATTTTCACTCAATTTCAAGGTGCTCCGGTAGGGCGCGTCGGTCGAACGGCCTTGGTCGCTTGGTCGGTGTTTCTGATGGCCGGATTCGCGATGGCTCGGTCTCTCGAACCGGATCCGCGCGGATTTGGAACGCATCGTCAGTTGGGTCTGCCCGAATGCACATTTCGCCTGATCTTCTCGAAACCCTGTCCAGGTTGCGGGATGACGACCTGCTTTTCCAGTTTTGCACGAGGCCATTTCGTGGCGGCCGCTCGCGCCAATCCGGCGGGGCTGCTGTTGGCGGTGGTGTCGGCGTTGATGATTCCGTGGTGTTTGTTCAGCGCGGTGCGGGGCCGCCTCTGGTGTGTTGATGAGCCGTTGTCATGCTTCGCTTACTTGGTGATCGCACTCGGCGCGGTTTCGACCGCGCTGTGGGTGTGGAAATTGTTCTGGTCTACGTGACTGGCACTTCAGTTGAGAGGACGCTGTTGAATGAGGTGGGAGTCGGAGACTCCGCCTTCCTGTTTGAGACGCAGTTCAAGTCGGGAATGCTGCGAAGCAGAAGACTCCCCCACCCTTTCCCCGCAAGGCCGGGGCGAGGGGACAAGCGAAGATGCCTCCGATGCCTAAGCCTCGTTCGTTTGAAACCGGCCCTATTTTACTGACCGTTGGGCGAAGGATCGCCATCATGCCACAGACAATTTTTCATCGGACACGTTTCATGCCTTCGCGTCGCTTGTGGCTAAAAGCTGCTGGTGGAGTGCTGTGCGGGGCGCTCGCCTGTTCACTTCCTGGCTGCTCGCTGGGGGTGATGTTCGGCAAGATGCTAAAGGGTGATCCGATGGTCCCGGCGGAGTTCCGGGCGATGACCCGCGAAGACCTCGCCAAGGGCAAGTTCACGGTTCTCGTCGTCTGCACGACACCGGACTCGGTGGAGTCGGACTTGGCCACGTTGAAGTTTGACATGATCGACGGCGTGACTCGCCGGATGAAATACAACGGCGTGAAAGTCATCAACCCGGACCTCGTCGCCAAATGGTTGGATGAACATGGCGCGGTCGGTTCGGACCTGTCTGAGTTGGCTCAGGACTTTGAGGCCGACTACATCGTTCATCTCGACGTGCAGGAGTTTGGGTTTCGCGAGCCGAACAGCCCCAAGTTGATGCGCGGCCACTCGTCCGGTTTCGTGCGAGTCTCGAAGGTGGAAGAGGCCGGTTCGCAGCGCATTGCTCATGCCGTCTATTCGAACGAATTCACTTCGACCTACCCGGCACATCAACCGATTTCCGAGCAGACGAAGACCTCGCTGACGTTTCAGAAGGATTACGTGGATCGCGTCTGCGATCAGTTGGCCCAGAAGTTTTACGACCACCGTCCGGGGACCGATTTCTGACGGGTGGCCAGAGGCAATGCCACTTCAGTTCTGAAAAATGCCTTCGGTGGAATGAACAAGTCGAGCAAAGACCGGATTCCACCGGGACCAGCTCGGTGGGGTTTGTTTGAATTCTCGGTTCACGCTGCACAGCGAATTACAAAAGGTTCTGCCATGAGAATCGGATCGACCTTGAAAAGTTTCGCGCGGTGTTGGGTCTCACTGGGGGCGGCACTGCTCGTGTGCAGCATGCTCAGCGGTTGCACCTACGTCTTGCTCCTCGGCTATTTGATTGGCGGACCACCGTCGGTGGAGCCGGAGTTTGATGCGCAGACGAAGGAATCGATGACCGACAAGGAAGTGACGGTTGCAGTGGTCTGCTTCGCTCCGAATGAAGTGCTGTACGGCTTCGAGAACGTGCATCACGAACTGGCCAAGTACGTCACGTTTCGGCTGCAAGAACACAAGATCAAAGCGGTGCCACCGGACTACGTGAAGGGCTGGCTGGAAGAGAACAAGGACTGGGACAAGCCGGAAGAAATCGGCGCGTACTTCAAGGCGACCTACGTCGTCTACATCGATCTCAACGAGTTCTCGCTCTACGAAGAGGGGAGCGCCAGCCTCTACCGTGGTCAGGCCGAGGCGATCGTCAGCGTCTGGAAGATGGACGACGACGGCGAAGCCGAGAAGATTTTCTCGGCCGAGAAAATTTCCAAGTACCCGGCTCAGCAACCGATCAGCACATCGGAAGAGACATTCACGAACTTCAAGGCACGCTATCTGTCGCGACTCAGCGACCAGATCGGCCGGTTCTTTTACGAGTACTACATCTCGGACGAGATCGCTGGCGACAGTTGAGCGGAGCGTGGTTAGCGGACATTTCAGAACCGGTTCTACTCGGAAAAACTAGCCCGACGCGCGAGCGAGGGCTGGACGTTTGATGACCGC
>JAYVDI010000207.1:0-11123 GCA_043749505.1 Schlesneria sp. | reverse complement strand
GCCGCTGCTTGGCCTCGTCCGCGTGCATCGACTTCGGAAACTTTTCGAGCAGCAGTTTGTAGGTCGCCACCGCTTCCTTCCATTGCTGCTGCTGCTCGTCGCATTTGCCCGATTGGAGCAACGCGGCCGCTTGCCAGTCGGGAAAGTCGTAATTATTGAAGACCTTTTGATACGCGATGAATGCCTCGGGCCACTTCTCTTGCAGGAAGAACGTTTCGCCGATGAGGAACTGCGACTTGGCGGCGGTCTCGGTGCGGAAGGCGGCGGGGTCGGCGATGACTCGTTCAAACGCGGTGCGAGCTTCATCGAACTTTGGCGGCGCTTGTTGTTTGTAGCCGCGCCCCAAGACTTCTTCGGCTTGGTGCAGGAACGGTGACTTCGCAGCGCGTTGCCTCAACTCGGCGACGAGCGGTTCCAGTTCGTCGTACTTCTTTTGACGAAAGGCCACTTCGGCGAGCAGCACCCAGACCCGATCAAACCACGGCAGGCTGTTGACCGCCGCGTTGTCCTTCTCGGCGCGAAGTGCTGTCAGGCGTTGTTGGGCCGCCTCCACGTCTGGCTCTGTCGACTTGACGTTCGACAGGATCGCCTCGACCACGCTGTAGCCCGCATACCAGCGATGCGGGCTGTTGGGGAAGAGCGTCGGCAACTGCTCGGCCAGTGTGCGGACATCGGCCCAGCGCTGCTGATCGACCGCGAGTACCACCAATTGATAGAGCGAACGTTCCTTCACTTCGGCATCGCTTTTCTCCGAAGCAAAGAGTTCCTCGAACGCCTTCTTTGCCGGTTCGAGCTTGTCCGCGATGAGATCACTTTCGGCGAGACTCAGCCGCGCGTTGTCGGCCAAGTCACTGTTCGGCAGGTCTTGGATGAGCTTCCGAAAGATGTCATCGGCTCGCTCGAACCGGCCCGCGTCGTAGTTGAGCAGCGCCCATTCATCGAGCAGTTGGTCGAGTCGTTGCGGCTTCGGGAACCGCTTGACCAGCTCGTCATACGCGGCATCCGCTTCGAACGTGCGTTTGGCTTTGCGTTGGAGTCGCGCCGCTTGCAGACCGGCTCGATACGAGTAGAGCCACGGCGTTTGTTGTTCCGCGTTGGCGTCGGCCGGTTTGTCGATGGAGACCTGTTTGAGCAACGCATCAAACGCGGCGATCGCGGCGTCCGCATCGCCCGATTCCCGCAATGCCTCGCCTCGGTAATAGGCACACTCAGCGGCGAGCTTGTGCGTGCTGAAGTCCTTCAGCACCCGAGCATACGTGGCAGCCGATTCCGCTCCCTGCTTCTGCTTCAACTGCGCCCACGCGAGACCTCGAATGGAATACGGCTGGTTGTCGGAGCCGTCGTTGAGCGGAATGAGCGATGTGTAGAGTCGCGCTGATGTCGGCCAGTCTTCGCGCGCGTCAGCCAACTCGGCGAGTTGTTGTGTCGTGACGATGCGCAGCGGATGTTCGGCGAACTCAGTGTCGAGCCGCTTTAGGGCGAGATCGGCCTGCGCTGCGTCCCCCTTCTTAGCCGCCACGACCGCCTGGATCGAAACCGCTCGTGCCGCTTGCCGCCCCTTGGGGAAGAGGCTCAGGTACGAGGCCGCTGCTTGAGCGGCTTCATCCAGTTTCTTGTCGATCTGGTAACTGTCGGCTTGCAGGACGAGTGCGTCGCCGAACTCCGATTTCGCACCGTCAGCTAAGACTTGTGCGATCAAGGGAGCGATCACTTCGAGAGCCACCGCGTGCTGGCCCTGAAGCTGTCGTGCGAAGGCGAGGTAGTACCGCGCCTGCGATTGCGTCTTCGGGACGGTGCTTTCTTTCATCACGAGATCGAAGCGTTTGGCAGCCGCTTCATAGTGCGCGGCCACGGCGTCGGCCGGGCGTTGCTCACGCAGGGCGACCGCCGCGCGAGCCAACTCGAATCGTCCGGACAACAACTCGATGTGCAGCTTCAGGCCACTCATCGGATAGTCCTTGGCGAAGCGGCCGAGCAGTTGTTCGGCTCCGTTCAAGTCGCCCGCTTCGATGGCCATCTCAGCCAATGCGTGCAAGCTGTCGTCGCCGAAATCCCCTTTCCCCCAACGGGCGAGGACGCTCTCAAACAACGGCTTCGCTTCGGCCGTGCGTCCGAGTTGCCGCTCGCACAACGCTTGTTGGAAGACGATCGACTCGACGAGCGGAGCATCTCCCGCCGCTTGTGCCGCCGACTTGAAGATCTCGACCGCTTGAGCCGGTTGGCCGAGTGACTTGAAACTCAGGCCTTGCCAGTAACGCGCGGTGACAAGCTGCGCCTTATCTTTCGCCGCCGCTTCAAACTGCGGGATGGCGTCGGCGAACTGACTCGACTGATAGAGCGCATAGCCCGCGTTGAGATGGGCCGACAACAGGAAGCGACTCTTGGGGAAGTTCTTCGTCAGTTCCAGATACGCGGCGGCCGCTTCGGGGAACTGCTTGCGGTCGAACGCAATTGCCGCGATGTGGAACTGGGCGTCGGCAGCACGCGGCCCGTCCTGCTTCGCCGCCAACTCTTTGAAGTAAACGAGTGCCTCATCCTCGCGCTTGAGCAACTCCAGCGAGCGTGCCCGGCCGAATTTGGCGTCCTCCACGAGCGGTCCCGTCGGGAAGCGATCAACCGACTGTTGGAACAGGTTCAGAGCCGTCGTCGGATCGTTGAGCCTCAACTGCACATCGGCCAAGTACGGCAGCGCATGGTCGTGAAACGGATCTTTCGGGAAGTCCTTGAGGTACGAATCGAGGTCGGTGCGGGCAGCGGCCAGATCGTTCAACAGATAGCTGCACTCGGCAACGCGATAACGCGCTTGGGCGACATTCGCGTTCTGAGGGTTCTCTTTGATGAAGGACCGCAGTTCGTCACGCGCGGCGGTGAAGTCGTCCAGATTGACGAGCGTCAGCCCGAGGTACAGCTTTGCGAGCGGAGCCTTCTCATGCTTGTCATACGCTTTCAAGAAGGCGCGAAATTGATTGGCCGCCGGTTTCCAACGCTCTTGTTTGTAGAGGCCGACCGCCGTGTTGTACTCGTCCAACGCCGCATCGGCCCGAACAACGTGGGGCATCGTCAAGAGCAGCATCAGGCCGAGAAAGAAAACTCGCGCCGCGACGACACAACGACACAAACAGCAGTGAGAAACAGCAGACATAAACACACCTTACCAACGAAAACCAAACCTTGGCGGGCATGATCGTATCCGTGTCGAATCAGCACGGCAAACCGCGTCAGGAATGTCGCGTCTCATCGTTTAACCGCGTGGGCAACGCCCCGCGCGTCGGATGAAGTTCGACGTTGTTTCGTCCATCGACGCGCGGGGCGTTGCCCACGCGGTTAAACGAGCTGAAATGAGTGGCCCGCTTCACGGCCTGCTCGCGGTGAACAGCGCTGGCGGGCCGCCAGCCAGCGGGACGCGGAACTCGGAGTGGGAGCCGACGACCAGCGTGTAGACCTCGGGGCCTTTCGCGCCGTTGCGACGGTAGGTCAGTGGGTACGGCAGCTCGAACTCGTGCGAGTCGCCCGGCTTCAGGGTGAGGGTCTCGCCCCAGCCGCTGGTCGGTGCTCTAGTCTCGTACTTGAAGGTCTCTTGGCTGAGGTTTGACAGCTTGATGCGCGCCAGATGGAACGCGATATCAATGACGGGCGCGCTCCAGCTCACTTCGTGCAGTCGTAGCTTGGACGTGCCGAGTGTCACGTCGGCCACGTCGGTCGCGGAGACCGTCGCTCCTTGTGTGTAGGCTCGCCAACCTTCACGGAACTGCGAGATGTACGGTTCGGCGATGAGCGTTTTGTCTTTCGCTTCGTAACCGGCAGCGAACCGCCCCGTACCGGTGACGCTCGAAACGGGGAGCCAGTCGAGGCGGAGTTGCCGCTGTTCGTGAGACGGCGATTGGAGCGAGGCTTGCACTTGTTCCGAGACTTGCAGATCGAACGCGGCACACCTCTGCCACTGGCTCTGTGCGGGATCGGTCTTGATCTGGATATCGACCGTGAGGCCGGAGAGTTTGAACTCGAACGGCTTCGGTCCTTCCGTCGTTGCCGGTTGAGAGGGTTCACCGACCGACAGCGGGCTGGTGACGCGCAGTGTCGAGCGAACTTGCAGGCCGTCGCCGTGACGCTTCAAATCGGGGATTAACTCTTGCAATGTCGCACGATCGGCAAGCTTCGCGAACAGCGGTTCCGGAATATCGAGCAGGTCGAGCTTGGCTTGATCGTTGTCGATCACCATCTGCGTCAGCGGTCCCAAAATCTGCGGTGCCGCCGTGACGTGCAGGGCCTTGTCTCCCGCCATCTGCGCGAGCGTGACACCGGCCGGAGCGACGCGCTTCAGTACGGGAGTCGGTCCAAACGGGTTGAGGCTTCCGGCGGTCAAGCCGACGACCAACGAGATACCGTTTTCGTCGGCGACAATCTGTTCGGGAAAGACTTGCAGAAGCGGCGGATTGACGGGGAGCGGCCACAAGTTTGCGAGAGTCGATCCCGCTTCGGGCAGCACCAGATGCTTTTCGAGTTCACTGACAATCGTCGGTGCGAGATTGACGACTTCGTTTTCGATGCGGCCTTTGCTTCCATACAGCCCGTTCGTGAGGCCGCTCGTCACCGCCTCCTGAGTCATGCCGAAACCCTGCGTCGAGACACCGGCCGGTTGAGTCACATACCAGTTGTCGTTCGGAATTTGGAAGCTCGCCCCGCGTGACTTCAACCGAATCTGGCGGTCGGCGATGTACGGCGACACTTCGAGACTCAGCCAAACGGGATAGCGGTTTCCGATCGAGATCGTGATCGGTCCCGCCTGTGCCGCGTGCCGCGCTCCGTCCACATACGTTCCGCCAATCGAGAGAACCACATCGCGCAGACCGAGCTGTACGAGCAGCTTGTCCTTCCCCGATCCCTTCACGATCACACGCTCGACCGATCCGCGATACGTGATCCCCGTGAAGCGGATACTGAATGAGCGTCCCTGCACTGTAGTGCTGTCGAACATATCGCCCAGCGATCCCGACAGCAGGTTCGCGGGGATCGTCTGCGGGATCGAGTAGGACAACGCGGCAAGGGCATCGTTACCGAGTCGAATGCCGAGCGCTTGTGGAATCTCCAGCGCGGGCACGAACGGGATGTTGATTGCGGCGACGGACGGGACTGTGGCGGAACTCAACTCCGCCGGTGCCTTGCGCGGGGCGAGCATCCACGCGATCACCGCGTCGTTGCCGTAGACCGCCGCGTTGATGTCGTGTGTCCCGGCAGGCAACTCGGTGTACGAGACCGTTCCTCCGGCAGCCTTCAGCGCATCGGTCAGTTTACGACTTTCTTCCGCTTTGATGAGCGGGTCCTTCGTGCCATGAAAGGCCCAGACGGGGATGTCCTTCAATGCAGCCATCTTCTCCACATCGCCACCGCCGGAGAGCGGGACAACGCACGACCAGCGCGACGGTTCGGCGGCGGCGAGACTCCACGCGCCGTAGCCTCCCATCGACCAACCGGTCAGCGCGATGCGACGCACATCAATGCCGAACTGCTTCGTGGCGTGATCGAGAATCGCCAGTGCGCGCTGTCCGTCGGCCGAGCCACTCTGCCACGATTCGAGGATACGACCGTCGGTCGATTCGCACTGGGGAAAGACCACGACGAACGGAAACGTCTTCGCCCGCGCCTTCACGAATGGAGCCAGTCCGACGGTGAGCGGCAGTCGGTTCTCGATCCCTCGCTCACCCGCTCCATGCAGGAACAGGATTGCGGGCGAAGGCTTGTCCACGCGATGCCCGGCCGGAAGGAACACGACGTATTTGTGTTCGCCGGACTCATCGCGAAAAACCTGATCGACAAAGAGACCGACCGCCGCTTGGGCGAACGCGCGGGGCGTCTGCGTCGCAAGAACGAATATCGCCACGACCGCGATCAAACCCCGCGAAATCAAAGCCCGTGCGATCCCGCGTCTCAAGGTGTTCGGCTGTGACTGTTCTCTCATGTTGCAAACCCTTCATTTCCCGTTGGCCCGTTGAGCTTGATCTCGCCAAGGATCGGACGCATCAATCACTGTCGCATCGTGGCGGATGCTGCCAGCATCCGAACCGACGCTGGCAGCGTCGGCCACGACCGTGATTAATGCGCCCGTCCTTGGCGGGCGCATGTTTGATTCCCCGATCCCAACTGTCAACTGGCGGGGCGATTGTTGTCGGTCCGGCCTGCGCCATCCCGGAGTCATTTTTCCCCCCATGATTGTGCCCTTTACCATTTTGCTTCGCCCCGCTGCTTCGACTCGTCGTGCGCGGCGGCTACACTTCTCCGGCCTCGTCCCCCCTCGAACTTTTTCCTTTGGATGTTGGACCGCCATGGCTGCGGAATCTCGTTTCTTCAATCGCGAACTGAGTTGGCTGGAGTTCGATCAGCGGGTACTCGACGAGGCCCGCGATCCGACGATCCCACTGCTGGAGCGGCTCAAATTTCTCGCGATCACGTCATCGAACTTGGACGAGTTCACGATGGTGCGCATCGGTAGCCTGCAACTGTTGCTGGCGGAAGGAGAGTCGCACCCCGATCCGAACGGGCTGACAACGGCTGAGCAATTGAAGGCCATCGGCGAACGAATGCACTCGTTCGCGGATGAGCAGTACCGCGTCTATCTCTCGGAACTGGAGCCAGCTTTGGCGAAAGCGGGGATGCGCCGCGTGCATCTCAAGGAGTTAAACGATCGCCAAACAAAGCACGTCCAGACGCTGTTCGAGCAAGAGATTTTTCCCGTCCTGACCCCGATGGCGGTGGCGGTGGTGTTGGAGTCGGTAACGAATGATCTTGCAACGAGCACGTCCACGGACGAAGCCCGTCCCACAAAGAAACGCGCGACGAAGAAGAAGGCCGTGCCGCTGGCTGCTCCGGCCGCCGCCGCCCTCACACGCACTGAGGGAGCGACGAGCGTCACCGACAGTCCCGTCTTCTTTCCGTCGGCCGATACGCCCTCCTTTCCGCCGCTCATCAATCAGTCGCTCAGCCTGTGCGTGCGATTGGCTCCTTCGGCCGGTTCGACCGTCCCGCGCTTTGCCATCGTGCCGTTTGGGCGCAACCGGAAGCGGTTCCTGACGCTCCCCTCCGAGAGTGGCTTCAGCTTCATTCTGTTGGAGGATGTCGTCGGACTGTTTCTCGCGCGGCTGTTTCCCGGCGAGACGATCGAAGAGTGCGTGCCGTTCCGGATCACGCGGAACGCGGATCTCGAACTGCGTGAGGACTTGGCATTTGATCTGCTGCGCGAGATGCAGGAAATCGTGAATGCTCGCCGACAGGGGGCGTGCGTGCGGTTGGAAGTGGCTGAATCCGGTAGCCAGATCGTGCGTGAGTTCCTGCAATCGGCTGTTGAGGTCGCTGATGAATGGGTCTTCGCCGTGCCAGGACCGCTCGATTTGGGAGCCTTCTTCCGTCTGACCGACTCGCAGGGCTTCGACGCGCTACGGTACGAAGCGTGGCCACCGAAGCCACTCCCGCAAGTCGATCGTGCCGAGAGCCTGTTCACCACCATCGCGCGCCGCGACGTGCTGCTCTATCACCCTTACGAGAGCTTCGATCCCGTCCTGCGATTGATTGAAGAAGCAGCCGATGACCCGGACGTGCTCGCCATCAAGCAGACTCTGTATCGCACGAGTTCCAACAGTCCCATCGTCGCGGCCATGAAACGCGCCGCGCTGAAGGGGAAATACGTGACGGCCGTCGTCGAACTGAAGGCCCGCTTCGACGAGTTGCGCAACATTGAATGGGCGCGCGATCTGGAACGGGCAGAGGTGCAGGTCATCTACGGCGTGAAAGGTCTCAAGACGCACGCCAAGGTTTGCCTGATTGTCCGCCGCGAACCGCAGGGAATCACGCGCTACGTTCACTTCGGTACCGGGAACTACAACGAGATCACATCCCGGGTCTACAGCGATGTCAGCTTGATGACTTGCAACGACGATCTGGGAGCCGATGCCACCGCGTTCTTCAATGCCATCACCGGGTACTCGCAGCCGCAACAGTTTCGCAAAATTGAAATGGCCCCGATCGGACTCCGCGACAAGCTGCTCGAAATGATCGAGGCCGAAGCCGAACGCAAGAAGCACGGCCAGAAGGCGGTCATCATGGCGAAGTTCAACGCGCTGGTGGACGAACGGATGATCGAGGCCCTCTATGCGGCATCCGCGGCGGGCGTGAAGATTCGCCTCAACGTGCGCGGTATCTGTTGCCTAAGACCGGGTGTTCCCGGCTTGTCCGAAAACATTACCGTCACCAGCGTCGTCGATCGGTTCCTCGAACACAGCCGCGTCTTCTACTTCTATCACGGTGGTGACGAACGGCTGTTCATCTCCAGCGCCGACTGGATGCCCCGCAACTTGGACAGACGAGTCGAGCTGCTCGTTCCCGTGGAAGAACCCGCCTGTCGCACCAAACTGATGGCGATCCTGAAAACGCACTTTCAAGACAATGTGAAAGCGAAAAAACTGCTCTTTGACGGCAGCTACGAACGAGTCAAACCGAGTTCCACCGCCGAACCATGTCGCAGTCAAGAAGACCTCTATCGCCGAGCCACGGACGCCATCGAACAAGCCGAACGCGCCGCCCTCACCGTCTTTGAACCGCATCGCGCCCCCAGTGCCGAAGAGTGATCGCAGCAACGCCGTGATTCAAAGCGGGGCTGATGATTAAGTTTTATGGGTGAGCGGGACGGCGTCAGCCCCGGACTCTTGAGCGACGGAGTCCGGGGGCTGACGCCGCCCGGCTCACCTGCTACGCAGTTGATTAAGGTCTATTCCATTCATGAAAACGCTCCTCCTCTTCCGTCACGCCAAGTCCAGTTGGTCTAACACTGTGCTCGATGATCATGACCGTCCGCTAAAGAAACGCGGTCTCAAAGCCGCCACGCGCATGGGAGCCGTGCTGCGCGATACCGGCCTGCGTCCCGATCACGTTCTCTCATCGACCGCCCTGCGAGCAAAAGAGACTTGGAAGCTCGTTCAGGCCGAGCTCCCGGAAGGCCACATCATCCCGGTCACTCACAGCGCCGACCTCTACCACTGCGAGACCTCTCAATTCCTGACGGCCCTCGCCCACGTCGCCGAACCTGCCGCGTGCGTCCTCATCGTCGGACACAATCCCGATCTGGAAACGTTCCTCACCCAACTGACTGGCGAATCCCACCGCCTCCCCACGGCAGCCCTTGTTCGCCTCACACTGCCGCTCGACACATGGTCCGGCCTGACCGAGACCACACGTGCCACGATCGACGCCATCTGGCGTCCGCGTGAAATCAAGTGATCTGACCGTCGATTGTCCTCCGACAAACGCGGCCAATGCTCGATACAACTCGCGAGCGACTGCGATCAGACCGCTATTTTTCGATACCTTCTTGAACGATACCAACGCCGCTATGCCCGCCTCCGACATTGTCATTCGTGGTGCCCGCGAACATAACCTGCGAGACGTTTCGGTCACGCTGCCGCGCAACAAACTGATCGTGATGACGGGCGTCAGCGGCTCTGGCAAGAGTTCGCTGGCGTTCGACACGCTCTATGCCGAGGGACAGCGTCGCTACGTCGAGTCCCTCTCGTCGTATGCCCGTCAGTTTTTGGGGCAGATGCCGAAGCCGGAGGTCGATTCGATCACGGGCCTCGCGCCGTCGATCTCGATCCAGCAGAAGTCGAGCGGTCGCAACCCGCGCTCGACCGTCGGTACGATCACCGAGATCTACGACTACCTGCGCGTCCTCTTCGCCCGCGTTGGCACTCCAAGTTGCCATCAATGCGGTAAACCGATCACGGCTCAAACGCGCGAGCACATCCTCGACAGTGTGCTCCGTCTGCCCGACGGCACGAAGTTCCAAGTCCTCGCGCCGCTGATCCAACGGCAAAAGGGTGAGTACAAAGACTTGTTCGAGGATCTGCTGAAACGCGGCTTCCTGCGGGCGCGAGTTGATGGCAAGAGCGTTCAATTGACGGACGACCTTCAGCTCGACAAACAGATGAAACACACGATCGACGTGGTGATCGACCGCCTCGTCTCGGGCAAGACGCCCCGCGCGCGAGTGGCCGAGGCGATTGAGGCGGCGCTGAATCTGGCGAAGGGGAAGCTGCTGATCTCGGTCGAGCCGAGTGATGACGTGCGCCAGCACGGAGTCGTCCCATCTCCTCCGTCTGCGGGGGAGAGGGCTAGGGTGAGGGGGCCGAGTGGTGAGAACGTTTCCCCACCTCAAGCCGACTCAACTCCTGTGTCGCCGCGCGGGGAGGGAACCGTCAAGAAGAAAACGCGCGCATCGAAAGCGCCCACCCCGTCGAAAGCCCCCCTCACCCTAACCCTCTCCCCCGAAGACGGGGGCGAAGGGACAGGAGAAAACGACTCGCCACTCGACACCCTCTACTCCTGCGACTACGCCTGCATCGACTGCGGCATCAGCTACGAGCAACCGTCGCCGCAACTGTTCAGCTTCAACAGTCCGCAGGGGATGTGTACCGACTGCACCGGGCTGGGGATTCGGTTCGACTTCAAGATCGACCGGCTGGTCCCCGACGATTCACTGACGATCGCCAAGGGAGCCATCACCGTTTTGGGGAAGCTCAGTTCGATCGGCAAGTGGCGAAAGAGCATCCTCAAGGGAGTCGGCCGCGCGATCGAGATCGAACTCGGGCTGACCGAGGACTCGTTCTTCAAGACGAAGTGGTCCGCTCTACCCAACGCCGCGAAGCAGCTTTTCTTGTACGGCCTCGGCGCGAAGAACATCACGTTTGCGTTCCGGCACGGCGGCGGCGTCTGGAAGCGCGGTGGCACGTATGCGGGGTTCATCCCCGAACTGCTCGACGAGTACCGCAAGACGCGAAACCCGATGCGCCGCATGCAGCTCGAAAAGTACATGTGCGAGGCGGGCTGTTCGACCTGCGGCGGCAGCCGGCTGAACAAGCAGGCGGGGAGCTATCGGATCACGTCGCTGAGCGCGTCGCACAGCGACGTTCCGGTCCCCTCGCCCCCGTCTTCGGGGGAGAGGGCTAGGGTGAGGGGGCCGAACGGTGAGAACGCTTCCCCACTTCAAGGAGACTCCACTCCTCTATCCCTTCAGGGAGAGAGAACCGAAAAGAAGAAGTCGTCTCGCGCAACGAAGGCTGTCACGCCCACTGAAGCCCCCC
>JAYVDI010000206.1:0-20130 GCA_043749505.1 Schlesneria sp. | reverse complement strand
CGCGCGGCGGCTGATTTGTGAACCCCCCAATTTCAAGCATTCACGAGGCACTAGTCCGCTTCGCTCACGGCGACTACAGGAACTCGCGGCGGAGTATTCTGCTTGGGTGACATGCCGTGCGTGCGAGATTGCTGAAATTTCGACCACGAGCGGTAGAATTCCATCGCACTGAGCAATGTGGCCAACGAGCAGGCGGCAACATTCCAAAGTTCGGCGGGCCATCCCACGAGGGGGCCTCCGAGATAGAAGGCCGCTGCGGCAGTTGAGACGCCGAGCAGGAACGTCTTGGCGATCAATGTCGAAAGCAAGTGCTTCGTGGTGTGCCGTGCGAGGGCCGATCGAGCCGACTGATGGGCCACCTGCCGGAACGATTGCAGATGATCTCGAACCGCTTGGCGGTCTTGTTTGTGTTTCGGCTCGGCCTCCAAGTGCGAACGGTCAGCCGGATCGAAGGGCACTTCTTCTGCGGCAACGTCACCCGAGGGATCCGCCGAAGCTGCGGAGGCACGGGTTGCGGAAACCGCGAGTGACTTCGCCTCTTGGGGTGAAACCGTGGCACCGCCGCGTGCGCGCGACAACAGCCGCGCCATGTAGTTTTCAACTGAGTCGTCCTCTTCTGACTCAACGTTTTCACTGGAGGCCGCTTTCTCTGGCGAAGAACTCTCGGACGAGACGGTTTCGTGACTGACTTGAGCCGGCTGAGTCTCCTCAATACTGGTACTCACATCTGTTGTTGAGCCTGCCGAGTCTGCCGTTTCGTTCACGGTCTCATCATTCGTTGACATCTCTTCCGCAGGGATGTCGTCAGCCGGTTCGCTTTCGGACGAGGTCTCTTCCGCGAGATCAGCATGGGGGTTGGAGGAGCTTTCCGTTTTCATGTCGAACATCTGCGCTAGCTGAGCGCGCAGGCTGGCTAACGGGTCGCTGCTTGCCGCCGCTTCAGGCTCTGGCCGCAACGGCTCGACATCGTTCTCGGGGGCCGCGATCAATCCCTCTGTCGCTTCGCGTGCAATACCGTCCTCGTAACGCGGCCCTTCATAGACGGGAATCTCCGCTGACTCACATTCCTTCCACCACGCAGGCAGTTCACTCGCTCCACATGCCGATCCAATCTCCGGTTCCGGTGTCTCGTCCGTGACCTCGGGGATGATGAACTGTTCGGCGGCGGGCTTGATGAAGCAGGACTCTGCGAAGGCCGATTCGAGCACAGTGAAATCGACGACGGGAATTTCGATGTCCGTCAGTTCTTCGTCCATGTGCGATGAGGTGGCGATCACTGTTGCCGCGGTATTCACTTCGGCTTCCGCTACGTTGTTACCGGACGGCTCAGATTCCACTTTCGCTGTGGCAGGGAGGGGGACGCCGAAGACTCGGTTGACCTCGGCCAGGGTCTCGTCGATGGAGAGCGATTCGTCCAGCATTGCGACGGCCGTGCCGTTCAGATCGAACGAATCTCGTTCGGCAGCGGCTTCAACATCAAACGCAGGTTCCGCATCAGGCGTTTCAAACGAGCGACACCAAACTTCGACGGAGTCTCCGCGAGCGTCGCCCTCTTCTGCTTCGCCGTTCGTTAGGGATGGATCGACATTCAACGCAGCGGCGACCGTCAAAGGGGCGGTTCTCCGCAAGGCAAATTCCTGGTCGCTCATCCGTTCGAGAGATGACAAGTTGAATGCGGGAATCGCGGTGGCTGACGGCGACGTGTCGTAGACCGAATCGTCCTCCCAAAACCGGTGGCTCCTCGTCTCCGATCCGGATGGCAATGAACTCGATTCCCCCGCTGTCGATTCCGGGCTTCTGAGCGACGCACCCAAGGTGTGTTCGTGGTCTTCTCCAACGTCTTCGCGTTCCAACCCTTCTGTGACAGCGTGGTCGTTATGAACATCGCCGCAGCGTTTCCGGTCTTGAAAAGTACCGTCTTGAAGATCGTAATCTTGACGGACACTTTCCTGTGTAAAACCAGCTTGAGGAACATCACTGACCGGCAAGTCTGAGTTCATTGACTCGTCGATTGGAAGTTCCCAGCCGGGCGATGAAAAGACCTGCGGTATCGCCTCACACTCACGATCGACATCCTCGTTGGCGGCAAGTGCCTGTGTGTCGTCGGCGATGACTGAGAGCGAACGCGGCGGGCTGAGCAGATCGGCCGCCACTTCACTGCTGTGGTGTGAGTCCAACGAGCATTGTGCGAGTTCGTGGCTCCCTTCCACGACAGTGGTCGTCTCAATGAGAAGTTCCAGCGGCGGTAAATCCACGCCAGCATAGGGATCGACGAAGCGATCGTCGGTTACGGGTTCGAGGCCGACTGGAAAGCAACCGCCATCGTTCGTTCCCCTGTTCAGCGAGTCGATGGTGGAAGGCCCCGCGATGACGAGAGCGCATTTCCAAGCCTGTTCTTGCCTTGAAAAACTAGCCCGACGCGCAAGCGAGGGCTGAACATTCAAGACTCCGAAGCCCTCGCTTGCGCGTCGGGCTAGTTTTGAAATATGCACTAACCCCTCGGTTTCGGCAACGGCTTCACGTGGGCGGCCCACGACGAACGGTGGCAAATCGACATCGGCGTAGGGATCAACGAACCGCTCGCGAGCGGTGGCATCGTTGTCATCGGCGGTCACTGTGGACTGCCGCGCCGGGACGGCTACGCGTTCTGCTGCAAAGTCGGCTCGCTTGGTTTCGAGTGCGCAGTGCAGATTTTCTAGTTCGACTCTGTCGGCTTCGAGTTGAGCGAGGTCTTGATCGAGTTGCTCGCGGCGTTTGATAAGCTCCAACCGTTCCCGCTCGCGAATCGACGCAGCCGTCACACGCTCGGCCATAAATTCAGCGCGATCTCGTTCAAGCTGCTGCCGAGCCGTGAGAACCTCCGATTGCATCGCGATGGTCGCGAGATGCTCCTGTGCGAGTTGCGCATCACGTTCCTGTACTGCCGCTAAGTGGTGTTGTCGCTCAGTCGCGAACTCCGTGCGGAGGGATTTCAACGCCAATTGATCGTTCGACAGTTGCGACCGCAGCGCGGTGAGTTCCCGCCGGTCTCGTCCCAGCTGGGACTGCAATCGCTGGAGATCGGATCGTTCGAGGTTCGCGCGGTCGGCGTCGGCCAATAGCGCACTGCGGCGTTGCTCCAGCGATTGGAGTTGTTCGTTCAATTCGGCCGAGGTGCGACGATAGGAGGTGTCCCACTCCTGCCATATCATTTGATGGCGAGCGTACTCGGCTTCGAGTTCCCGTCGCGTGGCGTCCTTGGTGATTCGCAGTTGTTCGTGTTCGTGAATCACCTGCGTTTGCAGACGCTGCGTTTCAGCTTCGCGCTCTTCAACGTGGGCCATCCGCCCTTGAATCTGTTCCGTTTGGCGAGCCAGTTCGTCCGCGCGCCTTCGCAATTCTTCCTGCTGCTCAATGACGTGGCGACGCTCGGCCGCCAACGGATCGATGCGGACCGCCGTCTCGACGAAAGTACTCGACCGTTCGACGCTCGGCCGATTCAACTCCGCCAGTTTTTGCGAGATCTCTTCCAGCCTCTGGTCGAGTGCCGGTGTTGACGACACGGGCACTGACTGCAATGGAGTTGGAGACACCCGCGCAATCCCAGCTTCCCCTTGACGCGCGGGTTCGAGCGGGTCAATGACTCCAGCCAGGGTGGCCTCTTTGTGAGCCGTCGCCGCGACATCCGTGACGGTCCCCTCGGAGCGGTCTGCGAATGCGTTGTTGGCTTTCGTCTTCGGAGCTTCCAGCGATGATGCCAATGCGACCGGTGCGACAACCGATGACTCGACGCTCTGGCTCGTTGTCAGGACGACGGCATCCGGACCACGCGCAGCGATCGGTCTTTGCGCCGGAACGGCAACCTGAACCTGCTCAATGGACAAAGCGTCGGGCACAGAAGCTACTGCCGTGCGAAACATACTCGGAGACGTGGCGATGGACGGAGGCGACTCGTGTGCCAGGCCCGATAGATTTCCGACCCGCCACGAAGGCTCCGTCGTGGCATTGCGATTCATTAAGTCGTCGCTGGGAAACGAGTCGTCGTCTTGAAATGTGCCAGCGTTGAATGCCTGAATGTCGCCCAACTCATCCGCTCGTACGGCACGGACGCGAAATGTCAGCGGCCCGAGACTCAACCGGTCTCCCGGCCGCAAAGCCATCTCCGACACCGGTCCTTCGTTGACCCACGTCTGCGGATGAAGAGCCTTCACCACCGTGCGGTGTTCGCTCACGACGATCATTGCATGTCGTGGTTCAACATTGTCGGCACGGACTCGCACTGTGCAGCGATTGTCGGTGCCGATCAGATGCTTGCCCAAACCCAGAAGAATGGTTGGCAGGCCGCAATGCAGTGGCGGTTCCAGCACGAGTGGCGTGGAAAACTTGGTGTACGACGAACTGCGAGCCGGAGGCTTTGCGATGTGGGACTGCATGCCGATTTTTCCTGTAAGCGTCGCACGGACGCGGCGTCCGGTGGCCTCTTCCCCTCGACGCGTTCCAACGCACGATGAGAAAACGCAACGAAACCTACAGGGCATATACGTCGCAAAAACAACACGGTCAAAAACGGACCGGCTGGCCGCGCTGGCATTTGGCCACACACAGGACCGATCAGCAGGACCGGCTCGAAAACTCCGGCCGTGCCAGTCGTGATGGTTTGCGCCGAAGCAACGATCGTCGCGACGACGATGACTCCCGCAGACGAAGCGGCCTCACAACCACAGCTTCATCCGAGTTCTCAGTTGCTCCGGCAAACGTCGCATCACGGCCTTCTCGATCATGTGAGTCGGATAGCGAGCGCTGAAGTGCATCGCGATGATCAGTTCGTTTTTGAACTGATTGGCTCGTTCGAGATAGTCGTCCAAGTGGAGGTGGCCATATCTATGAATTTTCTCACGCTGATGCTCCGGCCGGAAAAACGTCAACTCGGAGATGAGAATCTTCGCCTCGAATGCCGGTTGGTAATCATCCAAGCCGCGCGGAGACGTATCTCCCGTGTAGCAGACGAGCGGCGTTCGCAGCTCGTGAGTCACATCTGTTCCGCTCATTCGCAGATCGCGAATCTGATCGCTGGTGAGCGATTGAAGCTCGGGCTTCAGCTTCCGTCGCCGCTGCCAAACGAGATATCCCACCGATGGGACGGTGTGAGTCGTCGCGAAGACCGTGACTACATGGTCGCGAGACAGCTCGATTTCCTGTCCTGGCTGGACGCCAATCAGTTGGCAGGCCATCCGCCCGCGATCAAGTTTCTGCCACGACTTCAGCATCCGGTCGACAGGCTCAACAACCTCTTCGGGGACGTAGATCGTCGGCGGCTCCATCTTCATCATCCGCCGCCGCGCGACATAAGCTGGCAGCGCAGCCATGTGATCAAGATGGGCATGCGTGATGAAGAAGGTCGGCGTCCCAATGAAGTCCCACGGACTGCCTCCCAAATCGAAGCCCAGTTTTAATTCGGGGATGCGCCAGTAGCTCTGCACCGCCGCACGCGAATAACCCTCGATCGTGAGATCGCCGTGCTTGTGTGAGAGAACCGGAAGATTATCGAGCATGTTTTTGTCCGCCGAGGTCAACGAGGAACCCGCCCTCGCGCTCGGTTGGTATCTTTGAGCCAGATGTTGCTAGCCGTTTGCCGTTACACCTTTACCGGTTTCCCAGTCGCGATGCTCTTGGCTTCGGCGTGACACAGCTTAAGAGCGTCGCGAGCCAACTCTCCCGAGAGCAGCCTCGGAACAACGCCCGTCTTTACCGCATCGACCGCTGTTTGCAGCTCCGCCGTGAATGCCGAACACCACTCGCCGCCACCTTTCAGCTTCGGCTGCTTGGCCTTTCCCTTCTCGATCACGGTCAGTGGTCGATCCGGACACCATTCGCCCCCGACTGTCCCCGCGTTGTACATCAGCGTGGCTTTCTCAAGGAAGATCTCGAACCCGTGTCCAAACGCGAGTCCGTCCGCCGCAATCCCGCCGCTGACGGCACTCACCGCGACAGTCGCGTCGTCATAGAGGTATTGCGTATGCACATGGTTCACGAATCCCTCCTCCAAAATTCCGCGTGAGAAAACCTGCTGAGGAACTCCGCAGACGAGGCTGATGAAATGGTTGTCGTGGATGTGCAGGTCGATCCCCCAGCCACCGAGTTTGCGGAAGTCGGACATGTCACCCGACCACTTCGGCGGTGAGATGACTCGCCGAAAATGAGCCGCCCGCAGCTTTCCATACACTCCCGACGCAATGGCTTCCGCCGCAAACTTGAACTCCGGAAAGAACGGCAGTACTTGGGCGACCATCAGCATCTGCCCCGTCTTCTTGGCGGTGGCCACCATTCTGTCCGCAGCCTTCGGATCGACGGCAATCGGTTTCTCAACCAACACATGCTTGCCCGCTTCGAGCGCAGCGATCACTGCCTCCTCGTGACGATCATTGGGAAGGCAAATGTCGATCAGATCAATCGCCGGATCAAGCAGCATCTCCTCGAACCTGTCGTAGGCGTTGATCTTCTCCAAGTCCAACATCGGACCTCGCGGCCCGAAGTTGCCTTGGATTGAGGTCCAGTCCCCGATGAGCTTTTCTAAGTTGCGGGAACAGACTGTCGTGACAGCCCCGCCTTTCAGCTTTGACCCTAAAATTTTCCCTGCCTCGGAAATTTTTGTGGCTCCGGCGAAATGTGCCCAGCCCATGAATCCGATGCCAACTATGCCAACTTTCACCATGGTCGCACTGCCCCTGCCGACTGTTTCACACCACGAATTGCACTGTGCTCACCGCGAGTTTCACGGAGATCACCAAAGGGGCCTAGCATCCAGACGCTCGGCCGGAGAATCAAGTCAGCAAGGGACTTTGGGCGTTCAGCCCGGTCAACAGTCGAGCAAGCGAATGCGGCCATCATCGGCCAGGCCGGTCTGCCTGAAATGCAGGCAGCCAAACTGTGCCTGCCGAACAGGCACAGCCACGGCCGTCCTCGCCAGTGGTTCTCGATGGCTCGAAACAAGCAGTCGCGCCCCATTGCCCCGTTTAGGCTGGCGGTCGCGAAATCTCCTTGTCGCCTGCGGCTGACGCTAGACACTTCGGCGGCAAGGGTGTTATCTTCCTGACCACGTAGTCCGGTTGACGACAGTGTTCAGGCGATGTTCGCACAGAGCTTCCTGCGTTCGTTGGCTTTGGTGAACAAACGCGAAGGCTGGTGTAGTGAGTTACGGATGACGGCCAATCGACCCGGTCGGCCGCTCGAAAACACAGGGAAGGTTTTTGAAAAAAGGAAGGGGTGGCCAGAATGCTTGTTCTCTCTCGAAAGCCCGGCGAGAAAATTCTGATCGGTGACAACGTCGCAGTCACGATCGTTCGTATCGGACCCAACACCGTTCGCATCGGCATTGAAGCGCCGAGAAACATGAACATTGTCCGCGAGGAACTCTGCGAACCCGCAGGCCAGTGCGAGACGACAACTTTGGATATCGGGATACTTGGTGACGACTTGCTCTAGTCACTCGCAATGAAGACTGAAGTCACAACGAACTCTAAACCCGCTCAACGGCGGCAGCCTCTCCCAACAGAAGCTGTCGCCGTTTTTGTTTTGATGTCTGTTCAACGCAGTTCATTTGACATGGTTCGACGCGGGGCTCCCAAATGTCCAACCGAAGGTTTCCTCTTCGATTTGCCCTCAACGCTGCGTCCCACAGCAATGTTCGCTTTCTTCGACAGAGCCATCGACGGTTTCAAACTCAAGTGGTTTGAACCTTTGAAGCCAGCCCTAAAAAATGCCCGATTTGAAACCGGCATTGGCTCTGCTAATGACAGCCAGCTTGAGGGTGCCTCTCCACGTCGCTTAGAATCCATCCGAACATTCAATCGCGAGTGCGACAGAAGTCGGCATCCGCACCACTGCGGCGTGGCGAACAACTGCAATCCAAACCCATAGTCTGACTTGGAGAGATGACTCATGCTCAATCTGACTGGACGAGGAACGGCTCACACGTGTGATGGCATCACGCGGCGTGACTTTATGCAGGTCGGATCACTCGGGGCGATGGGCCTCACGTTGGCGGACCTCGCCGTGATGGAGGCACGCGCGGCGGAGGCCGGGAAGAAGCCGGGCAAGGACAACCGGGCCTGCATCATGATCTTCAACCTCGGTGCGCCGAGTCAGCTCGATACGTTTGATCCGAAGCCCGAGGCACCACTCGAAATTCGCGGTCCCTTTCAGTCGATCGAGACCAAATCGCCTGACATCCGGATCAGCGAGATCTTCCCGAAGCATGCCGTGATCGCCGATCACATCTCGTTTGTGAGGAGCTGCAATCACGGGGCACCCGCCGTTCACGATGCCGGTTGGCAGATGATGCAGACCGGCCGGTTCTTCACCGGCGGAGTCAACACGCCTCACGCCGGAAGCGTGGCCGCGTACCTGATGGGGCGCAAATCGGACCTGCCGCCGTTTGTCGTCCTTCCTGAACTGATGGGGTCGGGTGGCGGTGGATTGCCCAACGGCCAAGCGGGAGGTTTTCTTGGGAAGGCTCACGATCCGTTCGTTCTCAACGCCGATCCCTCCAAGCCCGACTTCGTGGTTCCCGACCTGTTGCCGCCGAAGCAAATCGGCGAGGCGCGGCTCGACCGCCGCCGCAAGCTGCGCGATGTCGTCGATGGGACCGTCACCGGGTTCGAGAAGAGTGAGAACGCTCAGCTTCTCGACACCAGCTTCCAGTCCGCCTTCCGCATCATCACCAGCCCGCAGGCACGCGAAGCGTTCGATCTCACCAAGGAGCCGATGTCTGTGCGCGAACGTTACGGTATGAACCGCTTCGGCCAGTGCTGCCTGCTCTCGCGGCGATTGGTTGAGGCGGGAGTCCGCTTTGTCACGATCAACACCTTCCTGACGGTCTTTAATGAAGTGACGTGGGACATCCACGGAACGCTGCCGTTCACGTCAATCGAAGGGATGAAAAACATCGTCGCCCCGATGTACGACCAAGCCTACAGCGCCCTCATCGAAGACCTCGTCCAGCGCGGGTTGCTCGACGACACGCTGGTCTGCAATGTCTCCGAATTCGGCCGCACACCGCGCGTGAATCCAGCGGGAGGCCGCGATCATTGGCCTCAATGCTGGACGGTCTACTTCGCAGGCGGCGGGGTGAAAGGCGGGCGCGTAGTCGGCCGCAGTGATCCCATCGGTGGCTATCCTGCGGAGCGACCGGTCACTCCGCCCGAAGTCGTCGCCACGATCTTTCACAGCCTCGGCTTCAACGTCGAAGATCATCTCCCCGGCCCCGCCGGCCGCCCGTTCGCCCTCGCCGACTTCGGCACCAAGCCGATCACGGAATTGTTTGCCTGAGTCCCGCCTCCATCCGCCAACTCCACACAGAAGCCCACGGGATGCACTCGTGGGCTTCTGATGTCCTGCGACTCTCTGACGAGGAACATACTCGATGTCTCTCCGCGCGATCTCCCTGATTGTCTTCATGCTCTGTCTGACAACAGCGCCGGTACAGGCCGCCGACTCGCTCATCGTGTTGCCTCGCGAGGTGAAGCTGACGGGTCCGGAAGCTCGTCAATCGTTGTTGGTCGAGATGGCGGATGGTCCACTCGTCACGGGGCCGGTGCGTGACGGGCTTTCGTTCGTGTCTGAGGACGAGCGAGTGGCGAAGGTGATTGAGGGGCGTGTCGTTCCGGTGGGGAATGGCTCGACGACGATCCGGGTTTCGGCGGGTGGACAGACGGCGACAGCGAAGGTCACGGTCGAGAAGTTTGAGATCGCTCACCCGTGGAGCTTTCGCAATCACGTGCAGTCCGTGTTGTCGAAGACCGGTTGCAACGGCGGGGCGTGTCATGGAGCCGCTGCTGGTAAGAGCGGCTTCAAACTGTCGCTGCGTGGTTACGATCCCGAAGCGGACTTCTTCGCGATCACGCGGCAAGCGCGCGGGCGGCGCGTGGTCCCTCATGATCCCGGCCGCAGTCTGGTGCTGACGAAGCCGACGGGCATCCTGCCTCACAAGGGGGGCTTGCGGTTCGCGGAAGACTCGTACGAGTACCGCGTTGTTTCCGAGTGGATCGCGCAGGGACAGGTCTCGCCCGCTGAGACCGATGCGCGGATCAGGCGGCTCGAAATTCTTCCCGCCGCGTCGCGACTAAAGGCGGGGGTCGAGCAGCCCATGATCGTGCGGGCGCACTTCAGCGACGGGCGGGTCGAGGACGTGACGCGCTGGGCCAAATACACGTCCACGAACGCGACCGTTTGCTCGGTCAATGACGTGGGCGTGGTGAAGGTCTCGGGAAGCGGCGAAGGAGCGATTGTCGCGTGGTATCTCGCGCAGAACACGACCGCGACGGTGACCGTGCCCTACTCGCAGCCCCTCGCCCCCGAGACGTTTTCACTCGCGAAGCGGGCCAACTTTATAGATGACCTCGTGCTGGAAAAACTCGCCGCGCTGAATATGGCTCCGTCACCCAAGTCGGACGACAGCGAGTTTCTGCGACGAGTCTTCCTCGACACGATCGGCCTGCTGCCGACGGTGGATGAGGCGAAAGCGTTTCTCACCGATGCCGATCCCGACAAGCGAGCCAAGCTGGTCGAGCAGCTTCTGTCTCGCCCCGAGTTCGTTGATTACTGGGCCTATCAATGGTCGGACGTGCTGCTGCTGTCGGGCAGTCGGCTGCGGCCCGAGGCGATCAAGTCGTACTACAAATGGATTCGCGATCGCGTCGCCGAGAACGCGCCGTGGGATGAGTTCGCGCGCGGGATCGTCCTCGCCAAGGGGAGCACGATCGAAAACGGAGCGGCCAATTTCTACGCGCTCCATCAAGACCCGCAGGACATGGTTGAGACGGTCGCGATGGCGTTTATGGGCACGTCGGTGCAATGTGCCCACTGCCACGATCATCCGAACGAGAAGTGGACGAACGACGATTACTACGGCATGGTCAGCCTGTTCGCTCGCGTGCGCGGCAAGGGCTGGGGGGGCGACTTCCGCAGCGGAGACGGCAACCGCACGATCTTCCTCGCGGATCGGGGTGAGGTCTTGCAGCCCCGCACCGCACGGCCTCAACCACCGAAGCCGCTCGATGGCGACGCGATCTCGTTCGACGATCCGGCCGACCGGCGCGAGTATTTTGCTAGGTGGCTGACCTCGCCGCAAAATCCATACTTCGCGAAGGCCATCGTCAATCGAGTCTGGGACAACTACTTCGGCCGAGGTTTAGTCGAGGCGGTCGATGACCTCCGCCTCACCAACCCCGCCAGCAATGACAAATTACTCACTCGCCTGGCAGAGGAACTCGTGCGGAACAAATACGACCTCAAAGCCCTCATGCGGATGATCGTGCAGTCCGAAACGTACCAGCGTTCGCATGCGGTCCTCAAAGAGAATGAAGCCGATCAACGCTTCCACGCTCGCAGCTACCCAAGGCGTTTGAAAGCCGAAGTCCTGCTCGACGCGCTGTCCCAATCGACCAGCGTCCCCACAACTTTCAAGGACCAGCCCGCCGGAACGCGAGCCATCCAGCTCCCCGATGCCAACGTCGCCAGCTACTTCCTCGACACCTTCGGCCGCCCCGAACGAGTCCTCACCTGCGCCTGCGAACGTTCCGATGAACCGAGCATGACTCAAGTCCTCCACCTCACGAACGGCAAGACGATTCAAGAGAAACTCGAAGCGAAAGAGGGCCGCATTGCGAAGTTCATCGAAGCCAACACCTCTGACGCAGGGATCATCGACACCGCCTACCTGTCCGCCCTCTCGCGCTTCCCCAACGACAGCGAGAAGCAGCGGCTCCTGAGTCTCCTCACCGAAACCCCCGCCGCCGAAAAACGCCAAGTCGTCGAAGACCTCTTCTGGAGCGTCTTCACGTCGAAGGAGTTTTTGTTCCAGCATTGATCTCGTTGAGCTGGCATTGCCGATGTGGTGCAGTCGAGGCAAACCCAAGTGGGTGATGCCCAAGCTCTGCCACTGCACGCGGCGCAAGTTGCAATCGCATTCCTGAGAACGCGTCATGTTGCACAACGCGGGCTGAGTTCAGCGAAGCAAAAGCCGTCTCGTTCGATGATCTCGCCCGCTTGGACGAGAACCGGAGTATCGTACATCGGACCTGCGTGGCAGAAGGTGTGGAATTCGCCTCGCTCGCCACAGGGATCGACGTGAGTGGGAAGTTCGGCCAGCAACGTTCGGTTGAACTCACGGCCTGCAAATCGAGGGTCGAGTTGGTTTGGGTCGATGCAGGCGAGAGTGGCTTGCAGGCCGGCGTTGATCATCTCGTTCGCGAGTTGATGGGTGTCAGCCTCCGTGCCCCAGATTGGAAAGATTGGCTCCAAGCCGGTCCCTTCGAGTTGGCGAATCCGATAACTGCGGATGTCTTCGAGAAACAAATCGCCGAATGCGAAGACTGATATCCGCTCGGAGACGGCTCGCGCGACAATCCCTCGCATTGCCGCTTCATAGATTTCATTAGTGCATGGCCACGGCAATGGGATCGACCAGAGTGGCAAGCCGGTCGCTTTCGCCTGAGCCTCCACCAATTCCATCCTGACGCCGTGCATTGCCACGCGATGAGATGCCTCGTTGAATGTCGTGACCAAGCCAACCACTTCGTATTCATCGCATTGACGAAGGACATGCAAGGCCCAGGCTGAGTCTTTTCCCGAACTCCAAGACAGCAAGATTTTGCGAGTCATCTGGTCACCGCATCGGCCGGTTTTCCGTTACGGCTGAAATTGTGATTGGCCGTGCGGTCAAAGTTGTGCAGTTCCCGTTTTGTGAGTCTCCGAGGAGGGAGCAACGCCGAGGGAAGAGGATGTACGTCGGGGTGCAATACGTTGGCCAGAATCTCCAAACTCTCAACCAATCGCGGACCAGGCCGACTGAAGTAGGCGTTGCCGTCGATGACGAAGACGTTCCCTGCGCGCACGCAGGTTAGCTGGTCGAAATGGGGAGACCCGCACAGGATTGGAACATCGAGCAGTGTCCGTTCCGTGTTGAAGCCGCAACAGGCGATGATCAGCACTTCGGGATCGAATCGAAGGAGTTCGTCCCACGCCATCGTTCGGGACGGCTCGCCTTCACGACCGATCCCTTCAATGCCGCCGGCAAACCGGACGAGTTCCGGCGACCAATGTCCGCAGGTGAATGGCGGATCGATCCATTCTAAAAGTACGACCCGCTTTCGCCGCACAATGCCTGCGGTTCGCTCGATGATCGTATCGACTCGAGCCTGCAAAGAGGCGATCACATTCACCGCCACGTCTGCCACCCCGGCTGCTTCTCCCGTCAACCGCAAGCATTCAAAGACTTCCGACAGTCGCATCGGTACCAAGTTAACGACGCGCGGGTGTCCTGGCAGCAAACAGGCGGCTGCGGTGACTTCCGCCTCAGAGACGGCACAGACATCGCAGAGGGCTTGAGTCACGATCAACTCGGGACGAAGTTGCTCCAGCAACGGCATGTCTAGCGAGTAAAGCGCCTTCTCTGTCTTCAATCGTTCGCGGACGAGAATGTCGATTTCGGCGCTGGAGGCGTCATGAGGGATCAACGTCCGCGTCACCTTCGGCAAATCGAGAACGAACGCGGGATAATCACACTCGTGCGTGACACCGACGAGCTGATCTCCCAAACCGAGTTGGCAAACAATTTCGGTGGCACTCGGCAAGAGAGAAACGATCCGCATGAGCCGCTTTCATTCTCGAAGTCGATCACAAACCATAGGGAATCGACCCAATCTACTAATTAGCCCGTCATACGTAAATTTGGCCGGATTGGTGATCGACGGTGGCCAGAAGTTGCGCGGCCTTGGCGTACGGTTGCAACGTGGCAAACGGGCACTCGTCGTCGGTGCTGATTGTGGTTCAGTCCTTCTCGGCGCGGAGGTCAAAAACGGATCGGCGAGGATATCGCGACATCCGGTGAGCCGTCGTGTCGCCAATGCGATGAATGGGTTGAGCCTACTTCACATTGCGAGTCGGCCGGATTTTCATACTGATCGGACAATATCCCACAATCCCTATTCTCAAGAAAACTTCCCCCAGTCGTTTGACTTGCTGAACTGTGCCGATATTCTGCTGCCTCGCGGAGGGGAAACTCGGAGCAGGTTCCCCAGTCTTCGCAAAAGAATTCCTCGCGCAGAACGGTCTAGGGACAGAACTGCTGCGGGAGGTGGGTGTGCCGAAGGTCGGTCACCACGTGTTTGGTATCTGGTTTGGGATCGAAGGAGATCAGGATGAATCGTTTGTTTGGTTTGGCGATGGCGTTTGGTGTTGTGTTCGCAATGAGTGGCGTTGCCGAAGCTCGTAGCTGCTGCAAGCCCGCGAAGGTCAAGTGCTGCAAGGCTCCTAGGACCAGGTGCTGCAATACTCAACGGCAGTCCTGCAATGCTGCTCCAGCTTCCTGCTGCAATGCCGCTGCTGCTCCTTGCTCCAGTGGTTGCAGTGCTGTCGCTGCTCCAGCTGCCGCTCCGGCCGCTGCTCCTCAGCCTCCAGTTGAAAACGCTCCAAAGCCAGCTGCGTGAATTGTCACGCCTGCTGCGTCGCCATGCTTTGCATGAGCGATGTGGAGTTGTTGCTCTCAAAAGAGGGCTTGTCGCACTCGCTGCGACGAGTCCTCTTTTTTTCTTTGTGACGCCTTCGCTGGAGCGGTTTGCCTTTCCAATGAACCGTTCCGTCGAGAATGGGTTCAAACGCGGTTCATTGCGAATGACTTGATGGTTGAAAAGCACGGATCGACCTCCGCTTTAGGTCTACGACGAAGACTGATCGGCTTGGGAATTTCTGTGCGATCTCGAATGGGTCAGTTTCGTCCGGCGAAAATCGTCCAAGCAGAACGTCGCTCGACAGTCCCGGCTCGTTGGTGACGAAGTCGAGATGGCTCGCTTCCGACTCACGCTGATCAACAAGCACGAGTGCCGGTCGTTCTTTCACGGTGGCTTCGATCCACTTGCGGGCTTCGTCTTGTTGGTGTCGAGGGTATGCGAGTGAATTCATTCCGCGAATGAGGCGAGGTTTCCAACCGCCTCCCGGCGCGATGTAGTTTCCGGCGAGAGACAGCGCCAATAGTCCAATCCACCACAATTTGAGGCCGTTGCGGCGTGAGTGGGTCCATTCGGCGAATAGCCACTGCGTCGCGGCGGCCAAAAGCAGGCACCACAGCGGCGCGGTCTCAAATACGTAGTGCCAGCCCATGATGCCGACGTACCAGTACGGAATGTGAACGGCGTGCAGGCTTAAAATCGCAGCCGCCACAAGTAACCAGCGCCGGTCAGGTTTCCTCGCCGCACTGATGACAATGATCGTGGTGAAGAGCAACGGCAGTACGTCCAGCGTCCACAACCAGCTAGCGATTCCGCGCGTGAATGTGTTGGAGGCCGCCAGCGTCGGCGTGAGGTTCTCGGCCCAACGGTCGTAGTGTTCGATCACTTTCGGCCCGAGATGCTGCTCACCGCGTACGACGTTGTTGAAGCCGAAGACATGCCGCGGCGTGTAGGTGTCGGTGTAAAGCTGATAGGGCGACGTGAGCCATTCTCCCGTGATGTCCCGATTGTACGCGAGCATCACGCACCAGCCCGCGATGAGGGGGAGGCCCAAGCCGAGCAGCACTGCCAGACGCTGCGACCCATTCGTCAATCGAGAGCCGGTTTCAACACCAACCCGTAGCGTGAGCGAGGATGTGTCCTGTTTGGGCAGCCCGCTGTCTTGGCTCACACGGTCCTTGCTCACGCTGCGGGTTGGTATTTGGACCTTGAAGTCGCCGCGCAGCAGCCACCAAACCACTTCCACTCCGAACGGCAGTCCGATTCCGGCTGCGGTCATCGGTCGGCAGAGCATGGCGAAGCTGAGACCGCTCCCTGCGAGAGCCGCATCCCAGCCGGAACGTGTTCGCCCGAGTCGCGTGATCCCGAGCAAAAAGACTCCCAACCCAACCAGCGTCGGGTGGTGAGCCAGCAGCATGTTGCCGAACAAGCCGACTCCCGGCGACAACGCCATCGTCAGCGCGGCGATCCCGCCGACGAACCGTCCGCCCAGTTCTCGTCCCGCCCAGAAGAGAAGCAATGTGGCGATGGCTCCCGCCCATTGAGGCCCCCAATACGGATGGCCCAACGCGACGAACGGTGCCAGCCACAGACCGGTCCCGGGATAATAGCGGCACGCCATCCGGCCTTCATTCAGGACGTGCATCTGGTCGAACAGTTCGGGATGAACCGGTGAACTCGGGAACGAGAATCGTCCCGCCAACAACGTCTTCGCTTGGAAGAGATAGCTGTACTCATCGTGGTATGCAGGCGGGAGGTCTCCGATCTGAGTCGCGATCACGGAACTAACGGAGAGCGAGACTCCCGCACACAACAACGCCAGTAACCAATCTGTCGCCAAACTTCCTTGTATGGGAGTCGGCGTTTCAACTCGCGCGATCGGCCTGGCGCGTCGCGAGCGGGACAGCATGACCGCGATGGGAGCCGCTGCCAGCCACAACAACTGAGCGGTGGCGAGTCCCGGATCCCACTCGGCGATCAAACCGAGCATCGCGACGACGCATGTGGCCAGCCCGCAGCACCAGCCAGCGATCTGGACCGGCCACGCGACACCCTCGCGCTGTAATTCCGCGGCTGAACTCGTGGCCATCGACATCAGAAACGAACACCTTTCCAGTGAGACAAACTTTGCACGAGAGTTATCTTCATGAGTCCACGAGTTTCGCCAACCGTGACGCAACTCGCTAGAGCGCATTTCAAAACGAGCCCGACGCGCAAGCGAGGGCTTTCTCGTCATCGAATGTCTAGCCCCGCTGCGCATCGGGCTAGGCTCTGTCCCGTAAAACGAATTAGCCGCGCGGCGCTAGCCTCGGTTCTCGGCAAAACAACCGGGGCTAGCGCCCTGCGGCTAATTTGTGAAACCCCAATTTCAAGCATTGACGCAGCACTGGCCATTACTGCCCATCCTACGCTTGGACATCGTTTGCAACGGAACGTGGCGACATGGCAAATGCGTTCCACGTTTGGGATGGCTGCGGCTCAAGACGACAACTTCACGCTCGGCCTTCCTCTCGCAAAGCGAGGGAGTTACCGTTTTGAAACGCCCTCGTGCCCATTTCAAAAACGACAAATCCGTGGTACGCACTGCCGCGAATTCGGAACAATCGACGGACATCATGAAGAGCAACTTCTGGACGTTGGGCGCGGGAATCACCGCATTTGCCATCGTGTTCACAGCCACGAGAGTGTGGAACACGCCGCGAGCCGAGCGTGAGGTGGTTCTCGCTCGGTCGCCAAGCAGCCGACAGGCGGGCCGCCTGTCGGCTGCGGTGCCGGGGATGGTCCGGATCTCCGGCGGCGAGTTTACGATGGGGACCGATTCGGAACTCGGCTGGTCGGATGAGAAGCCGGCGCATCGGGTGCGCGTCGATGGGTTTTGGATCGACGAGACCGAAGTGACCAACTCACAGTTTGCAGCGTTTGTTGAGGCCGCGAAGTACGTCACGACGGCGGAGAAGGTGCCGACCGTCGAGGAGATTCTGGCGCAGTCTCCGCCGGGGACGCCGGCTCCGTCGAAAGACAAATTAGTCGCGGGGTCGCTGGTCTTCACGATGACTGAGGGAGCGGTAGACCTCAAAGATTTCTCGCAGTGGTGGAAGTGGACTCCCGGCGCGAGTTGGAAACATCCTGAAGGGCCGGAGAGCAAACTTGATGGCCGTGAGGATCATCCGGTCGTACAGGTCTCTTGGGATGATGCCGTCGCATTTGCGAAGTGGGCGGGCAAGCGATTGCCGACTGAGGCCGAGTGGGAACTCGCGGCGCGCGGCGTGTTGATCGACAAGCCGTATGTCTGGGGCGATGACGCTCCGAGCGATTCGCGCGTCTTCGCCAACATCTGGCAGGGAGAGTTTCCGCACACGAACTTGAAGGCGGACGGCTTTGTGCGGACGGCTCCCGTGCGATCGAACAAGCCGAATGGGTTCGGCTTGTTCGACATGGCCGGCAACGTCTGGGAGTGGTGCTCCGATGCCTACGACCACGACGCCTACGCTCGTCGAGTCGGCTCGGAAGTGATTGCCAATCCCATCATCGAACGCGGCTTCGATCCGCGCAACCCGCGATCTGTCAGCCGAGCACAGCGGGGCGGTTCTTTCTTGTGCAATGACCAGTATTGTTCGCGCTATCGGCCGAGTGCTCGGCATGGATTGTCGCCCGACACGGGCATGTCCCACGTTGGGTTTCGTTGTGTGAAGTCCCGTGGGGCAGGTTTGTAACCTGCCCGCAAAAGAGGGCCGCGGACTTCGAGTGACACACAAAACACTGACAACGGTGACATTTCACGGGCAGGTTACAAACCTGCCCCACGACGGCGTCGGCCACGAACGAGTCGAACCACTTTGGAAAGGAAGCATCTATGAGATTCTCGAAGTAACTTCAAACAGTGGCCGTGCTGGCGGCGGGAGCCGTGCTCGGCTTCGTCACGGCATCGGGCTAGCCACGATCCGTTGCGGGATCGAGTGTCGTTGATCGCTCCGCGATCAATCGCTCTGATCGCGGAGCGATCAGAGACCATAAAGCTCCGTGCTGCGACTCGAAGCTCGATCGCACGCCAGGGCCAGCGCACACTAAGTCAAGGTTTCAGCTTGGTTTACGGGCATGAAACGGAGTAGTGGAGGCGGACTCCGCATGGCTGTATATAGCCAATCACCGATTCAACCACGCCAAATTGTTCGGTTCTGAGCGACATAACTTCGAGAAAACACTTGTTTTCATGGCCCATCGGCGCGAATGCACAAAAACTATATCGACCAATTCCCATACTTTGCATATTGCCCAGAGTGTGCGCTGGCCCTGGATCGCACGCTGGCTCTGGCCGACGCGGTCGCTGAGGCCAACGCTGAGACGCTGGTTCAGGTTGAGAAGGCGACGAAGGCGGGCAAGAAGCCGAACATCGTCATCATCTGGGGGGACGATGTCGGGCAGTCGAACATCAGTGCGTACTCGCACGGCGTGATGGGCTACCAGACGCCCAACATCGACCGCGTGGCGAAAGAAGGCATGATGTTCACCGACTACTACGCCGAGCAAAGTTGCACGGCCGATCAGGCGTCGTTCATCACGGGCCAACACGGCATGCGAACCGGACTCACCAAGGTCGGCCTGCCTGGTGCGACACTGGGACTGCGGAAGGAAGATCCGACCATTGCGGAGATGCTCAAGCCGCTCGGTTATGCGACGGCCCAGATTGGCAAGAATCATCTCGGTGATCGCAACGAGTTCCTGCCAACGGTTCACGGGTTCGATGAGTTCTACGGGAACCTGTACCACTTGAATGCCGAGGAAGAGCCGGAACTCCCGACTATACCCGAAGGATCCCGCGTTCCGCGCGAAATACGGTCCTCGTGGCGTGTTGGACTGCAAGGCTTCGGACAAAGACGACGAAACCGTGGAGCCGCGGTCTGGAAAGGTTGGCAAGCAAACCATCAAGGACACCGGCCCGCTGACCAAGAAGCGGATGGAGACCATCGACGATGACATCGCCGCTCGGTCGGCGGACTTCATCAAGCGGCAGGTCAAGGCCGACAAGCCGATCTTCCTGTGGGTGAACTTTACGCACATGCACTTCCGCACCCAAACGAAGCCGGAGAGCATCGGTCAGTCTGGTCGCTTCCAAAGCCCCTACCACGACGCCGTGATTGACCACGACAAGAATGTCGGCACGGTGCTCAAGGCGATCGACGATGCCGGCATCGCGGACAACACCTTCGTCATGTACTCGACCGACAACGGCCCGCACATGAACTCGTGGCCGGACGGGGTGATGACGCCGTCCGCAGCGAAAAGAACTCGAACTGGGAGGGCGCGTACCGCGTGCCGTGCATGGTCCGCTGGCCGGGCAAGATCAAGCCGGGCAGCGTGTCAAACGAAATCATCGCCCACCTCGACTGGCTGCCGACGCTGCTCGCCATTGCCGGCGACACCGACGTGACCGAGAAGTTGCTCAAGGGGTATAAGGTTGGGGACATGACCTACAAGGTCCACCTCGACGGATACAACCTGGTCCCGTATCTGACCGGGCAGGTCAAGAAGGGGCCGCGCGACTCGTTCTTGTATTGCAACGACGACCAGCAGCTCACCGGCCTGCGATTTGACAACTGGAAATTCGTGTTCATGGAACAGCGGGCTCAGGGGACGCTGCGGATCTGGG
>JAYVDI010000205.1:0-10525 GCA_043749505.1 Schlesneria sp. | reverse complement strand
TCACTTCAACCCAACGCAATACGCCTGTCTGCGATCGCGCTTCCTGTCGCGGAGCGACAGGGCTACCACCAATGAGCTACTGCACCCTCGTGACAATGCCCCGAGACAAGATCGCCTTGACCGTTTCCAGCTTATCGGGGACAAGTCCGCCGCTCGGCGACCGGAAGGAATTCGGTCGTGTCTGCATGGAGGCGTTCGCGGTGGTTTCGACGGTCTCGACATTCCCAGTCGCAGTCAGTCTGCGTCGTCTGTTCCCACAAGCGAGCTTCGTTGGCTGTGCCAACATCTGTGCCACCGATGCGTTCCAGAACAGCCGCGACGTGACTCCTCAAAGCCTGTTTGCGGTCGTTCAGGGTGCGAAGGCGAATGGGGCGCAGTTCGTTCATGAGGCGGTCGCTCGCGGAGCGAACGGCTTGCTGGTGAACCGGCCAATGACCGGCGTGCCGATCCCGCAATGTGTCGTTCCCGATGTGCGCTCCGCGTATTCGCGCGTGTGTGAAGCGCTGGCTGGCGACCCGACCCGACGGCTCGAAGTGGCTGGGATCACCGGGACAAACGGCAAGACCACGACGACTTGGATCGTGCGCACGATGCTCGAACGAGCTGGTCGCCGTTGCGGCGTGTTGGGAACGGTCGAGTACTCGGACGGCTTCGCGATTGAACCGGCCAGCCTCACGACACCCGATTCACGCTCGCTCGCTCGCTGGCTGCATCGCATGACTTCGCGTGGGACGACTCACGCCGCCATTGAATTGTCGAGCCACGCACTTCACCAGGGTCGCGCGGCAGGGATTGAGCTCGAAGCGGCGCTCATCACGAACATCACGCAGGACCACTTCGACTATCACCACAGCTTCGAGCCGTATCGCGCGGCGAAAGCCCGCGTGCTGGAGATCGTGCGGCCGGGTGGGCTTGTCGCCCTGAATGCCGATGATCCCGGAAGTTGGTCCTTGCGAGATCGCGTGTCCGATTCAGCCTCATTCGTTTCGTATGGGCTGCGACCGACGGCCGATGTGGCGGCACAAGTGCGTGAAGAGTCGATGGACGGAAGCCGCTTCCGGTTGTCACTCCACGGCACGACACTCGACTGCGCGACATCGTTGATCGGGCGACACAACATTTCCAACTGTGTTGCCGCCGCAACCATCGCGTTCCATCTCGGACTCACCCCCAACGAGATCGTCACGGGGATCGAGCAGTTTCACTGTGTCCCCGGCCGGCTTGAACGAATTCAATGCGGCCAGCCTTTTGAAGTCTTCGTCGATTACGCGCACACAGACGACGCGTTGCGGCGGTGCCTGCAAAGTTTGAAGAGCATCACGCCGGGGCGGATCATCTGCGTGTTCGGTGCGGGTGGCGATCGCGATCGCGCCAAACGGCCGCTTCTCGGTCGTGCCGCATTGCTGGCCGATGTGGCGATCGTCACGAGTGACAACCCGCGGAGTGAGAACCCGCTGGCGATCATCGACGAAATCGTCGGCGGCATGTCGGTGTCCTACGGTGAGTCGATCATCGAACCGGATCGCGGGGCGGCAATTCAACAAGCACTCGAAATCGCTCGGCCCGGCGACAGCGTGCTGATCGCAGGCAAGGGGCACGAGAACGAACAGATCATCGGCGGAAGACATCTTCCGTTCGACGATCGGCAGGTCTCACGCACGTTTCTGTCGGAACGATGGCGACCACAACTGGGCCAGCAACGGCGAGCGAGTGCCTGATCATGGAACTGCTCAACCTGCGAGATTTGATCGACGCCACCGGTGGTCGGTTGGCGACAGCACCCACGACCGATCTCTCGTTTGCTCGCGTCTGTATCGACTCGCGCGAGGTGCGACCGGGCGATCTCTTTTGGGCCTTGCAGGGCGAACGTTGTCACGGTCACGATTTCATTCCGCAGGCACTCGAACGGGGTGCCGCACTCTGCGTGACGAGTCGCTCGCGCGGTGAGTCGATCATCGGACGAACGCTGCTTGTGGACGATTCGCTCGCCGCACTGGGACGGTTGTCCCGCTGGTATCGCTCGACTCTCGAAACCCTCGTCATCGGCGTGACGGGCAGTGTCGGAAAGACGACGACGCGCGATCTGATTCATGCCGCGCTCGCCTCCGAATTCGAGGGACTGCGGAGTCGCAAGAACTTCAACAACTTGATCGGTCTGCCGCTCAGCTTGCTCGACATCGAACACCAGCACGAGTTCGCCGTCTTGGAAATGGGTGCGTCTCGCCCCGGCGACATTCGCGAACTGGCCGAGATCGCGATCCCCGAGATCGGCGTCGTCACCGCCATTGGTCCGGCTCATCTCGCCAGCTTCGGCAGCCTCGACGCGATCATCCAGACAAAGGGTGAGTTGCTCGAATGCCTGCCATCCACCGGGTTCGCCGTCCTGCCGGGAGACGATCCGATTCTGAGGCAGATGGCTGACCGAGCACCCTGCCCCGTGATCTTCGTCGGCGAAGGGGACGACAACCATTTGCAGGCGACGCGCGTCCAAGCCTCTTTCGAGGGACTGAGGTTCCACGCAGACGGCGTTGAGTTCGACGCGCCAATCTGCGGGCGTCATCATCTGACCAACGTGCTCTGTGCAATCGCGATCGCACGTGAGATCGGTGTGCGGCCGGAGTCACTCGTTCAAGGGTTGTCCTACTTCCAACCAATTGAAGGTCGCTGCAATCTCAAGCGAATCGGCTCGTGGACCGTGATCGACGACACCTACAACGCCAGCCCGAAGTCGGTTGCCGCCGCGTGCCAAATGATGCAAGACCTCGAACTGCCTGGGATTGGACAGCGCATTGTGGTCCTTGGCGACATGAAGGAACTCGGTCCAACCGCCGCTCGCGAACACGAACAGATTGGCGCACTGGTCGCTCAACTTGGCATCGAACTTCTGCTGGCCTGTGGCTCCCACGCGGACGACATCGCTCACGGAGCCGAACGCGCCGGAATGGCCCCGCATCGGATCGCCGCCTCGCCTGACATCGAAACGGCGAAGGCCGTCCTCGATTGCTGGCTCGAACCGGGCGACACGCTGCTCATCAAAGGCTCACGCGCCACGCGCATGGAACGAATCATCGACTGGCTGCGAGATCGAGCGAGTCTTGAAATGACACTGAGAGGGGATGCGACTCAACGGCATTGTGCCTGAGTTACACGGTTGAACGAATCACCACAATACAGCAGGAGAATCGGTTCCGTCACGAGTACGGGGTTTGCGGGAATCCATGCGGTCCGGGTCGCGCCGGCTGCGAGTGCTCCAAGAGCAGATGACGCGGCTACTGGGTCAGTCGTTTTGTTTGTCTCGGTGGCGGAATCAACGACCGGGTGCCGGGGGGATCATCTCCCGGCACTCGGCTCCGTATTGCCCGCATAGGGCTGAAAAAAGTCGGCTTCGCTTGTGTGTTGTGTTTTGGACTTATCTCCTTGGAGCAATTGGACCGCCCCTGATGCTCGTCTGGCTTCTCAAACATTATGGTTTCTGGTTGGCGGACGCTGCGACTGGCGATTCTCACGTCTTCCTCACCGCGCGAATCGCGCTCGCCGCAATGGTGTCGTTCATGACTGCCGTCGTGTGCGGGCCGTTTGCCATTCGTTGGCTGAAATCTCGCTTCCGCGAACGGATCGACAGCGCATCGGCTCGCCTTAACGAACTCCATGCCGCCAAAAGCAACACGCCGACGATGGGCGGCTTGTTCATCGTGGCCGCAATTGTGGTGGCGGCGATCTGCTGCGCAGATCTTTCCAATCGCTACGTAATCCAAGCGTTGCTCGTCGTCGTCGGATTCGGCTCCCTCGGTGCGATAGATGACTGGATCAAGATCAGCACCAAGCGGCGAGGACTGTCAGTGCGACAAAAGATGGTCGCTCAATTTGTCTTCGCTCTGGCCGTTTCGTCGTGGCTCTATATGGTGCAACTCAGTCAGCCACAGGGATTGGACGTGGTCTTTCCGTTCGGACAAATGAGCCTGTTCCTCGGAGCAGGCTTCATTGGTTGGTCCGCCTTCGTCATGGTTGGCAGTTCCAACGGTGTCAATTTGACCGATGGACTCGATGGCCTCGCGGCGGGTTGCCTCGTCTTCGCGGGTCTCGCGTTTGCCGCCTTGTCATACCTGAGCGGTCACCGCCTGATGGCCGATTATCTCTGTATCCCGCACATGGTCGGAGCCGGTGAATTGGGCGTACTGTTCGCAGCCATGGTCGGAGCGATGCTCGGATTCCTTTGGTACAACTGCCACCCCGCCGAAGTCTTCATGGGCGACACCGGCTCGCTCCCGACCGGCGCGCTCCTCGGATACGGAGCGCTGGTGGTGCGACAGGAAGTGTTGCTCGTCATCATCGGCGGCGTCTTCGTCGTGGAAACACTCAGCGTGATCGCTCAGGTCTCGAGCTACCGCCTGACGGGGTGCCGCATCCTCGCTTGCAGTCCGCTCCATAACCACTTCGTTTTTCGAGGCATCCCGGAAACAAAGATTGTCGTTCGATTCTGGATTGGTTCGGCCCTGTTGGCTTTGCTCGCCGTAGCGAGCCTCAAGATTCGATGATGTCCACTTGGACAAGACGGCCGCAGGCAGCGTGCTAATCCAAAGTGGCGGCGCGAATCACCGCCCCGCAGTTTTGCTAGAGGCGGTTTCAAACCCCTGAAAACCAACCACGCCCGATACAAGTCCTCCGCTCCGAAAACGGGTTTGGAACTGCTGCTGCGAATCAGCGGCAACGGCTTCGATCACTTGTCACATCACGTTTCGCAATGATTTTTTTGGTTGGCGTTGCTTCGCGCAAGAAACAAAAAAGCCCCTGCGTACGCAGGGGCTTTCCGTTCGATGCGATTCAATCTCAACCGAAATACTGACCCCATGGGGATTCGAACCCCAGTTCACGGACTGAAAATCCGTTGTCCTAGGCCTCTAGACGATGGGGCCATCAAGCACTAAGAGAAATCGCAGCGATCACTCATTTTTCAAAACACAACTGGCTACCAAAAACACCACTCACATCGGAACGCCAGAAATCATTCTTCGCAGTCAGACTTCGCTGCCACCGACAGTTCAATCTCCGCAGCGATCGCCGCCGAAACTTCTTGCCTGTGGATCGGCACTTCGCGAGGGGCCTCAATACCAAGTCGAACCTTATCGCCACGGATTTCAACAACCGTGATAACAATTGAGCCGTCGATGACGATGCTTTCGTTTCTCTTACGAGACAGGACAAGCATAATAAGCTCCTTCCAACCGGGAGCCTCTGGCGAGCGATCCAAAGTCTAACGCTCGCACTCGGGAGGCTACGCCATTTCCTTGAGGGACTTGAGCGGCCGAACCTTCACAACATTACGAGCAGGCTTGGCTTTGACTTCCATCATTTCATCGGGCTTGAACGGGTTCTTACGAGTCGTGGCCTTGGTGGCTGGCTTACGAATTACCTGAATCTTCAGGAGTCCCGGAAAGCTGAAGACACCAGGTCCTTTCTTGCCGATCTCTTTGCCGATCAGTTCGCTCAGTTGGGCGAACACATTTCCAACATCCTTGCGGGTCAGTCCGGTGGCTTCTGCCAAGGCCGTGAGAACTTCCGTCTTAGACTTCGCCTTCTTTGCTTCCGACATTTCCTACTCCTCAGGTTGTGATCTTCGTGACCAAAAGTGATCTCGCGACTCAGAAAAGTCCATTTCCCTGTTCGACATCCCTGTCTGGGGCACTCCTCAGCGGCGACCCGGAGGCAGAGTAAAGTGTTGTCTGTTCGAGTTGTCAATCATCGAAGGGCTGTTTTTCAACGAGAATTCTTGTCTGTTTCAACTTCACCCGTTTTTGACCCCGCTAATTTCCCCTTGAATCCTTAATCCTGCTGAGACCGGAAACGGTCGGTAGTTGGGTAGGCAATGTATTCGGTAAACAATGAAATCGTTGTGCTGCATTTGCGTTGCCTGAGCGTTTTGATTGTCAGTGCGTTTAACAGGAGAACTCTAATTCCAACGTGACATGATCGTTGTCATGGCAAACCGGCCAGCAGGAAGTCTATCCTGCACCGTGCTGAACTCGCAGCACCATGAAGAATGGGGATTAGAAATGAACACAACTCTCACTTTACGATTCGCACTTTGCGGGCTGATCGTCGCTGGATTGGGCGCAGCAAGTGACTTGTTGGCCGACCCGCCATCGGCCCATTACTCGTTTCCAGCAGGAGGCCAGCGTGGCAATGCGGTCACGACACGGATCGGCGGGTGCAATCTGAATGGATCGCCCCGCTTGTTATGTTTGGACGCGAGGCTTATGCCGCCCGAAAGGCTGGTCCCGATGAGCATGCGGTGGTTTGAAGGGCCGGTCATTCCGCAGCCTGCTTCGCAGCAGAAGGAAGATTATCCGCGCGATTTTTCAGCATCGCTCGCAATCGCTGCAACTACGCCGCTGGGGCTGCAGACATGGCGCATCGCCACTTCGCAAGGCGTGACTGCGCCACTGGGATTCGTCGTTGGCGAGTTCAAGGAAATAACCGAAGACGAAATAGAAGGCACGGCTCCGGCGATTCATGTTGACCTCCCCGTCACCATTAACGGTCGTATCTTTCCGCGCGAGGATGTGGACGCTTGGAGCTTCACGTTGAGAGCGGGGCAGACCGTATCGTGTTCGGTCGCCACGTCGATATTCGGTTCGCCTCTGGACGCTCGAATCGAAGTTCGCGATCCCACGGGGAGTGTATTGGGGGAGCAGCTTCCCGAAGGAACGTCCACACCGTTGTTGAGATTCATCGTGCGGAATGACGGTGAACATCAAATTCGCATCCATGACACCGCGTTTGGCGGAATGCAGGATTATGTCTATCGGCTGACTGTCACGACCGGCCCGTGCTTGGATGTGGTCTATCCGTTGGGAGGACAGCGTGGCACGAAGACTCGCTTCCAGCTCAGCGGCGTCAATCTACCGCAACCTGAGATCGAGCTGATGTTGCCTGAGGAAGGCTCCGAAATGGTCTGGCGATTGGAGGACGCGAAATCATCGTGGGGCGATGTTCGACTGGAACTCGACGACTTGGAAGAACAGCTTGAAGTCGAACCGAACGACGTGACCGCACAGTTGTGTTCCGTGCCGAGCATTCTCAACGGCCGCATTCAACAGTCCGGTGATATCGATGTCTGGCAGTTCGCCGCGTCCAAGGGAATCGAGTACCAGTTTGAGACTCGCACTGCTCGATTCGGCTCTCCGCTCGACGCGGTGCTGGAAGTGCTCGATGCGGACGGCAAACGACTCGCCGCGGCCGACGATCTCGGCAACGGACTCACTGACGCGCGATTGCGATTCATCGCTCCCACTGATGGCCAGTACCGTTTGATCGTGCAAGATCGGCTGGCCTCGCGGGGAGACGCGCGGTTTGCATACCGCGTCCGCGCGACATCCACCGAACAGCCCGAGTTCTCGCTGTCGCTCGCTGTCGATGCGATAAATATCGAGCGTGGAAAGATCAGCAACGTGAAGGTCTCGCTGGATCGCGGACCCGGTTTTAAGGAAGCGGTCGTGTTGGATGCGGAGGGACTGCCGCCGGGAGTCACGCTCGTCTCTCCTGTGATGATCACCGCGAATCAGAAGGAGGCACAGCTGCAGTTCAAAGTCGAGGCCAACGCCTGCATCACTGCGGTCCCCATTAAGATCATCGGCCGATCCAAAATCGGCGAATGTGAAATTGTTCAAACGGCGAGTACTCGCGAAGTAACTCGTCCAGCCGGAGCCGCGACGGTTGCCGTCGAAAGCAATTCGTTCTGGCTCGCAGTTGTCCCCGTGACGCCATTCAAGTTCGTTGGCATCTTCGAGACGAAATTTATCCCTCGTGGGGCGGTCTTCGTCCGCAAATACCGCGTGGAACGCAATGGCTTTGAGGGGCCACTCGAAGTGAGCATGGCCGACCGACAGGGGCGGCACTTGCAGGGTGTCACGGCGTCGCCGGTTACGGTCCCCGCCGGACAGAGCGACTTCGAGTTTGCCGTTGTGCTGCCTCCGTGGATGGAGATCGGACGGACCTGCCGCTCAACACTCAGCGTGTCGGGCGTCGTGGCTGATCTCGACGGCAGCCAACACACGGTCAGCTACAGTTCCAACGACCAGCACAACCAAATGATTGCCCTTGTCGATCCGGGGCGACTCGCTTTGCAGCTTTCTCGCACCACGTTCGCCACCGCGCCGGGGCAACGATTGGAGTTACCGCTGCGACTGCAACGCGACCGTGGGTTGGACAAATCCGTGACAATCGAACTGGTCGTACCTCAGGGATGTCACGGAATCATCGCTGCCCCCGTGGAAATCTCAGGCAATCAAAACTCAGGCACACTGACCGTGGAGCTTACCAACGCCGCCAGCGGCTTCGACTTCCACCCGCTCACGATCCGAGCCAAATCACTCGACGAACGCGACCTACCTGTAACCGCCGAAACACGGCTGACTCTGGTCCCGTCTCGATGAGGCCCTAACAGGCTGTTGGCCCTCGTTCACGCTTCGGGTTGGTGTGTTCTGGTAAATCATTTCTGGCCGCTCGTCCAAGGCCACGGGTTTCCAGCGACGATCAAGAACCCGCAGCTTGACGGCATGCGGCTCGCCAATCTCTCACTCTTCGCCGCACGAGTGAAAAACGGTCGCAACGGCAGGTGTCGTTTCTTTTGATTGGTTTCGGCGGAATGGCCCGACTTAATCCGCCACCCCGTCGCCTGAGTCCGAGTGGAATTCGTCACGAGTCGGCCGTACCACACCCGAATGGCGTATTGTTTCCGGATAGTCTCTCAGCGAGGATGACCATGAATTCCGCGATCACTCTGACACGACGACAGGCCCTGATGACGGGAGCCATTGCCTTGGGAGCGACCGCCATTGCCGACGCCGCGCCGGCCGATTTGAACGAGTTGCCGTGGATTGATGCTCACTCGCACATCTGGCCGCCGGAGACCGACAAGTTCCCGCTCGTGAACGGTCAGACGAAGAAGGATCTCAATCCGCCGAGCTTCACCGATGACGAACTGATGGCGATCGCTCGTCCCGAAGGAGTCGGGCGAGTCGTTCTGATCCAGCATTCGGTCTACCACCTGTTCGACAACTCGTACCTGATTGATGCGGTGAAGCGGCGTCCGAAACTGTTTCGCATTGTCGGCATGGTCAACGATCAACTCCCCTCGCCCGGCAAGACGATGCGTGGGCTGTTGCCTTTGGGTGTCACCGGCTTCCGCATCACGCCGTTCGTGCGGAAGGAGAAGCAGGCAGCGTGGCTCGATGAGTCGGGCATGATTGAAATGTGGAAGACCGGGGCCGAGACGCGGCAGGCGATGTGCTGCCTGATCAATCCGTCGGACCTGCTGGGCGTCGATCGAATGTGTGAACGACATCCCGACACGCCGGTGGTCATTGACCACTTTGCCCGGATCGGAGCTGATGGTCAGTTTCGCGATGAAGACCTCAAAAATCTCTGCCGGTTAGCCCGGCACAAACACGCCAGCGTGAAGGTCTCGGCCTACTACGCCCTCGGCGAAAAGAACCCTCCGCACCTCGAACTGATCCCGATGATCAAACGGCTGTACGACGCCTTCGGCCCGCAGCGCCTGATGTGGGCGAGCGACTGCCCGTACCAAGTTCAAGGGGCCAACAACTACAAAGCCTCGATCAGCCTGATCCGCGACCGGATCGACTTCCTCACCCCCGAAGACAAGCAGTGGCTGCTCCGCAAGACGGCCGAGACGGTCTTTTTCCATGCGTGAGATTCTCGAAGTCCGGCTTTTCCTAAAGCCGGACTTCGGAACGGGAGTACATCCTCCCGGAGAGAAGTCCGGCTAACAAAGCTAAGCCGGACTTCAGCGAGCCTTCTTTGCCTTCGGATTACCCTGTGGAACGGCATCGGTGAACGGCGTGCGTTCAAACGTTTGGCCATCGCCGGTGACGCGCGGGTCGCCGGCTTCGGTCAGGGTTTTGATGAGGCGTTCGGACAGTTCGGCCTTCGTCGCGGCATAGGCTGGGTCGGAGGCGACGTTCTGGGTTTGTTCCGGGTCGCTGCGCAGATCGTAGAGTTCTTCGGCCGGTCGTTTGGCGAAGGCATAGTCGTAGTGCCACTTCCATTGCGGGTCGTGACGGTGCGCGATGAGCCACGCCTTTGTCGGGCTGGCGTCCATGTCGGCGAAGGCGGCGTAAGTATTGTTCGACAGGGCCGTGGCATCGGGGGCCGAGTCGGTTGTCACTCCCGCAGGACTTCCGAGCGGCCAGCGATCGGGGGCGAAGTTGCGGATGTAGAGATGCTCCGTGGTGCGGAGGCATCTCTGGGGGTAAGGTTTGTTGTCATCCCGGGCCGTGCCAACATGACGTTCGCGACCGCTGATGTTCCAGGTGCGCGACGGATCGACCTGGCCCGACTTCTCGCTCTTCAAGACGCCGACCAAACTGCGGCCGTTCATTCCGGGTGGAGCCTTCACACCACCGGCTTCAAGAAACGTCGGAGCGAGGTCCATCAGGTTGACGAGATCGTCGATCACGCGCCCAACAACGGGTTCTTTCTGAGCGGGGCGGCGTAAGCCCCCCGG
>JAYVDI010000204.1:0-10423 GCA_043749505.1 Schlesneria sp. | reverse complement strand
CGTCAGCCCCCGGATTTCAAGCGTATGAATCCGGGGGCTGACGCCACCCGGCTCACCAAGAATGATTCAACACGGCCCATGCGGTGAAACGAGACCGCCTTGGCGGCGAGAGACCCCTAACGAGTCTGCTCTTAATGTGGAGATGACATGAATCCAGTCACGATCATTGCTCGCAAGCGGGACGGCCACGAGTTGGCTGCGGATGAGATTGCGTTCTTCATTGGCAGCTTCTCGGCGGGAACGATTCCCGATTATCAGATGTCTGCGCTGGCGATGGCGATCTATCTGCAAGGAATGACGGACGCCGAGACCACCGCGCTGACCGCGTGCATGTTGGCGTCTGGCAAGAAGCTCGAATGGCAGCGTTCGCCATCACCGTCCGACGCGGAAATCGCTTGCCGAAGTGGTGAACCGGTCGAGCAACGGCTGGACGGCAACGACACTGCCGTCATTCAAATCAAAGAAAGAGCGAAACGAGGCGAAGGTTTGAATCTACCGTCGGTCGTTCAACGCAAAGACACCGTCGAGTTAGAGCCGCCCGTGATTTTTCCGCCGGGTGTTTCTCCGCCACCACAGCCTGCCGAGCCGACGTTGCTACTAGACGATTCAGCCCGCATCGACAGCCAGCCGGAACTGGCTCTCGGCGGACGCGACACCACGGAACTTCCCGACGTGTTGGCACCGCCGTTTCTCGGTGGTCACTCCTTCGCCGAGAAACGGGCGCTGGATGGCGCGTGGTTCAGCGATTCCCGGCTGGAGTTGGCATCCGAGGTGAACGACACCGCCGACTTCGGGAATATTGCCGAGCTGATGCGAGCACGGCAGCGATTCGTATTCGGCCCCGTGGTGGACAAGCATTCGACGGGCGGTCTGGGGGACAAGACCTCGTTAATCCTCGCTCCGTTGCTGGCGTGTTGCGGCTTGCGCGTGCCGATGATCTCGGGGCGAGGCCTCGGCTCAACGGGTGGAACGCTCGACAAGCTCGAAGCGATCCCCGGCTTTCGGACGAACCTGTCGCTCAATGAAATTCGCACCATCACCAATCACGTTGGCTGTGTGATCACCGGGGCATCGCCCGAACTCGCGCCGGTCGATCAGAAGCTGTACGCCCTGCGGGATGTCACCGGGACCGTCGCATCGATCCCGCTCATCACCGCCAGCATCATGTCGAAGAAACTGGCAGAAGGCTTGAACGCTCTCGTGCTGGACGTGAAATTCGGTTCGGGAGCGTTCATGAAAACACTGTCGTCGGCGCGGAAGCTGGCGGCGGCGCTTGTCGAGACCGGGCAGCGGATGAATGTCAAAACGTCGGCGCTCCTCACGAACATGGATCAGCCGCTCGGCCGCATGGTCGGAAACACGCTCGAAGTGGACGAGGCACTCAACACGCTGGCAGGTCAAGGACCGAGCGATCTCTGGGAAGTGACGAGTGAACTGGCGGCTGATCTGCTGCTGACGACCAGCACGGTCAGTGATCGCCCCGCCGCGAAACGCCTGCTGGAGCAGCACATTCAATCCGGCCGTGCCCTCGCGAAGTTTGTCGAGATGGTTGCCGCACAGGGCGGAAATCTGAATGCCGTCCGCCGCCGCTCGGCGACGCAGACAGATATCGTCTCGCCACGTTCCGGATTCGTCTCACGCATGAACGCGGAAGCGCTGGGCCTGGCCGTGATCGAACTCGGCGGCGGCCGTCGCGTGATGACCGACCGCATCGACCACGGCGTCGGCTTGGAGATGCTCGTCCGCATCGGCGACCGCGTCGAACTCGGACAACCGCTCGTCAAAGTTTTCGCCTCCAATTCTCAATGCAACGCCGTCAAACCGATGATCCGCAACGCCATCCACATCAGAGAAGAACCCGTCACGCCGCCACTGCTGATCTCGGAACGAATGGACTGACCGATGGCTGAAGTCCGGCTTAGCAGCCTGTTGAAAAACGATTGCCGGGAGGGCGAGGCTCCTGCCGAGCCGCAAGAAACAAGCGACTTTCCACACGCACACTAGCCGTGTTAGCCGAACTTCGAGACAGAGATGGCTCCTCACAAAGATGGGACTGGCTCACGATGGCAACCGAACCTGATCACGCTGCGGGTGACGCCCTTTCCTCGGATGTTCCCCGTCCCACAAGTTCGTTGCGCTGGTCGACGCTCCCCGAGGCAATTGCGATCGTCGTCATCGCGGCAATCCTGATTGCCATCTTGGCCCCGGTGGTGCGGCTCGCGCGAGCTAACGCTCGTCGCGACGAGTGCAAATCGTACCTCAAGGCTATTGGCTTGGCATTGAATCAGTACCACGAGAAGCATGGCTCGTTTCCTCCCACGTATGTGGTTGATACCAGCGGGAAGCGAATGCACAGTTGGCGAGTCCTCATCCTGCCGGAACTCGGGCTGAACGAGTTGTACGCACGCTATCGGTTTGATGAGCCTTGGGACGGACCGAACAACGCGAAGCTGATCGCCGAGATGCCGCCGATCTTTGGCTGCCCTTCGGATTCGTCCCGGCCTGTCGGAGCGACCAGCTACTCGGCAATTGTCGGCGTCGAGACAATGTGGCCGGAACAGTTCGCGTCAACGATGGACATGATCACGGACGGAACCTCAAGCACATTGATGGTGGTTGAGAGCCGCGACCTTCACGTACCGTGGACGGAGCCGCGCGATCTGACGGTTGATCAGGTGCGACTCCGGGTCAATGGCTGCGCGTCGCCCGGCTTCTCCAGCGAACACCTTGACGGAGCAATGACGTGTTTTGCGGATGGACACGTTCGATTCATTGCCAACACCATCGACCAACAAGTTCTTCGTTTTCTCGGAAACGCGGCCAGTGGCCGACCGATGCCGATAGCCGGTTTGAGCGTACCAGTTACGTTCGGCGCGGATCGAGCCGCTGTTGCGAAGTCTCATCGCGACATGCCGAAGACCGTCGTGCATCCGACGCTCGACGCCGTGATCGAACCGGGAAAGAACGTCGTGACCTGTGCGACGATGCCTATCGCGTGGGATGAATTACGCAGGTTCCTGAAGGTCGAAGATGTCACGTTGAATCCGCCGGTCGAGTTGGCGCGGCAACTCAATCAGCGACGGTTTCCCCGATCCGCGTTGTCGGAGGACTCTTATCTTGCGCTGGGTGGCACGGTCGATGAAGACATCCTCGCGAAGTTATCGGCAACTCGTGCAAAGAAGTTCCCCAACGCGACGCTGCCTCTGCCCGAGGTCACGGCGACGGATGAACTCGTGATCTATGCTTACCTGTTCAAGCTGCTGCCGTTCCTGTCCAAGTTCGACAAGCTGATCGAACCGTTGCCATTCCAGATGGCCGACGGAATTCGACCGGTGCAGAGCTTCGGGATTCAGACGTACAAGTTGGAGGAGCCACACGAAGTAAGCTTGCGCGAGCAGGTCGATGTCCTCGACTATGCCAGCGGCAACGACTTCATCCTCCGCCTGAAGACGCAGACCGATCACATCGTGCTGGCCAAAGTGGCTCCAGACACGACGCTCGACGCCACATGGCAGACCGTGCTGAGCCGCATCCACAAGCCACTGGGCGGCGCGAAGCCTGCGTCTGTTGTGGTTGGCGAGAAGCTCATCGTGCCGCTGCTGGCTCTGTACGTGAGCCGCGAGTACGACGAACTCCAAAACCGCCGCATCATCGTCGGAGAGAGTTCGCCCTATCGGCTGAGGCGCGTTCAGCAGTTCATCAAGTTTCAACTCGATGAGTCGGGCGCGCTGATCGAATCGAGTGTCGAGATCATCGGTGACAGCGGCCTTGGACACTCACCCCTGCCACCGGAAAAGCGCGAGTTCATTTTCGACCGGCCGTTCCTGCTCGCCATCCACCAACGCAACAGTGAAGTGCCGTACCTCGTCTGCTGGGTGGCCAACGAAGAATTACTCGTACCCGTTGATGCTCCGTAATGGTGTTTGATACATGACGACAATCAACGACGGTGAACGTTCGGAAACAGTGCCCCCATGAACGACAATCTGAAACAACAACTCCTCATCGCAGCCATCGCCGTGCGCGAGCAGGCGTATGCGCCGTACTCAAAATTCCTCGTGGGAGCGGCCCTGCTGACGGAGGACGGCCAAGTCGTCACGGGGTGCAACGTCGAGAACGCTTCCTTCGGCATGACGATCTGCGCTGAACGGAACGCCGTGTTCGCCGCCGTCGCACAGGGACATCGCCGGTTCCAAGCCATCGCCCTTGCGACAACCGGTGGCGCGACGCCCTGCGGAGCCTGTCGCCAAGTCCTCGCCGAGTTCTCCGACGACCTGCCGATCCTGATCGTCGATGTCGATCAACCACACGTCGTGGTCGAGACCTCACTGGCGGTGCTGCTGCCGGTGCGGTTCAAACTCTGACGTGGTGTGCTTCTTCCAAGATGTGCCGGTGCAATGTTGAACTCAAAGCAGCGCACCGGCGACGCAGCCGGTGAGGCAGGTGGCCAGTGTGCCGCCCAGCATGGCTTTGAAGCCGAGGCGGGCGAGGTCTCCGCGGCGTTCCGGGGCCATTGCGCCGAGGCCGCCGATTTGGATGCCGATGGAGCCGAAGTTCGAGAAGCCACACAGGGCGTAGGTCAGGATGACGACCGAGCGGGATTGAAGTTGCACGGGCGAGTCGGGCTTCAGCCAGCGACCGAGTTCTTCGTAAGCGACGAATTCGTTCAGGGCCATCTTGATGCCGAGCAGTTCTCCCGCTTTAAGACAGTCGCGCCATTCGATCCCCATCAGCCACGCCATCGGCGCGAACAGATAGCCGAGTCCTCCCTTGATCGACCATTCGGCGGCGAACAGGTGGTGGCCGATCAGAATGACGCCTTTGTCGAGCATCGCGACGAGCGCGAGGAACGCGATCATCATCGCGGCCACGTTGAGAGCCAGCTTCATCCCTTCGCTCGCCCCTGCCGCCGCCGCATCAATCACGTTGGCATCTTCGGAACGGAAATCGACCGCGACCTGACCGAGTGTTTGGGGAGTCTCGGTCTCCGGCACCATCAACTTGGCGATCAGCAGACACGCGGGCGCAGCGATGAACGACGCGGTGACGAGATGGCCACCATCAATCCCCATCCCGACGAACGCGGCGAGGACTCCGCCCGCGATCGTTCCGAATCCCGCCACCATGACGGCATTCAGTTCCGATTTCGTCATGGTCGAAATGTACGGCCGCACCAGCAGCGGAGCTTCGGTCTGACCGACGAAGATGTTGGCCGCCGCCGACAGTGTTTCGGCAGCCGATGTTCCGAGCGACTTCTGCATCAGCCAGGCCATCGCCCGCACCACCGCCTGCATCACGCCGAGGTAATACAGCACCGACATCAGCGACGAGAAGAAGACGATCGTCGGCAGCACTTTGAACGCGAAGAAGTGTTCGCGAAATGCCTCGCCGAAGACGAAGCTCGACCCGACATCGACGAAGTCGAGGACTTCGGTGAAGAAGTCGCCGATCCGCGAGAACAGCCACAGCCCGGGCACGGTCTTCAGAGTCAAGAAGGCAAACAGAAATTGCAGGGCCGTGCCGCCCAAAATGACTCGCCACGGAATCACCCGCTTGTGTGAACTCATGGCCCATGCCAGTCCGAGAATCACGACGTACCCGAATAGGCTGATACAGCGTTCCATGGGAGTCTCACTGTGTACAGGAATCACAAATGTGACGGGCGAACAGTCTGTTGAAAGACGTAACTTGGACGCCCTCGTCCGAGTCTTCACTAGTTGGAAGCGGACGGACGAGGGCGTCCATCCTACGATTTTCAATAGGCTGCTAACGTTGCCAGTCGATGCGTTCAAAGAGCGTCAGCAGTTTGTCGCCACGCGGGCGGTTCAGTTGTTGGATATGGGCGATGCGGCCTCGCAGGTGCGCGGTGAAGTCTTCGACTTGATCGTGGTTCTGGGTGGATGGGCCGAGGCGCACGCAGTTGGTCAGTGTCGCCTTGAGCCGATCGAAATGATCGCGTGCGACGTTGGTCTTCGCGTTGACGACGACTCCCGCGATCGACTGTCGCTGGTGTGCTCGCAGCACGCGGCGCTTGGCCGTGTTCACGCGGAACCGCTCGCCACGAATGATCTGCTGGACGAGCGGGATCAACACGCGCAGACCGCTCGCTAACTCGGGCGGTCCCGAAATGGCGAGGTCGTCGGCGTACCGCGTGTAGGTCGCACCGAACGACTTCGACAACCCGGCCAGTCGCAGATCGAGTCGATACGCGGAGAGATTTGCCAGCGCGGGGGAAGTCGGTGCGCCTTGAGGGAGGTGGCGTCGCAGATACGGCTCGAAGGCGTAGGGATCGCGGTCAGGGAAGGCCATGTTGCCGGGAATGGCCGACGTGGTGAGTAGTCCCAGCCAGATGGCCGCTTCGCGCGAGTAACCGACCGCACGGAACAACGCGACCACGCGCGAGAAGCCGACGGTCGCGTAGAAATTCGACAGGTCCAGCTTCACCAACGTCGCGTGACCGACGTGCGGCTTAGCGTTCGTCACGATCGACCGTCCGATGACAAACCCATGCGCCGCGAAGTGGGTTGGAATGTGATCGAGAATCTCGCGCAGAATCTTCACTTGCGCCTGCTTCAGCAGTTGTTTGGGTGACTCGATCAATCGCCAACCACCTGACTTCTTCTTGAGCCAGCGGAAGTGGTAATGAGCTTGCTCGACGTTGTTCGGACGCCCGGCGGTGAAACGATGAACCAGCCACGCCACCTTCTTGAGCGGGATGCCGAGCCATTCGGCCAATTGCTCGGGTGTGCGGAACGCTGGGAGTCCGCGTGCCTGCAAGCGCGCGTCATCGCCATCCTGACTCAGGTCGAGATACCGGCCGGTCCCGGAGCCAAATCGCGCGTAGCGATAGGGAATCCCGCCGGTCACTTCCACGAACGTCGCGTGCGACTTCCGAGCGTCATGGCGCAACCGGTCTCGCAACGTGGGAGTCAGCTTCGGGCGCGTGAGCAGATTCTTGCGAGACCGAACAGCAGACTCCGAAGTTGTGGCTGTCGGCAGGAGCGAGGCGACTGACTGCGAGTCGCGTTCCATCGGCAGTTGTGAAAGTCGATCGGCAGTCGAATCCGACGGCTGATGGAGCGTTCGTTTCTCGTTCGGGCGAGATGACTCTTGAGCCGTCCAATCGTCGCGCGGCTCCGCACTCCAACCGAGCCAGCGGAACAACCAACCGAAAAACCCCATGAGGCCACATCCCCAGAGACGCGAGAAACTCACCGCGGAATCGCAGGAGCCTCGCCGACTTCACGAGGCCCGGCCTCGCGACAGTTCCAATGGAATATCGAACGAGAGACAAGAAGACAAAAACAACGCCGGCCCGTGGGCCGCACAACCGATCCCGTAGCGAATTGGCTCGTCGGTGCCGTCCACCGACGATGCCAATTCACACCACGAATCTCGAACAACACGGCGACCGCGGGGTAACCCCGCAGCATTCGTCACGCCCAATGAAGGGGGACGAATCGAGCTTGTGCGACCCACAGGCCAGCGGGCGGCATGGTAGCCGCAGACAAGGGGCGGGCAAAGGCGGGATTGATAAGGGAGTTCATTCTTCTTCTGAAAAGTCTGCCAGAAGATCAGATCAGCCGTCGCGGCTTCGATGCGATTGCTCGCTGCGCCATGAGCATCTTCGCCGTCGCTTCAACCATTCGCCGTGTGCGGCTACAGTCCGCACAAAAAATGAGCCGTCCAGCGTCGCTGGAACGGACTCACGTAGCACTGAATCTCAGGCAACTCCCGGCAAATGAATTACAGATCGAAGCCTGACGCGCAAGCGAAGAGGGACTTCGCTTGCGCGTCAGGCTTCAATGCGCGGGTACGATATTTTGCTGGGTTTCCCTCACGCTGAAGGTGGCCGCTATGCTGGGACTCGATCCGACGCCGTTCGATGTGCGGCTGGTGGCGTTTCGGATTCCGATTCGAGTCCATCCGTCGTTCTGGGTGGTCAGTGTGCTGCTCTCGTGGAACCCCGATCATCTGGACCTCGTGTTCCTCTGGATGATCTGCCTGTTCGTGTCGATCCTCGTGCATGAACTCGGTCATGCACTGGTGGCCGAGGCGTTGCATTGGCCTTCCGAAATCGTGCTGTATTGGGGCGGTGGCCTCGCGTTTTCTCAACGAGTCTCCCGTCGAACACCTTGGCGGGAAATGGCCGTCTCGCTGGCCGGACCGTTCGCGGGCTTTGGCCTCTTCGCATTGGTCGAAGCGGTGCGGTACGCCTTCTTCGCGATACATGTGCTGGCAACTTCGCCTTACTTGTGGTTCGTGTTCTCCAATTTGAGGTGGATCAACCTCTATTGGGGACTGATCAATTTACTGCCGGTCTTGCCGCTGGATGGCGGGCACGTTTGCCGGTCGATCTTGGAACTGTTGCGCGTGCGCGACCCGCAGCGGCTGGCGGCTCAGATCAGCATTCCGGTCTCAGCCGGAATGGCCGCGTGGCTGTTTTCGGTCGATCCTGAGAATCGATTTCCGGTGATGTTGTTCGCGATGTTGTGTCTCCAAAACATCGCTTCGCTACAGCAGGGGAATCGCTCATCGTGGTGAGGCCCCCGGTGGGAGCAAAGACGGGATTAGGATCAAGAGTAGGATTAAGATTATGAGTGAGACGATGAACACGACGGCGAGCTATCCCTACTTTGTCCGCCGTGATCTCGATGGGTTCTTCGGGTTGTTCGTGGACAACCTGATCCAACTGCTGCTGATTCTCACGCTCTGCTCGGGGCTGTGCGGGATGAACGGCGACAGCAGCTATCTCCTCTACAAACATGTGTTGCCGGGAGCGGCGATCAGCATTCTGATCGGCAACCTCTTCTACGCGTGGCAGGCACGACGCCTCGCGCTGAAAGAGGGGCGCAGTGATGTCACCGCGCTGCCGTATGGGATCAACACGCCGTCACTGCTGGTCTATGTCTTCTTCGTGATGGCACCGGCGTTTGCGAAGGCTCGCGGTGAAGGACTTTCTCCCGACGCTGCCGCCACGCTGGCGTGGGAGTTTGGACTCGTCGCGTGTATCGGCAGCGGACTGATCGAGTTTTGCGGAGCCTTCATCGCGGAGGCCGTTCGTCGCCGAACTCCTCGCGCCGCGCTCCTTTCCACGCTGGCGGGGATCGCCGTCGGGTTCATCTCGATGACGTTCGCGTTGCAGATTTTTCAGAAGCCGCTCATCGCGATGCTGCCGTTGGCAATCGTGTTGATCACGTACTTTGCTCAGGCACCGTTTCCATTTCATCTGCCGGGAGGGTTGGTCTCGGTCGCACTGGGGACCGGCATCGCGTGGTTGTTGACCGGGCTGGCAGTCCTCTGGCCGGATGCTCCCGCGTGGCTCGTTGAGTCCGCGATGAAGCCTGCTGCCGTGACAGCGTCATTCGACCAGTTGGGCTTCTATCTGCCGACGTTCACCGGGACACGCGTCTTGGCACGGCTCGCCGATCCTTCGCAGTGGCTCGGACTGTTGTCGGTCATTGTGCCGATGGGACTGTTCAACTTGATCGGCAGTTTGCAAAATATTGAGTCGGCCGAAGCGGGGGGTGACAAGTTTGGAACTCGGTCGTCACTGGCCGCCAATGGTGTGGGAACGATCTGCGCCGCGCTGTTTGGAAGTTGCTTCCCGACGACGATCTACATTGGGCACCCCGGTTGGAAGGCGCTCGGTGCGCGAGCCGGCTACTCCACACTGAACGGCGTCGTCGTGACGGCCCTTTGCCTGACGGGAGCGGTCAGCCTAGTGAACAGCCTCGTGCCGATGGAGTCGGGGATCGCGATCGTGCTGTGGATCGGCATCATCATCACAGCTCAAGCGTTCTCGGCCGTTTCGCGCGAACATGCCCCCGCTGTCGCAGTCGGGTTGTTTCCGGCGATCGCGGCATGGGGCTGCACTGTCATGAATGGTGCGTTCTTCGTGGCCGGAGGCAAGACAATGCAGGCGTTGCTGACAAGTGTCAGTCCCACGGGGACACCCACTGACGGCATCACGAATGTCGAGGTGAACGGCTTCTTGATGCACGGACTGATTTCACTGGAGCGAGGCTACATTTTCACCTGCATGATTCTCGCCGCGATCTCGGCGTTCCTGATCGACCGAAAATTCGCTACGGCGGGAGTCTGGTCGTTGGTCGGAGCCGCCTGCGCCGCGATCGGACTAACGCACGCCTACCAACTGAGCGGGAACGGCGTCGATTTTCTGTTCGTGTTCTCAGCACCTTCGGCCGAGACGGCGCTGGTCTATCGCGCTTGGAATGTTGCGATCGGCTACCTACTGATGTCGGCCGCGTTTTTCGCGTTCGGAGCCTATTTCAAAGGCAGGGATATTCCGCGCGTCGAGCATTGAGGCGGTCTGCTTATACCTCACGCGACAATGAGCAAGATGTGCTAGAGGGCATTTCAAAACCTGTTTTTGCCTCGAAAAACCAGCCCGACGCGCAAG
>JAYVDI010000203.1:0-3244 GCA_043749505.1 Schlesneria sp. | reverse complement strand
GCTCTGCGGGGAGAGGGGCCGGGGGTGAGGGGTCTTCAGCGAGACGAAGTGAAATCCAAAGAGAAGCCCCTCACCCTAACCCTCTCCCCGCAGAGCCGGGGCGAGGGGACAGGAAAAGACTCCGACAAGAATCAAGTCGCCGAGCAACGCCGCTTCAAGTTCGCGACGCTCGACATCGATTTCGCCCGGCTCGCCCCCGAGGTCCGTGCGAACTATGAAGCGTCGCTCGAAGTCCTCAAGCAGATCGGATCGTTCGAGGCGATCAAGCTGCCCGAGTTTCCCTACGGCACGGTCGCGTCAACAATCATCTCGTGCGAGATGGGAGCGGCGTTCGAGGGCTTCATGACCAGCGGCGACGTGTGGGAACTGACCGCTCCCGAAGACCGCTTCGGCGGGTTCTCGAATCTCGTCATCCCGGCGAAGGACTACATCAACGCCCTGCGCATTCGAGGCAAGATTCAGCGGGCGATGGACGAACTGCTGTCCCGCTTCGACGCCGTCGTCACGCCGACGCTGAACACCGAATCCGGCCCCATCACCCAGAAGTTCGCCGAGTGGTCACAGGGCTTCACGAGCACCGAACTCAGCGGTGCCTCGAACGCCATCGGCCTGCCCGGCATCACGGTCCCCAACGGCTTCGGCGCGCGGGGCCTGCCCACCGGCCTCGAATTCACCGGCCGAGCCTACAATGAAAACGCCATCCTCGCCGCCGTGAGGGCCTACCAACAACGCACCGACTGGCACACGAAGACGCCGAAGGTGGAGTAATGAAGCCATATAGTCTTGTAAGGTGTGTAGAGTCCTCAGAACGCGCCATGTTGAGCCTGGTCCGAAGAAGCCGGGGGGGCTGACGCCAAATGCTCCTTTTCCAAATCAACGCACGAGCAACATACGAAGGAAGGCGGAATGCCATACGACCGAACTCATGACTGCTGGATGTTCCCGACATCTCTGTTTGGAAACAAACGCTCGACCGAGGGAAAGTGGAAGCGAATCGTTTCTCATGCTCTTGACAGCGGGAGTTGGGCGGAGTCGTTGGAGAAGCAGTCGCGTCGCAATATATTGGATGACGCATCCGATATGATGGTTCTGGAGGGGCGAACATATCTTGGCTCTTGCGAGCTCTGGCGGGTGTACTGCCCTCATCACGAAATCAACCGACAGGCGGATCGCTTGAACCAATTCCTGAGATTGAAGCTTTTAGGATTGTCAGAGCTCTGGTTTACGGTGGGCCTGCTACACTTTAGCGCAATCATTCATCGTGCAGTGCATTTTAACGAAGAGTTACGTGAGCAATGGTGGATTCCACTGTTTCGGGGGATCATTCACTGGTTACCAGAGATCGAAGTCCTGTCTCCAAGAATCGCTTGCCATAGGAGCGTTCAGCATGCAGCGAGTAGTAACTCTCAAAGGTATGGTGCAGCTTCAAAAACTGTAGAGTGGATTGGCTCCATCTGCAGTGTAGCAACATTTCTGGGTACCGAATTCCTTCCTGATGACATCGGAAGAACATACCAAGGTGATCTCGTCGCAGCGCTGCTCGACCGGGGAATGATCAAACGGAACGGTGACCGTTTTGCATCACTTATCTGAAACGCTGTAATGCACACCATTCCTGTCCGGAGTTGTCTTGTTTGGTGCGTTCCGAGGACTCCACGCACCCTACAAAGACTGATCGAACGGAGTCGGATGACAATGACAAGCTCTCTCAACACGAATGACTCGCGTCCCGCTCCCCACGGGCGTGGCTCTGCAATTGAGCCGCCGAATCGGTTTTTGAAGGCTCACGCCGTTCCCGACTACGCGGATTTTGAGAACGATCCCGAGTTCCTCGCGGAGTTGTGGCGGGTGCCGACCGAGTTAGCGTCGCCAAAGGGCGTCCCACCCAACATTCCAGTGACACTGATGCGCCAACCATGACGCCGCGAAGGAATTTGCATGAGTCAACTCGTTCCGCCTCGATTCTTGTTTCGGTGGTCTTTCCCCGTGCGACGCCTCGATCCTCGGCTCGCTCAAGCAGGACGATTGCTTGGGCTACCTGAGGATTACCGGATTCCGTCGCTGAGTGAACTCGACACCTCAGCCAACTTTGCAGATGTGCGAATGGCTTGGACCGATGAAGGGATTGGGCTGAGCGTCGAGGTGTCGGGCCGGACGACTCAGCCAAGGTGCGATGCCGAATTGCCGACGGGCTCCGACGGGTTGCACGTCTGGCTCGACACGCGGAACACCCAGACGGTCCACCGCGCCACGAAATACTGCCAGCAATTCAGTCTGCTGCCGAGAGGTGGCGGAGCGGACCTTTCCAATCCGATCGCATGCGCCATCCCGTTGGCTCGATCAAGAGAGGATGTGTCGCTGCCCGATGTCTCCCGAATCGAACTGAAATCAAGCGTCCAAAGTGACGGCTACTGGCTTGATGTGTGGCTGCCCAAAGAAGTTCTTTACGGCTACGAGCCATCACAGCACCGCAGCCTTGGTTTTCATTTCGTTGTTCGCGACAGCCAACTCGGAGAGCAAACAATCGCGACTAGCAGCGAGTTCCCGTACGCCTCTGACCCCAGCCTTTGGCAAACGATTGAGTTATTGCCGGAATCGTGAATGGCACTCCTGTTCGATAGGTTTTTGTCCAATGTGGCGTTTGTTGCAGGGCTGCGATCCGCAGCTGCTCCTCCTCATTGATGTTCAATAAAACCTCAAAACTCGCGGGCAATCGACAAGCCGCGACGAATCCAGTGGCCAAACTCAAGCCCCGCATGTGATCGTGCCGACACTTGTCGGCCTCACTGGCGACTGAAGCTATTGGCACTCTTCAGTGCGAAAGCCCGAGTAAGAACAGCAGCATAAGATGAAGCAGCCAAGAGGAATAATTCTCACGGGCCGCCGGCATTGGCTATCAGCAATATGATCACGCGACAATCAACTGACTCCAAGAAATAATACCGGCCAGTCGCTTGACCATCGGGTTGTCAGGGCTTAGATTCCCCGTCCCGCAAATTTGCTGGCCGAGGCCCCTCAGGGAGCTGTTGGCGAGCGGGATTTGCGTTGATCTTTGACAATTCGGCAACAACGTAGTTTTCAAATTGCATTGGCAGGCGTGCTAAGTCGCGTCTGTCAAGAGGCTGCAAGGTTTGGGTTCGCGAGAGCGAGCCGCAAATCATTGTGGTCAAGTTACAAAGGGCGTGTGGTGGATGTCTCGGCGACAAGAGGCGATGAAGGGCGTGATAGGCTGCGAAAAGCTTGG
>JAYVDI010000202.1:0-7215 GCA_043749505.1 Schlesneria sp. | reverse complement strand
CACGCCAACGCTCCTTCCAACGCTCCGATTCCGGCGGGAGTTGGCACGGCGGCGCTGAGTGCTTCGGGCAGCGGCAGTCCCACCAAGTGATCGACGTAGCTAGGGATCGCCTGCCCCGCGTCCGTCCCCAATGAGCCGTGCAGCGACAGCGCGCACAGATAAAACGAACTGAGAAACCCGACGTGACCGAACAGACTCAATACTCCCGCCGCGATGATGGCTGAGGGGCGTCCCTGATAGAGGCTGATTGAGTCGATCAATTCCTTCGCGATCCGACCGACGACTGGCCACGTCGTGACCCAACTCATCAGCCGCGAGCGAGTCACCGCCGGGATCAACAGCAGCGTGATGCCGATCAATCCGGCGACGGTCCCACCCCACAGGACTCGCACCGCCCACGCCATTTCGGGACCGGGTTTCGTGCCGACAGGCAGCAGTGAGGCAACGGCTCCGGCGGCGAACAAGGCCCACAATCCCAGCACGCGATCGAGCAGCACGGTCGCCACAGCGGAAGCACGTCGTCCGGGGGTGTCCTTCGCCAACCAGACCGCTTTGACCAGATCACCGCCCGCCGCACCAGGGCCAACAAAATTACAGGCCTCCCCGAGCAGTCCCAGCCGAAACGCCTCCTTCACCGAGAACGGCAGACCGATCCCCGTAACGAGCAACCACCATCTCATGAAGGTCAGGCACAGCGAACCGAATCTCACACCGACCGCCGCCGCAAACAGCGACCATCCGATCTCGCGACGACTCAAGTCCGCCAGCCCCTCGCGGTTGAACCAGAACAGCACGGCCAGCAGCCCCACGGCCAACAGCCACTTGAAGATCGAGGCGTATCGTCGCAGCAGGCTCAGCATGAGATCGGTCGCTTGAGAAAGTGTGAGTCGTGATGGGAAAGAGTCGTGGCGCAAGGGGAGTGGGCAACGGCCACGACCTGTCCGCGAGTGTTTTGGTGAGCCGGGCGGCGCCAGCCCTCGGACTCTCGTCTTTGACTCGAACAGCCCGGGGGCTGACGCTCAATGGCACTCACTTTGGCCGCAAAGTAGCAGGCACATTCCATGTGCCGTCCGCAAATCTCCGGTTACGGCACATGGAATGTGCCTACTACTTCGCACCGATGCAGTACAGCCATTCTTGACGAGGACCGTTTGCCACGTCGGTCACGCGCAGGAAGAGTTGTCCTCGACTGAGACCGGGGCTGGCGAAGCCCTCTGTCCCGAGTTGGTTCTCGGCCACGAGTTCGTACTGACCGGGGGCGGCCTGGAAGACGGTTGTCTTACCTGACATGTCCGTCGTGATGATGTGTCCGTCGGACAATACGGGCGACACGCGAAACCGGCCACCGATTCGCTTCTCCCATTTCTTCTCGCCGGTCTGACCTTCGTAGCAGCGAGCGATCCCGTCGTCGCTGACCATGTAGAGATGTCCCTCATGAGCGAGTAGCGACGGACAGTACGACTTCGCGTTGTTCCGCCACGCAACCGAACCATCCGGCTTGATGGCCAGCGTCTCTTGCTCGGGATAGCCGCCGCTAGCGAAGAGCAAGTCGTCGGCAACGACCAACGTCCCGACGCCCGCCTCCGCCGTACCGGGCGTGGACCAGAGCGGCTCACCCGTGAGCGGATCGAAACTCGCGACGAGGTTCCCACCGCACAGCACCAATTGATCGCGGCCACCCAGCGAGACGACGCGCGGTGAGGCATAGCTCGACTTGGCCGGTCGCTGCTTGCGCCAGACGATGTCGCCGGTCAGACGATTCAGCGCGGCGACAAATCCGCCTTGTCCGTGATCAGCCGCGATCAGCACCAGCGACTTGTGCAGCGTGGGTGACGCCGAATACCCGAACTTCGATCCGAACGAGCCGACCTCCGTCTGCCAGACTCGCTTACCGTCCAGATCGAGGGCCGTCGCCCAGATCTTGCGATCATTCAGAAAGAGGGCGAACAGCCGTTCCCCATCGCAGGCGATCGTGCTTGTCGCTTGAGTGTTCTCGCCGTGCATCTCGGTCTCAAAATTTCCGCGATGCAGTTCCGTCTGCCAGACCTGCCGACCGTCCGCACGGTCGAGACACAGCACCGACTGAACCTGCTTTTGCTCATCGGCCGTCTCCAGATAAACCCGCTCCCCCACGATCGTCGGCGACGAGTGGCCTCGCCCCGGCAGCTTCGCCTTCCAGACCATGTTCTCTGTCTCGGACCACTTCGTCGGCACCGCCGGTCCAGTCGAAACTCCATCCGCGTTGGCTCCACGCCACATCGGCCAGTCATCCGCAGTCCAATTCAATTCGGGCACTTCCGCAGGCTGAGCCGTCGCCCCCGCAACGACCTCTTGCATCTTCGGAACGGGAGGCCCGGGACGCCGACCGCAACCGCTCAAATTCATAGCCAACAGACCGACCAACAACAGGCGCAGCATGGGAAGATGATCCAGACGAAAAGAAGGTGATGAGTTCTGTCACCCGTGCTTGAAGGCGAGCAGGTGTGGAATGTTCGGCTGACTCACGGACGCTGACTCGGATGTGATCCGCTCGATTCAAAATTGGCGAGAATGTTTGTGGCGAAATGTTCAGAGTAGCCCGCGAGGAAACACCAGAAGATCAGTTTCGCATAGTCCGTCGCCTGGCCGTGAATACTGAACAAGACCTCGATTCCTTGCACGGCGGCCGGCAGCTTGTCGGAGACGAACTTGGGAAAGAGGTCTCCCGTCAGCAACCCCGAGACGAACAACACATACGTCAGCGTGGCCAGAATTCCTCCGATGAGCGGCGACAAAACGTGTAGACCCACGACTTCGACAAGAGCGTCAGATCTCCGTCGGTCAATTGGCCAAGCCGCTTTTGCAGGCCCACAAACCCGCCGAGCGCACCGACCAGCAGCGTCATCATCGGGACCGCTCCCACGATGACAGCACCGAGCCAATAGGTCAGCATCGCACCGGGGATCAACAACGCCATCAGCATTCCCAACGCCATCAGCAAACGGTTGCTGACACAGATCAGAAGCTGCATTCGCTCGGGAGTGAGCGGCGGTTTGTCAGGCATGGCATTCTCGAAGTGTTCAAATGGTTGGATCAGATCGGCGGCACACAGTAAGCAGTTGCCTCCACCGCTGTGAAGAGGCTTGCTGGAGGTGATGTCCCGCCCTAGGCAGTGTCCCGGACGCTCGGAGCGTCCGGGACACTGCCTTCGATTGCGATTCAGTGCGGCCCGTTACTTCACTTCAATCAATTCGACAATGAAGTGCAGCGTGGCCTTCGGCGGGATCACCGGCGGACGACCCTCGGCCCCGTAGGCTAACTCGAAGGGAATCTCCAGTTCGACCATGCCTCCTTTACCGACGAGTTGCATTCCCTCGGTCCAACCGGAGATGACGCGGCTCAACGGAAACGACGCGGGTTGTCCGCGATCGTAAGAACTGTCGAACTGCGAGCCATCGTCGAGCGTTCCTTTGTAATGAACGGTGACGGTGTTCGAGGCCTTCGGTTTGACGCCATCGCTCTTGCGCAGGACGCGGTACTTAAGACCGCTCGCTGTTTTTGAAAACTCTTTTGGGGCGTCCTTATCGACGGCACCGGGTGTCAGAGGCTTCGGACCTTCCGTCACTTCCAACAGTTCAACGAGGAAGTGCAACGTGGCCTTGCCTGGAATATCTGGCGGCGCACCGCGTTCTCCGTAACCGAGTGCGTAGGGAATCTCCAACTCGATCATGCCGCCCTTACCAACGAGCTGCATTCCTTCTGTCCAGCCCGCGATGACTCCCTTGAGTGGGAACTCGATCGACTCGCCGCGCGCGTACGAACTGTCGAACTCCTTGCCATTGTCGAGCCAGCCCTTGTAATGGACCGAGACGGTGTCTTGAGGCGCGGGCTTCTGGCCAGTCCCCTTGCGGCGAACGCGGTACATGAGACCGCTCTTGGTCGTGGTGAATTCCTCGGGAGCATTCTTATCAATGGCACCAGGTTCAACGGGTTTCTTGTCGGCAGCACGAAGCATGAGGGACTCGGTTCCTAGCAGGAGGGTGAACAGGGACAGCAACACAGTCGATGCAAATCGACGAAGCATGAGGGGGGCCTTTGAAAGAGGAGACTTGTCAAAACAAAACTGGATCCAGCGGCGGCAGCTACGGTTTGATCTCGAAGATCGCCTCGACTTCGACCGCCGCGCCGGTCGGGAGCTGTGCGAAACCGAGGGCGCTGCGGGCGTGAAAGCCATCGCCCGTCTTGCCGTAGAGTTCATGGAGCAGGTCCGACGCGCCGTTGATGACCAGATGCTGTTCGTTGAACTCGAGCGTCGAGTTCACACAGCCGAGCAACTTGATGACCTTCAGTCCGTTGAGCGTTCCGTGCGCGTTGTAGACCGAGCGGAGAATCTTCATGCAGCAATCGCGCGCCGCCTGATAGCCCTCTTCAACGGTCGTCCCCGCGCCGAGCTTCCCTTTCAAGTCGCTGACGTGCCCCGACGTGAAAAGGAGATTGCCCGACTTGGCACACAGGTTCAGATAGCCCGGCTCCTGCTTGGCGAATGTCAGCCCGAGTTGCTCGGCCTTTTCTTGCGGTGTCATGGGGAGAGTCTTTCATTAGTGAGAGTATGGGATTTCGTTTAACCGCAAGCCGAAGGCGTGCGTAATTGATCGCCCGGCGAACGCGACCACGTACTACCATTGCGCACGCCTTCGGCTTGCGGTTAAACGAGTGCTGTTAAGTCACGTCACTTCGCCTCCTGCCAGCGATTCCAAGCTAGTCCGAGTTTGTCGGTTCGGAACTGGACAAGCCGGGTGTGTTCGACCTCCGTCACGTAGACCGTTCGACCGTCGGGGCCGCCGAAGCAGAGGTTGCTTGGGTTCTTGCCGAGGACATCGATCTCACGCAGTTCCTTGCCTTCGGGACTCAGCACGACGACCGTCCCTTTGCCGTGGCGAGTGATGTAGAGATTGCCCTCGACATCGCAGCGCATGCCGTCGAAACCGTGATCGGGAAACTGTTTGAGCAGCTTCTTCTCTCCCAGCGTTGCGTCCTCGCGAATCAGGAACGACCAAACATTGCGCTGGGCCGACTCATTCACGTAGAGCGATTTGCCGTCGGGACTGACTTCGATCCCGTTGGTTGTCCCCATGTCGGCGGCGACTCGCATCACTTTGCCCGCCGTGTCGATCTTCCAAAGTTGGCCGGTGCTGTTCGCCCAGTTTGGGTCGCTGGCGTAGAGCGTGCCGTTGGAAGCGATCGCCAGGTCGTTCGGCTGGTTCATACCTGGCTCATGCGCGAAGACCTCGATTTTTTTCGTAGCCATGTCGATCCGGAGGACGTTGTGCTCGACATAGTCCGCGACGTACATGCGGCCTTTGTTGTCGAAGACAATCCCGTTGCCGGCGCTCTTGCCAGCCAGCGTCACGAAGACTTCGGCCTTGCCGTCTGGCGAGACCCTACCGATGTTCTGCGCCGTCTCGAAGCTGACCGCGTAAATGTTCCCCGCCTTGTCGCACTGAGGCCCTTCGATCCCCGGCGTGAACTGCATGGATTGAGTCAACGGCGTGGCGACGAACAGTTTTTCGTCAGCTTGAGCGAGCGTGGTCATCACGAGGAGCAGTGGGAGTGCGAAGCGTGGCATGGAGAACCTTATGCAACTTTGTTTGGTTTCGTCTTGGTCTTGGCTTTGTCCCCTCGCCCCGGCTCTGCGGGGAGAGGGCTAGGGTGAGGGGTTCTTCACTGAGTTGAGGGGAACATTCAGGCTGGACTCTTGTATGAGTGAGCTTCGTCTCCGAGAAGAAACGGGAAAATGAAAATGAAACCAAAGCCCCTTCACCCTAACCCTCTCCCCGCAAAGCCGGGGCGAGGGGACAAGAGAAGAATCATTCATTGAGGCGGTACAGGTATTCGCCCGCCTTGCGGACGAGGAGGACGCCCTCGTCCTCGCGGTTGGCGAACGATTCGATGTCGATGGTGGCGGGGTCTCGGTAGCCAAGGTTGATTTTTTCGCAGACTTCACGCGGGATGCCGCTGGCGAGTGTCACCCGCACGCGCGGCGTTTCGACTCCGTTCTCGTATGTCCCGCCGCCGCGAACATGTGTCGAGTGGGCGAGAATGCCCCACGGGTAGTCCTTGAACTTGTCCCATTGCTTGGTGAAGTAGTCGCGCACGTGGTAGCCGATCTCTTCGATGTACTTGCCGTGCGTGACGGAGATCTCGTGTAGGTGCGGCGCGTAGATGATTAGTTCGCCACCGTCGGCGACGACCGGTTCCATCTTGTACATGCACTTTCCGGCGACCCACAGTTCGTCGTACATCGGCGGGGCACACGACAACACCTGCTGGAACGGTTTTGGAAAACGCTTGATGTGGATGCGTCCCGACAGATCGGCGGCGTCATTCCACGCCGCTTCAGGAGTTCCGTAGAACAAGCCGTGCAGGTTGCCGTCGGACGCGACGACGAAGGTGATCGCCCGGCGTTCCTTGGCAATCATCGCCGCCGCGCGATCGACCACGCGCCGGACCGGAGTGTCCTTGACTCCGATGATCCCGGTGTTGGTGATCAACGCACCCAGCCAGTGGAAGAAGTTCAGGATTTCCGGGCCGCTGATGCCGGGGAAGAAATACTTGTTGCCGCCCGAGAACCCGACGACTTCGTGGGGAAAGACCGGCCCTAGCACGAGCAGCACGTCATAGTCGGAGATGCGCGAGTTGATCTGCACCGGGACGTCCAGCGACAACAGACCGCCGGAGATTTCGGCTGTGTCCTGCTTGGTCAGCGTACCGATGGTCAGCAGCCGTTCGGGTCGGTCCCATTCGTGGTTGAACAGGCCGAGTTGATAGAAGTGGCGACCCCGTTCGTGCTCGTCGATCCCCAACAGTTTGCACATCTGCGAGTCGGACATCGGCGGATGCGTGCCGAGCGCCACGAGCACATCCAACCGGGCCACCGCGGGTCGCAGGTGCGAATGCAGGGCGTCAAAGAGGAGCGGCAATGGTGCCGTGCGCGTCGCGTCGGGGACGATCACCAAGACGTGTTTGCCGGCGAAGTCCTGAGTGGGCAGCTTGGCAAACCAGTCGCGAACCTGGGCCGTGCTCAATGTGGGTAACGCTGCTGGCATGAAGACTCACCGGGAAGGTTGTTCGGAAAACTCAGAAAACAGAGAGACGTCTTTGGGAGAGATTTCTTTGGGAGTGCTCCGGCTTGACGGAGCTTTGGAATTTTCGGTTTCCGCCGTCCGGGTTGAAAAC
>JAYVDI010000201.1:0-6208 GCA_043749505.1 Schlesneria sp. | reverse complement strand
GCGGGCCCGGCTCGAACCTCAAGGGCTGGACACCCACCCTCTTCCACCCCGCCGCCGACCCCGAGACCACGCAATCCGAGGCCGACCAGCGCGCCGCCTGATCGACCAGAAGTTCAATCTCACCGCCCCCTCAATCACCACCCGGCGTCCGTGAGGCCGCCGGGTGGTGGCGTTGAGTGCGTGGAGTCTTCGGAACGCACCAGCTTTTACGGTAGCCTTGTCGCTCCGCCGACAAGCGGTCCCGTCGGTTCGATGTTCGCAGCCTTCATGCGGCTCGACCTGTGCGGCGGGTGTCGTCACGGTCGCGTTCCTCTTTTGCGTGCGTGAGTCGCGACTGATCGGCGTGATGGCGTGCGGCCAGCTTGTCGAGAGCCTTCACGGCGAAGTCGGCTTCGAGCAATTCCTGTCGTCGCAGGCTCACCTGAGTGGTCGAGTCGCTCAGCGCGGACTCGGCTGCGGTGAGTCTTGCCGCAAGTTGTTCGAGGTGCTGCTGGTGAGAGACCGCTTGTTCGGCGGTCCAACTCGCCCGCTCTTGCAGCGTGCGGAGTTGATCAAGAGCGAGCAGCCTTTCGTTCGCGATGAGATCTCGTTCCTCACGCAATACCGCTTCGCGCGATTGCTCCGCTGCGAATGACTGGAGGCAGACATTGCGCTCGGTCTCGCGAATTTTCAACACGGTATCGAAGCGGAAGGGAACGGACATGATGCTGGCCCTCACGGCATGCTGCGGAGTTGGTTGAGATCATTGAGACACGCGATGGCTTGCGCGAGCGTGGCACACTCGCTGCGATTTTGTTGCAGGAAGTTTTGAATCGGCTCTTGCAGTCGGAGGGCCGCATCGACGAGCGCGTTCGCGCCCGATTGGTACGCGCCGATCGAGATCAAGTCTTCCGCCTGCCGATGCGCGGCAAGCAACTGTCGCAGTGAGACCGCCGCTTGGCGGTGTTCGCTCTCTGTTACATCGACCATCAGGCGTGACAGGCTGGCCAACACATCGATGGCCGGGAAGTGACCGTGTTCCGCCAGCTTGCGGCTCAGCACGACGTGGCCATCGAGCGTGCCGCGCACGGCGTCGGCGATCGGTTCGTTGGTGTCGTCTCCTTCGACGAGGACCGTGTAAAAGCCGGTGATGCTGCCGCGCGTCAGGCGACCGCTGCGTTCGAGCAGCCTCGGCAGCAACGCGAAAACGCTGGGCGGATAGCCGCGCGTGGCGGGCGGCTCGCCCGCTGCGAGACCGATCTCACGCTGAGCCAGTGCGAACCGCGTCACGCTGTCCATGACAAGCAACACGTCGCGGTCTGTATCGCGGAAATACTCCGCGATCGATGTGCCGAGGTACGCCGCCCGCAATCGCAACACGGCGGGGTCGTCTCCCGTCGCGACTACAACCACGCTGCGCGCCAGTCCCTCGGGGCCGAGGTCTCGTTCGATGAACTCACGCACTTCGCGACCTCGCTCGCCGATCAGAACGACGACGTTCACATCGGCCTCCGTCGCGCGCGCCATCTGTCCCAGCAGCGTGCTCTTGCCAACACCGCTCCCCGCAAAGATGCCGATTCGTTGACCTCGCCCACACGTCAGCAAGCCGTCGATCGCGCGGATGCCCGTTGCCAGCGGTTGGTCGATGCGCGACCGCTGCATCGGGGAGATCGTTTGACCCTGCAACGAGACGCGATGCGGCAACACGGCAGGAGGGCGTCCGTCGATGAATCGTCCTCGCCCGTCGATGATCCGACCGAGCAACCCGTCACCGACACGCGCTCCGGGAACCGACTGCTTCAGGACACAGATCGTTCCGCGCCGAAGACCATGCAACTCGCCGTATGGCAGCAGCAGCGTGTCGTCGCCGGAGAATCCAACCACCTCAGCTTCGATACTCGTTCCGTGTTCGGCCTCCAATTGCGCGACCGCGCCCAGCGGAGCCGGGAAGCCTGCGACGGCGACCGTCAGTCCGACAATCTTCGACACGCGACCGCGCAGCCCGACCGGCATCGCACGCTGGATGTGGTCGAGAAGGGTTGAAGGTCGATGGTTGAGAGTTGAGGGCATGAGGCGGACTTAGGGAATTAGTGCGTGGAAAATAGGGCTTGGGACCAGAGTTGGAAGTCGGCGGTCTCTTCTCTTGTCCTCTCGCCCCGGCTCTGCGGGGAGACGGCTAGGGTGAAGGGTTCTTCTTCTCGGCTGCTACTCCGACTTGAGTCCTGCTCGAATACGTTTTCACGATCAGCCTTCGATCAGCTCCTCCGCCAGTCGTTCGAGCATCGTCTCCACACGGGCATCGATCTCGCCGTGAAGCGTTTGGATTCGGCAGCCGCCTCGTGCGACAAGTGAATCGGGGATGAGTGTCGAATCCGCGCAGGCGGTCAGTGATTCCACGATTCTTGGCGCACGATCACCCCACGCGGCGAGGTCATCGGGGTGCAGATGGACCGTCACGCGAGGTTGTCCGGCGGCGAGCCGTAGCGCGTCGGCAATCATTCCGGAAGCCAGTTCGGGGCGCGTGGCGATCTGCGATTTGAGCAGCTTCTCGGCGATGGCCACTCCCACACGGACGGCCGTCTGTTCCCAACGAATCAGCCAGCGATCACGTTCCGCTTGCAGAGCCTCGGCTGCCGAGCGGAGCGCGGGGAGAGCCGTTTCCAACTGAACGTCGATCTCGCGTGATGCGGCGGCGTGTGCGAGTTGTTCGACCTGGGCCTCCGACTCGCGCAGCCCGGCCTCGCGCGCGGCGAGTCGCGTCTGTTCGTACAGAGCTTCAACTTCGGCTCGCGCTCGTTCGAGCAACTCCTCGGCCTCACGCCGCGCGATCGCTATCACCGAATCGGCTTCGTGCCGCAGATCGACGAAGTTGAAAGCGGCTTGCGTCGCGAGGTCGCGGGCGGCACTGGCTTTCACGATGCGAGCGGTGGTGGTCATGGCGTTTGTAATCTCTTGTCCCCTCGCCCCGGCTCTGCGGGGAGAGGGTGAGGGGTTCTTCTTTTCCTGTTCCTCACGGACGGGAACGAAAGGTTTTCTTTCCCACGTTGGTCTTTATCCCACCGGCAATTCAATCATCCCCGCATCCTCCAACCGCCGGATGCTGTCGGCGATCTGTTGTCTCACGGCGGTCATCTCACTCAGCCGAATTGGGCCGAGTGATTCCATCTCTTCCTTCATCGCTTGAGCCACGTGCGGCGAGAGGCATCCCAACACCTTGCGTCGTACCGGCTCGGGGCTGGCCTTGAGAGCCATCGCCCAGTGGCGGTCGTCGGTCTCTTGCAGGATCAGTCGCAGTGTGTCGGCATTCAGCTTGAGCAGGTCGTCGAACGAAAACAGTGTCTGACGCAGTTCCTCCGCGAGGTCCGCACTCCGGTCGTCGAGTGCCGCGAGCATTGAACGGCTCGTCGCGCGAGGTGACTCGCGCAGCAGCGCGGCCGCACGCGAGACGCCTCCCTTGCGAACCGGCGGCTGGCTGAGGCGGCCCTTCAGCGAAGTGGCGATGTCGGCGAGGATCTCCGGAGCGGTGGGGCCGAGTCGCACGACTCGTTGCAACACGTCGGCCTGTTGATCGGGAGGCCATCCGGCCAGCACGGCGGCGGACAATGCGGGTGGCAACTGCGCGACGACGACGGCGATCAACTGCGGCGATTCGTCGATCAACAGCGGTCGAATGTCGTCGGCATGGCGAGTCGTGAGGAACGCGAACGGTCCCGCATCTCGGGTCTGTTCGACGCGCGCCTGGATCGGTGCCGCAGCAGCATCGCCAACGGTCTGCGCGAGGAGTTGGCGAGCCGACTCGGGACCGCCACGTCGCAAGCGAGACTGCGCGTGGAACTGCGACTGGAACTCGATCAGCACCGCGTTCTGCTGATCAAGCGTGATCTCTTCGGCCTCCGCCACGGCCAGCGTTGCCCGCTCAACCAACTCACGCGGCAAATGCCCGAGCACCTGCGCCGCCAACGATTGGTCGAGGCTCAGCAGGAGGATCGCAGCTTTGTGGGTGTTGTGCATGAGGGAATGGCTGGGTCACGAGAACAGAAGTCAGAGGGTGCGGGGGTTAGGGACCGGCTCATCAACCACAGTCGGGCTTACGAAAATTCTAAAGTGTCTCGGACGCTCCAAGCGTCTGGAACACCGACTCCAGCAATGACTCATATGCCAGTCCTTACTCAGTCTTGCTCCCCTCTCGCCGCCATCAAACATTTGCTTCGGTCAGCCAGCGTCCGAGAACCGCTGCGGCCGTCGCGGGATCAGACTCGGCCAAGTTGCGGATGTCGTCCCGCAGAGTTAAAGCGGCAGGTACGGATTCGGGAATTCGCGATTTCAACGGACGCGGTTCGAGGGGTGCCGTGTTCGGTGGCGTGATGCTTGGTGATTTGATGTCATGCGATGCAGGAGCCGTTTCGAGCGATGGCGGTGGTTCGATCGTGCGGGGCGGTCGCACGGTGAGTCGCGTCAACATCCAGAGTGCCCAGACCGCGAGCAGACTCAATCCGATCGAACCACCATGGCGCTGTGCCAGCACGAGGAGTTGTTCATTCATTGTCAGCATCGGCTCGGGCGTGTCACTGACGAGACGATCGACCGACGTGACCGAGATCGCTTCATGCGGCGAACCGGCCGGGATCAAACGGCCCACGGTGCGTTCGACCTTCGCGATCACGTCTTCTTCGATGGCGTCGAGGTCCAGCCGAGCCTCGCTCTGTTCGCCCTGCGCCCTGCGGCGAGCGGCCACATCGCGGTAATAATCGCGCGGAATCGAAACACTGACCTGCACCGCACGCGGCATCGCGGCGAGAAGTTGTTTCTCACTCACTTCACGTTGCACGTCCGAGTGTCCCGCCGGGACGACATCGCTCTGCCCGTGAACGTCCGTCGTCGGCTCAAACTGCTGCGGAACGGTCTCCGCGTCCGTCTCATGAAACGCGGGTTCAACCCCGCGAAACGCGGTCACTTGGGATGTGGACTCATCCTCGAAGATCGTCGGTCGCGGCAACGCTTGGCGATGGAACACCGGTTGAGAATCGCCTCGCACCCGAGTCCGTTCGTTCCGCGTGACCGATGACTTGAGGTTGTCCACATCGACGTGAACTGCCACCACCGCCTGCGGGATGAACGCGAGGGCCTTCTGAATTTGTTGCTCGTACTGACGAGTGAACTCGCGCACGCGCTGGATGAGATGACTGTCGCTCGCATCGCCGGTCGCCTCACCCGAGTGAGCTTGCCCGCGTGCCACATCGAAGACCGTGACATCGGCCGGGCTGAGATCGGGGACCATGCTGGCCACCGCCTGACGCAGCGAAGCGACCAGTCGCGAGGAAAGCTCTCGTCCCGCGCGCGGCTTCACCGTGACGTTGGCCGTGACGCGCGGCTTCTGTCCAAACGAGACCCGTCGCCCCGAGTTGGCCACCGCGACGCGAGCATGTTCGATGTCCGGCACCGCTTCGATCATCCGACGCAGCTCTTGCAGCAGCAGCGCCTCTTTCATCTCCTGCCGTTGCCGATCGGTCGTGAACGGCCCCAGCGACTCGAACTGCTTGAGCATCTGCGTGCCCAAGTCCGCCGGCACCGCATCGAACTCGACGAGCGCGGCGTTGTACCGATCGAGCTGATTCGCGGGGGCGAGCAGCTTGCGGCCCTCGCGCCGATAGTTCGTCAAACCGGCCTGATTGAGAGCACGCTCGGCGGCGGAAAGTTCTTCGCTCGCGAACGCTTTCCCAAACGAAACGGCTTGAAAACCATCGGGTTGATTCGCGAAGAGCAACCACGCAAATCCGCCGAACACCAGCAACGGCACCGCCACAAACGTCGCTCGCTGAGCAAGCGACATCCCACGAAACAGCTCCACAAGCTGTCGAGTGATGCGGGGCAGGACATCCATGAATCTGCCGAAGAATGAGAACAACGAAAGGCCAACACGGCGCGCGGGTTATAGGTCCGAATCAACAAATGGAGCAATGCGAGTCAGCGGCAGGTTCGGCAGGATGGCCGGGGCTGGAGTCGCTTTGGACGAAGCCCCGGGGTTTCGCGAAGCGCTCCAACCCTTGAACTTACCGACATTCTTACAAAGTTTGCCAGTGTCGGTTCGCGGTGGCGGTTGCGTCTGACTCGTTTGGCGGCTTGGGGTTGCGTGTGTTGTGTTGGTTCTTGTCGTGGGGAGGCATGTCGGTTGGATTGTGGGTTGGGACGGTCTTCAAGGAGCGTTGAAGGTCGGTCGTCGATGGCGGGA
>JAYVDI010000200.1:0-13778 GCA_043749505.1 Schlesneria sp. | reverse complement strand
CGACATTGGAGACCGGCGGTATTTGCAAGAGATAAGTTGCCGTGTTTTCTAGGCAAATCTTCAACGGCGTAATCAGCCGAAGTTTCAAGTTGCTTTTGGGTATGCACTTCGAGATGCGGAGGCCCTGGGTGTGAAACGACCTCGTGTGCCGCACGGAGAGGCTGCCCGAGAATTCGGTTCGCGATAAGGCGAGCGGCAGGAGTTGGCATACCGGCAATGGAAGCCTGACGCGCAAGCGAAGGTTTGAATTTCGAACGTCCTTCGCTTGCGCGTCAGGCTTCCATGTGTCTGCTTTTCCTTGCCGCTTACTGAAGCCCAAAGTCTTAGAAGCTGTGCATTTACTACGTCCGAGTTTTTTGTGCGTGATGACACGCACCCTACGGCCAAACGCGGACGTAGTAGATGCACAGCCCCTTAGCGTTGACGGCGCTCTAGGCCGTTGAGTCACGTCTGATGCCTGTTGCGTTTCATGTTCTTTCCCCTGTTTTGATTCATGCGTATTCGTCTGATTCGTGGTGAATCATCCGGGCAGGCAACTCGCCGATGTCTCAGCTTTGGCTGCCTGAGGTATAACCCGGCTCAACGCCCGCCGTGTTTGATCACGGCCCGATCTGAAACAGGGTTCCCCGTTCATGGCCTCGACTCGAACTGCTTTCACCACCGCTTCCGTTTGGACCGAGTTCCCCTTTCGCGGGCGAGACTTTATCCGCGCGACCGTTCCGCGCGGTGACAACGCGGGCCTGCCATTCACGATCGCCAAGCGGTTGGCCGAGCGGTACGAGGTCCGGCAGTTTTTCGCTTCGGGCGGTTGTGGACTGTTGCTCGAAGGACGCGATTTGCGAACCGGGACCGACATCCTCATTAAGACGACGCTGCGATACGACGGTCTGATCGAGTACGCCCGGTGTCGCGACGAAGACGGGTTTCGTAAGAAGCTGACGGACCATCGCAAGCAACTTCAGACCGAACGGCGAATCATGGTGTTGCTCAAGAACCGAGGCTGCAACAGCATCCCCAACCCGAACGACTACGTCTTCGATTGGAACCCGCGCCTAAGCGAGCCGATCGAAGGCGAAGCGGGCACGTGGCAGTTTCAAGACGAAGCCCTCCTCTCGTCCGAGCCGTATCTCATCATGGAGCGGATGGAGGGACGGCCGGTGACGGAGGCGATCGGTCGTGGGATGAAAGAGCCGCTCGCGCTGAACATCCTCGCGCAGGTCTGCCATGTGTTGGCTGAATTGCATGTTCCGGTGATGCGGGACGGCCGTGAGTGGCAGCTCGTCTATCAAGACCTCAAGCCCGACAACGTGCTGCTCGGCGATCGTGATGTGGTCTCACTGCTCGATCTCGGCGGCTGTCGGCTGATGTTCGGCAACATGGTCGGCAGCAAGGGCGCTTTCACTCCCGGCTACTGCCCCCCCGAGTGTCAGTCGAGCGACCGGATGACTCCCGCGACGGACACTTACACGGTCGGCAGCACACTGTTCCACATGCTGACCGGCGTCGAACCGCGCACGCGGCTTGGTCCGAATGCGATGACGGGTGGGCCCCAGTCTGTCCCGTTTCGCAACTGGGACTGGCCAACACTCGAATCCAAAGCCACCCCGGCCACATGTGCCTTCATCCGCCGCTGCCTTGCTGAACGAGCTACCGAACGACCTCCCCACGGCCGAGCCTTGTCCGACGAGATTGCCTCGTTGCGACGGCATTAGTCACACCCATCCGAAGCGCGTTCCTCCCACCAACCCGCAGCATGAGCGAGGGCGAGCGTTTCAAGCCCCAAGCCGAGCAGAGTGGCGTGCCGCCAGCATCGACATCAGCGATGGTGTGAGTCCACTTTTGATCTTTGCCGCAAGCTCAAGGCAGTGTCTGTAATAAACGCTTCGGTTTATAGAAGACACTTCAAGTGGTCTTTGGCGTTGACCGTGCGATGGATTTGTTCGACTAATGTGCCGAGGCCCTCTGTTCAACGATCGCACGGCAGCCGGACAGGCGTCACTTTGGCTCGGCCGCTTTCAGCAGGAAGCCGACATCGGCGGGGCGGCCTTGTTCGGCTTCGACAGTGCCGTCGTTGTCGGTGCCGTCTTCGGCCACGCTCCAGACGAGCGCACTCGTGGGTGAGTTGCGGCGGTAGAGGAGTTGTCCGCCATTGCGATCGCACGGGTCGAGAGGGACGGCTTCGAGGTATTGTGGCACCAGTGAGTCTAGGCTCTCGGGAAACTCTCCGCTGTCTCGCCGATATATCTGTGCGGCGAACAGCACTTCCAACGCGGCCTGTCGTCCGAGAAAACGCAGGTAGGCGTTATCGACCTGCTTTGTCGCGAGGAGCAACATCTTGCTGATGATCGACAGCTTGACTGCCCGGTCAATCTGGCTGGCGTCAAGTTCGTCGTCGGCGCGTGTCACGGCGGGGTCAGTGTCGAACAACATCGCGAAGCCGGAGCCGACCAGTGTGCGGCGCACGGCCAGTGGCTTGTCGATCTCACGAACCTGGTTGGCGATGATTTGACGGTACAGGCGGATGGTCAGATCAGGTTCACCGACCATCCAAAAGAACCCGCGTTGGACTTGCACGGGGATCGCATCGACCTGGCCACCCGCAGGACCAAGGTTATCCATCCAACCGGGAATACCCAGCGAATTCCGCAGCGCGAGGTACTCGGTCCTGAGCAGGTTCGACTGGGACTCGTACAGCGCGAAGTCGGCTTTGACTTGCGCGAGACCTTCACGCAATTGATCGGCCGTGACGGCGGGATGCTCGGCCCACCGCTGCATTCCACCGGCAGACATGGCATGCAGCGCGATGCCGACCAACCCGGCGATTATTGGTCCACGACGCGACGCATGACCACCGCTGCGATAGCCCGCGCGCGCCAGTTTCCACGCTTCATCGACATCGCCTTCGTGCAGGCACCGCATCTGATCGACCAGTGCTATCCGGACAAAACTGCGCAGTTCTTGAGCCGCCACCAACTGCGTGGAGAACGTCATCGTGGCGGGAGACTCATCGAGCGCTCGCTCCTTTTCCGATCCGCGCCTCCAGAGAGCCAAGGCCGGGCGATGCTCATCGACCCACGCCCGCATTGCTGCGTCAGCCGCCTCCCAACCTTGCTTGTAGACCTCGTCGTGATTGGCCGGTTCAACGCCTGATCGCTGCCGCATGTTTTCCAACAACTGCAACCGCATCGTTGCCGCCGCGCGATACTCGGTGAAGGCGTTCTCTTCGGAAGGAATCGCGTCGCCGACAAACGCCGCCACGTCGAATGGCTCGGCCATATCGGGGACGCCCGACAAAAAGCACGACCGCACCGCAAACGGCACGACCGCCAGCAGCACCACGGCGAGCAAGCCCCACACCGACCACGGCCAGTTCCAAAACTTCCACCACGCAGGATCATTCTCGTCAGACATCGCACGCCCTCCTCAGACAATTTGCCTTCCGCTGTTTTCCAGCATAGCCGAGTTGTTTGGGCGAGTGCCATCTCGAAGAGATTTGTGGCGGCTCGATCTTGGGGGGACGGTGGCTCGATGCCGCTTTGGCCTTTTGGAATCGTCTCTCAATCGCGCGACTCGAATGGACGCCTCATCGTTTCACCGCGCGGGCAACGCTCCGCGCGGTGAAACGAGTCGGTCCCGACTGCGAGATCTCTAACAGAGGCATGGCGCGAGTTCCCGTTGGGTTGTGTGCGGCGGTACAGTCGCGGTGCGGGCCATTCAAAACGGCTGCGTCGAAAATGCCAAAGCGGCGTCGAGCCGCCTCACTCCCAAAGTGAAACACGTTTAAGAACATGGCCGTACTCTCACAGACAGACTGCTCGCTCGATCAGGCAACTCCGCCCGTCCTCATTCTCGGTGGCGGGATTCATGGGGCTGCGGTGGCGCGCGAGTTGGCTTTGAATGGTGTGCCGGTGGTGCTGATCGACGCGAACGATCTCGCGGCGGGAGCGACTTCCAAATCGTCACGGCTCATTCATGGCGGGTTGAGGTATCTCGAATACGGTGACGTGCGGCTGGTGCGTGAATCGTTGATCGAACGGCGGCGGCTGCTTGACCTCGCGCCGCATCTGGTGCGTCCGTTGAGGCTCTTCGTCCCGACGACGCAGCGCTGGTCGGGGCTACTACGATCGGTTCTGGGGTTCTTCAAGTTGGCTCGGACACGCATCGGTCGCTGGCTGATCAGTCGTGCGGAACGAAAGGCTCCGCGCGGCTATTGGCCCGTGCGGATGGGGCTGTGGATGTACGACCTGTTCTCGCGGGGGGACGGGCTGCCGAAAAGTCGCGGGGCCTCCAACTCTAGATACGCGAGGACTTCGCCACCTGCTGTTGATCCTCAGCGCTACCGTTGGATGGCCGAGTACTCCGACGCGCAGATGCTTTACCCCGAACGGTGCGTCTTCGATCTGCTGGCCGATGCGGAGCAGGCGGCGTGTGAACGAGGAACACTGTTCGAGGTCGTCCCTCATGCCAAGTTGGAGTGGTACGGTTCCACCATCCGCATCAGTGGGACTTCGGCTTCGAGTCGCGCGTCTGCTCTTGTCCCCTCGCCCCCGTCTTCGGGGGAGAGAGCTAGGGTGAGGGGGCTGAGCGGTGAGAACGGTCTGCGATGCAGTGAAGCCCTCCGCTCAAAGTCTTCATTGAGTTCCAGCTCGTTCGACCAATCAAGCCCCCCTCACCCTAACCCTCTCCCCCCAAAGTCGGGGGGCGAGGGGACAAGGCGGATAAGAGAAGAACCCCTCACCCTAGCCCTCTCCCCGCAAAGCCGGGGCGAGGGGACAAGAAACGCCGTATCGAAATCGCGTGCTGACTTTCAACCTTCAACCCTCAACTCTCAACCCGCCTTCACACCGTCTCTCATCATTAATGCCAGCGGGGCGTGGGGCGACATCACACTGAAGGGGATCGACGCCGGGACGACACCGCTGTTTGCCGGGACGAAGGGGAGCCACTTCATCACGAGGCATCCCGCGCTGAAGGCGGCACTCGGTGGCGGAGGTGTCTATGCCGAGACCGCTGACCGGCGGCTCTGCTTCGTGCTGCCGTTCGGTGACGCGGTCCTCGTTGGCACGACGGACGAACGCTGGTCGGGGCCGCCTGATGAAGCGGTGGCCAGCGATGCGGAACTCGATTACTTACTCAGCCTCGTTCAAACAGTATTTGGTCTGACACTGAGTCGTCTCGACATCGTCGCCCACTACAGCGGCGTGCGGCCTCTGCCTCGCACAACCGACACCAACAACGCGGCCGTCTCGCGAGACCACTCACTCGTCGAACATCGTCTGCATGGAGTCCTGATCGTCACACTCGTGGGAGGCAAACTGACCACGTTCCGCTCGGTCGGCGAACAGATTGCGAACCGCGTGTTGCAGCAACTCGGTCTCGCGCGACAGATCTCAACACGCGAGCGGCCGCTCGTCGGTGCGGAAGGCTTTCCGCGCGAGTCGGCGGCGTGGCCGAAGCTCTGGCAACAATGGGCGAGTGACTACGGCACAACCGCTGAAGAAGCGAACGCCCTCTGGCCGCTCTACGGAATGCGAACGAAGGACATTCTCGCCGCAGTCGCCTCGCAACCGCTGGCCGTTGTCGCCGACACTCCGTTCACGATGCGCGTCGTAAACTGGGTTATCGAACACGAGTGGGTGATGACGCTCGATGACTTAATCGAACGCCGACTGATGCTGATCTTCGCACCAAGCCTCACGCTCGCGGCGTTGCATGACTTGGCGACGTGCCTCGTCGCCTCAGATCGCCTGACTGCGGATACGGTTTCGGCCGCGATCGAGTCCACCCGCGAGCGACTGCACGCTCATTACGGCCGCGCCGTGAATTAGCCGCCGATTGAAGCGGGGGCAAAGTAGGACGGGCACTCCCGCCCGTCAGTTTTCAATCTCAAAAGCGGGCAAGAGTGCCCGTCCTACACAGACTCGAACCGGTCGCTCAAAAGTCCGGCGCGAGCTTGTTGCCTACGGGGAGCAGAAGCGGGTTCGACAGACCTTCGTGAACGACACCGGGGGCGAAACGGGCGTCGGTCTCAAATAAGTTGCGTCCGTCGGAAGGCGACGACGGCGCGAGACGCCAAGTGAGCGGGGACGTTGTTCCGAGTTCTCGCTGCACGGAGGAGATCGAGACGGCGACCATCAGTAGCGCGGCAAGAGCCATCGCGGCAGCCGGGATCCAGCCGTTAAAACGGTCTCGTCCCTGTGGCCATTCAGGCAACGCAGCGGCGATCTGTGGCCAGAGACTCGGACGTGAGTGTGATCGTGCCTCAAGCTCCATCGCCAAGGTCGAGATTGTTTGAAGTGCGTCGAGACTCCGTTGCAAACGGCGCTGTTGTTCGCGGCACTTGGGGCACCCGCCGAGGTGGACCCGCAGGGCTTCGGCGTCGTTCGCATCCGAGAGATCGTTTCCGATCCACAACGGGAGGAGTCGGCGGGATTGTTCGCAGTTCATGGCGATGGCCTTGGCGTCACTTGGTCATTGGGGAGAGCTGTCGGGAGCTTGGTCGAATCGATTGAGCAGCGAGGGGTCGGCGTCGCGGCGTTTGATCCAGACTTCTTCAAACATGCGGCGGGCTTCAGCCAGTCGCCAGCGAATCGTGGCCTCTTTGCGGCCGAGCATGGATGCGATCTCGGAAGTCGAGAAGTTTTGAAGGTCTCGCAGCATCAACACGATGCGGTAATTTTCCGGAATTTGATCGAGGACTTTTTCGACCTCTTGTTGCAGGTCGAGTGCTTGTCGAGGGTCGGCAGCAGCGGGGTCGGGTTGTCTTTCTGTGCGGTGATCCGTGAAGAGGAGCCACCAACCGCGACGTTTTCGTCGCCGCAAGTGGTCCAGCGTTTGGTTGACTCCAATCCGAAACAGCCACGGACCGAAGCGTCGTGCGGGGTCGAATTGCTCCAGCCGTTCGTAAGCTTTGATGAACGTTTCTTGAGCGAGATCTTCCGCCTGTTCGACGCTCTTCACGAATTGCAGGATGACACGGATCAACCGCCGCTCGTAACGCATGACCAACTCACCGAACGCCTGCTTGCTGCCATGACGTGCCTCATCCACCAGCCGCGCCTCATTCGTCGCGCCGCCGAGGTCGTCTGACTCACAGATCGTCAGGTCGGGAAGTGCCATTGTGCCGTGCATGAGTGTCACCAACCGGACAGTACGCTGGTTGCGACAACAGTGTTGGATACAGGTTCGACGTGGGAAAGAACGGGCGTTTTTCCGGTGACACGTACTGAACTTGAAGAGGCGGGGCGGATTGTAGCGGCGAGCTTGCGCCGGTGCCTCGCCCCACGGATTCTGCTACCATCCCGCCCCGTTCAGCCGGGTTCGTCCCAAAGGGCGTTTCGACTGATCCGTTAGATCGGACCTCGGCACGGACGCCGAAAATATCTCTGCGCTCAGTCTTGGGTGCATCAACGCAAGACGCGGAATCACGAAGCGTGTGGAAGCAGCTAGCTAATCAGTGGGCCTTGGTGACCGGAGCCAGCACAGGACTCGGGGCCGAGTTCGCGCGCCAACTCGCTTCGCGCGGAATGCACTTCGTGCTGGTCGCTCGTCGTCGCGAACTGATGGATGCGCTGGCTGCGGAACTGCTCACTCAACACGGGACACGCTGCATCGTCATCGTTTCCGACCTGTCTGAACCGGATGAGCCACGACGAGTTCTAAGCGAGATCGTGGCGCAGGGAATCGTGATTGAATTACTGGTCAACAACGCGGGCTTCGGGATTGTGGGTGAGGCTGATACCACCGATGTCGATCGCGTGCTGAACATGATCCGGTTGAACGTCTCGGCGACAGTGGACCTCACGCATCGCCTACTCCCCGGCATGTTGGAACGTGGGCACGGGGCGATCTTGAATGTGTCGTCGCTCTCGGCATTTCAGCCGGTCGCGTACATGGGAGCCTACGCCGCCAGCAAAGCGTTCGTGCTGCACTTCAGCGAGGCACTCCATTGCGAGCTGAAGGATCGCGGTATTACGGTGACGGCTGTCTGTCCCGGCGTGACTCGCACCGCCTTCTTCGATATCGCGGGAGCGCCGGGCTGGCTTCAGAAGCATGCGGCGTTGGATGTCGATTACGTGGTGAAGAAATCGCTGAAGGCTCTCGCTCGTCGCCGCCAGTGCTATGTCCCCGGTTGGCGCAATTTTTTGCTGACGGTACTCGTTCGCTTCGCTTCACGAAGGCGCGTCGTTAAAGAGTCGATGCGATTCTTTAAGCCCAAGCGACCGCCGAAATCGCCGTAGCTCTGCCGCTCCGCGACAAGACGACATTGGAAGAAACCCTCAAGCTGTGCGGCTGATGTTGCCGATAGAATGCGGATGCTCTGCACTTCCTTTCGGTGATTCGATCATGCCGCCCCGCAAACGTCCGACCGGTGCGATCACTGTCGATGTGGCTCGGCCCGCCGACCCGGCGTTGCACCTGCCGAACTTTATTAGCTATCTGCGGGCCGAATGCGGGCTGAGTGATAACACGGTTCTCGCCTATGGGCGCGACCTCGCCCAGTTCAACGGATGGTTTCGGGAGCATGGCCCCGCTCGGCTGCAACAGGTCGAGTTGCCTTTGTTCTCTGATTACATGGGGTATCTCAACGAACAGGACTATGCCGCGACTTCGATCGCCCGGCACTTGGTCTCGATCAAGATGTTCTTCCGGTATTTGGTGCTGGAGGGAGTTCTGCCCGAGAGCATCGTCGAATTGGTGAACTCGCCCAAATTGTGGCAGCACCTGCCGAAAGTTCTCAGCCCCGACAACGTGGACCGGTTGCTGGCCTCACCTGCTCGAACCGATCGTTACCCGTTGCGCGACCGGGCACTGCTGTGCCTGCTCTACGCGACCGGTTGCCGAGCGTCCGAAGTCTGCACGATGACCTTACGAGACATTCACCTCGACGAGGGCTATTGCCGCTGTGTCGGGAAAGGGAACAAGGAGCGGATGGTCTCATTGAACCCAGTCGCTCGCGCGGCGGTCGAAGCGTACTTGCAGCACGAGCGTCCAAAGTTGACTCTCTCGAACGAACAAAGTTCGCCGCTGTTGATCTCGCGCGGAGGGAAATCGCTCTCGCGAATCACGGTCTGGAAGTTGGTGAAACGCTACGCAGGCCGGATCGGTGCCAGTCGCTCGATCAGCCCGCACACGTTGAGGCACAGCTTTGCAACGCACATGCTGGCGGGCGGTGCCGAGATTCGCGCTCTTCAAGAGTTGCTCGGCCATGCCAGCATCCGCACGACTCAGATCTATACACAGGTCGAACACAGTCGTCTGAAAGCAATTCACGAGAAGTGCCATCCACGCGGGTGAGCCAGCATGGGAGACGATTGAATTTTGCCCGTGTCGCGGTCTGTCGGCCATTCCCGCCGGAGGCTGTTTTGGTCTCTCTGTCGTTTAACCGCGTGAGCCATCCCCAAAGCTCAGTGAGCCGCATGCCGTAAGGCTGCGGGTTCTTAAATCACCGCCAGAAACCCGTGGCCTGACGGCACACGGCTCGCCAAGAACATCTCGCCCATGACCGGGCGAGGTCTGAGCAACACGCAGTCAGCCAAATGACACTTGGCTCGAACTGATCTGAACAACCTCTGCTCTCGCACACTCCCACCGATCAAACCGTTAGAACGCAATTTCTCGAAACAACCAGAATAGTTTGTGTAGCCGGACTTCCTTGGCCGATGAATACAGGGAGCGGGGACACGGCGCGCCTCGCCGGTGGAGCACTTGTTTCACCAGACGAACGGTGGCGGGCGGTCCGGGCGATGATTCATCGCACGGATTGTCTACCGGCAAAAAACACGAGGCGGACCGAAGCCATTCTCGGTTCAAGTTGTGGTCGGGTGCCCCGTCCCAACGGATTCGGAGACGGTCAGCGAGGAATCGAAGGAGAACATTCCATGCGTAAGTACGGGAAGTGGGTGTTGACGCTGGGATTGCTGGCAGCAACTCCCGGACTAACACTCGCCGCCGGGCCGAAGTCCAATACGGACGAAAAGCCTGCGGTTGGAGCCAAAAAGACCACCAAGACGGAAAACCAGAAGGTGGCCGAGGACATTGCCAAGGCGATGCGCGGCAAAGTTCAGGGTGATGTGAACATCGAGTACAAGGACGGAGTCGCCACTCTGTCGGGATCGGTCGCCGATCCGAAGATCAAGGAGAAGGCTTCGGCTCTCGTCTCCAAGGTCGATGGGGTCTCGCGAGTCGATAACCGCTTGGCTGTCACCGAAAAGAACCGACGCTACACCGCGAAGTTGTCGGAACAACCGGCGGAACGTGGCGGCGTCGTCTCGGCCGGCCATGAGACAGGTGGACAACGTGGTCGCCAAATCCAACAGGTCAACGGTGAAGTCGCCGCTGCTCCTGCGGGGAGCAACCAAGAAGTGGCCGAGCAAATCGGAGCCGCTTTGACCACGGCGAATCTCGACGGATACGACATCCAGATTCGCTACTCGAACGGCACCGCGATGCTCGACGGTAGCGTCGGGACTCAGGCCGAACGAGCCAACGCGTCGCGTGTCGTCTCGGCGATTCCCGGAGTCCGGTCGGTCGCCAATCGTCTGGCTTGCTCAGAAGAGGCTGCTCGTCCCCAAGCTGGTCCTCGCGGACCCATGGGACCGGGTGCCCAGTACGCTCAAGGCCCGGGCGGGCCGGGAGGTCAAGGTGCATACGGCCCCGGACCTCAAGGTAACATCCAAGGTGCGGGCTATCGTCAACAGGGACCGGGGCCAGGGCAGCCAATGCCGGGTCAACTAGGTCCAGGAATGATGCCGGCAGGCGCGATGCCAATGGGGCCCGGTGGTCCTCCCGGCTATGGCCATCCGGGCGCGGGTGCTTCGCAGGCGGTCTACAACAACCCGAGTTTGCCGGACTATGCGTGGCCTTCCTACGCTCAGTACCCGAACTCGGCGGCTGTGAACTATCCCACGCAGTACAGCGCAAGCGCCTTCCCCTACATTGGTCCGTTCTACCCCTACCCGCAGGTTCCGCTCGGCTGGCGCGACGCGACTCTGCGATGGGATGACGGCCAGTGGAACCTGATGTTTCGCTCTCGGACCGATAAGTGGTGGTGGTTCCTCAATCACAACAATTGGTGATCGTTGGTCGCTCGTGCGGATGGATCTCTTCCGCATGATTGGCCTCGCCGAATCCGCTTGATGCTTGGGCGAGCGAACGGCCCTCACCCCGTGTGATGATCTGCTTGCCCATCAGTTACGAATGGCTCAGCGTTTGCGAGACCCCTCGCAGACGCTGCTTTCATTTAGGGACGAATCGTAAGTAATCAGTGCAGAGAAATCTGTGTTGATCCGGCTCATCTCGAAATCCCAGAACCTCCACAGTCATTGATACGCCGCTGCTTACCGCGTGATTGTTCGATCGCGAGAGACATCTGTCCCCTGCAATCGGCAAAGTCGGGAAAATCGCAAAAGTTATTAGCCGGAACATTCGATACAGATAGTACGGTCATTGATGTCGTTGGTGAGTGGGGGGTGATACGAGTCCCGCTTCACCGCAGTTCGCAAAGTTCCGCGATCAACGACAGCGTTCGGGAGTGGCTCTGGAACCCGACATCTCATCCGGCCCGCAAATGCAGGTCATCGACACGAGCGAGTTCCTGGAGAGGAATGATGATGAAGCCAAGTTCATTGATGAAACGTCTCTGTTTGATGGGGGCGCTCGGCGTGATGGCGATGGCCAACAGTGGCTGCCGACTGGCGGGCGACTTCATCTACATCGCGTTCACGGGAGCGGGCTTCTACGGCACAACGCCGTTGATTCCCGTCAGTCCGTACTACAGCGAACTCATTGAGGACGCTTACGCTCGCGAAGAACGCTACGACAAGGTGCCGATCCTCGATCCCGTCGAGGGCGAACACGCTCCGATGTTCTGCCAAGATCCGCCGAGTCCCGATGAAGTCATGAAGGCTCTCCCCAACGAGACATCGGGGGGGTGGGTGTTTCTCGCCGAGACCGCTCGCAACAACGTCAAGATGGTCGTCGAACCGATTGTGGACCGCATGGACGACTGCCGCTTTTATCCACTCGTCGGTCCGGCTCGCCTGCACCATTGCCACTACAAATGCACGGTCTATTACGACAAGATCATTCGCTCCGACTGGCCGGTCCCGTTCCGCCATGCTGACGAATCGTCGCAGGTCGTCTACATCGACCACGATCACCTGATCCGTTGTGCCGGACCGGCGACGCCTCAGTAAGCCGACTCTCTCACACCACAGCCGGGTACAGAAGCAACAACACCCCGATGGCCATCCAGCCACCGGGGTGTTGCTCATTTGAATAGGGTTCAAATGTAAGTCCGGCTAAACTTTGCGTGCCCGACAAACCGGCGAGCGGGACGGCGTCAGCTCGATGGCACTCACTTTGTCGCCTTTCGCTCCGTGAAAAGGCGTTCTTTCGCGGAGCGAAAGACGACATTGGCAGACCGCGAACCTCAACGTGAGTGCCATTGGGCCGACGCCACCCCGCTTATCGAAACCGAGTAACCCATCATGACCGATCCGTTGCCGTTGCTCAAAAACCTGGTCGCCATTGCCAGCGTGAACCCGATGGGGCGCGATGTCTCCGGTCCCGAATTCTTCGAGGGGCGAGTGACCGAGTACCTCGTGGCGTATCTCACGCGACTCGGCGTCCCGCACGAAGTCGTCGAAACGACACCCGGCCGCGCGAACGTGATCGCTCGATTGGATGTGGTCGGTGCGACGAAGACGATCTTGCTCGATGCTCATCAAGACACGGTGCCGGTCGATGGAATGACGATCCCGCCGTTCGAGCCAACTGAACGCGACGGGCGCATCTACGGACGCGGCTCGTGCGATGTGAAGGGCGGGATGGCGGCGATGCTGGCCGCGTTCACACGGCTCGCGCATGACCGGCCAGCGGGGATGGCCAACGTGGTGCTGTCGCTAACGTGCGACGAAGAATCGACGAGCCTCGGCATCAACCACTTGGTCGGAAGCTGGCTCGGCCGCGTCCCGTCGTATCGTCTCTGTCCACAGCGCCCCGATATGGCCATCGTCGCGGAGCCGACAGAACTCGACATCGTCGTCGCGCATCGAGGAGCCACGCGGTGGAAGCTGCACACCGCCGGTCGAGCCTGTCACAGCTCGCGGCCCGCCGAAGGAATCAACGCGATTTACCGGATGGCTCGAGTGTTGAAGTGCCTCGAAGAGTTTGCCGCTTGGCTGCCGGGTTCACGGCCCGCGCATCGACTCTGCGGCCCGGCCACGCTCAGCGTCGGACTGATTGCAGGCGGCAGCAGCGTCAACGTCGTTCCCGATGCCTGCGTGATCGAAATCGACCGCCGCGCGATCCCCGGTGAAGAAAGCCAGGTCGTGATGAACGAGGTCGTGAACTATCTGAAAGAACGGCTCGACTTCGACCTCATCCACGACGCACCCTATTGCACGAGTCCTCCGTTGGGCGACGACCTCAACGGCGAGTTGGCTCAACAATTGAGCTGCTCCATCTCGGCCGTGATCGGCCCGCGTCAAACAGTTGGCGTTCCGTATGGCACCCACGCCTCACGCATCGCCAAAGCAAATATCCCCGCCGTCGTGTTCGGCCCCGGCAACATCGCTCAAGCCCACACGAAGGACGAATGGATCGCCATCGACCAACTGCGTCAGGCCGCTGACGTGTACTACGACTTCTGCGCGAAGGCGGGTCAAGCGGGGTGACGTACGCTCTTGCCCGTTCAACCCCAATTTCTTCGCGCCGCAATCTTTCTGCCTCTCTCTTCCTGCAAGACCGAAGCAGGGAGACAGAAAGATGAGGAC
>JAYVDI010000199.1:0-11731 GCA_043749505.1 Schlesneria sp. | reverse complement strand
GCGCCGGCCCACCATCGGGAAACGTCGAGAATTCCTGGTGGGCCGGCGCGGCGAAGCGCCACTGGTCCCACCCTACAAGTTTCGCAGACCCAACAAGGCATTGGCCCTAGCAATCCGATAGCCGGTGTGCGTGCATCGAAAGTGGGCGATGCCGCCGAAGTAGAGTTGCGTTTGGTCAAACGCCCTTTTTACGATACCAGCCAATCGCCGCCTGCCTGTCTCGCAGGCGACTTCCCGTCCCTCACTTCAGTTCTCGGGAGCCTCCATGATTTCAGATCGTTTGCAGCTTCGTTCACGGATCTTTGCATTCGCCGCAGTCGCAGCCCTCGGCTCGGTAGGAATCTATTCCCTCGTGCCCGGACAGGATTCGAGAGCCATCGCCGGTGGCACCGCAGAGCGAATCATTGGTGGCACAGTTGCCAATAGTTCGCAATTCAAGAACGTGGGTGTGCTGAAGGAGCGGGGCTTCAAGTTCTGTACGGGAACGCTCATCTCCCCTAACTGGGTTCTCACGGCGGGTCACTGCCTCGAAGGGATTCGGCCCAGCCAACTCCGGCGGTTTTCGCTTGAGGTCGGTGGCATAAATTACGAATGGGCGGCGACCTACGTTCACCCCACTTACAACTTCCCGGACGGAGATGTGGGGCTGATCAAGCTGAAAAGGAATGTCACTGGAATCACTCCGGCCGTGATCCGCACGACTGCCCCGCGGGTGGGCGAGTTGATGACCATCGTCGGCTTCGGACTGACGGGAACGGGCGCTCAGGGAACGACCGGCGGCGGGGGGATCAAACGCTACGGCAGCGTGATTCTGGATGGAGTCGATCCGTTCTTCGTGACTTGGAACTTCGATGCCCCCGAACTGAACAACACCGCTCCGGGAGATTCGGGGGGGCCCGGTTTTATTGGTGGCCAGATCGCCTCGGTCACCAGCGGCGGATCGAGCGAGGACGCGGGCTGGGGAGACGAATCGTTTAATACACGCACCGATGCCTATCGGACGTGGATCAACACCACAATGCAGCGGTCAGCGACACTCGACCGAGTTCCCAGCGGCATCCGGGCACTGGTCGATCCCATCGCCGCCGCTGAGATGGTGATTGAAGTTCTGCCCGGCACGCCGCTCATCGAATCGACCGTCCGATCGATAGTGCTGGATCGCGATGTGAAGCGCACTTCACGCTGATTACACATCGGCTTGATGGAACTCCGAGGAACAGACGACCCGAACGCTGGCACCGTTCGGGTCGCTGCATTTCTGAATCGAACTGAGTTCGGGCATCCAACGCTTGGACACTCAACGGCCACTGTTTACCATCCGATTCGTCACAGGCGTCCGTCCTCAACTGGAGTGTTCTCATGTCGCAACTTCACTTGCCCGATCAACCGCCGGGAGTCTCCCGCCGCACGGCTCTTGGTGCCGCACTTGCAACTGTTGGCACGGCCGCCGCGATGCATGGCCCGTGGGGATTGGCCAGCGCCGCTCCAGCCGCAGCCGCTCCGGCTGGCAAGCGGTATGCGATGAAGAAGTCGATCAATCAGTGGGCCTTTCCCTACCCGCAGAAGATGTCGATCGAAGAGTGCCTCAAGCTGGCGAAGGCCGCCGGGTTCGATGGCATCGAGTTGAACTACGACCTCGACAACGATCTCTCTCCCAAGTCGGGGACGAAGGAATACACCGCGATCCGTCAGATGGCCGATAAGATCGGCATCCAGATCAGCGGCCTCTGCTCGTTCCTGTTCTGGCCGTATCCGTTCACCAGCCACGATCCCGCCAAACGAGCCCGCGCGCTGGAGCTCGCGGGGTTGATCGCGAACGCCGCGCATGACCTCGGGACCGAGAATGTTCTCGTCGTGCCGGGGGCCGTTCACATTCCGTGGCGCACCGATTACGAGCCGGTCGCCAACGACCTGTGCCTCTCGCGCGCGAAGGAGGCGATCGGCAAGCTGATCCCGGCGGCCGAGAAGCTGAAGGTCAACCTGAACATGGAGAACATCTTCTTCAACGGTTTCCTGATGACGCCGATGGAGATGGTCGAATTTGTGGACGGCTTCCACAGCGAGCGGATTCACGTCCACTTCGACACCGGCAACATCATGCAGTACCAGTTCCCCGAGCACTGGATCCCGATCCTTGGCCAGCGGATCAAGAACGTCCATTTGAAAGAGTTCACCAAGAAGGGAACCGATTCATCGCTGGAGTCCTTCCGCCCGCTGCTCGACGGCACCACGAACTGGCCCGCCGTTCTCGAAGCCTTCGACCAGATCAACTATCGCGGCTACCTGACCTTTGAATACTTCCACCCCTACCTGCACTGGCCTGAAGCGCTGGTCCATCAAACCGCCGATTCGCTCGACCGAATGCTCGGCTTGAAGAGTTGAACGCGAATCGTCTTGCTTCCTCATGTCCCCTCGCCCCCGTCTTCGGGGGAGAGGGTTAGGGTGAGGGGGCTTCTCCTCGCTTCATCAGCCTCCAACCTCAAGCCACTCTGCAAACCATGCCCGCTCCCATCCTCTACTGCGGCGACACGAACCTCGAAGGTGCCGCCAGCTACCTCGCCGGACTGATGACTCATTTTGACTGGGCCTTCGACTACGTGCCGAGCCACGTCCCGATGACGCGCGAGTTGATCGAGCGGCCTCATTCGCTACTGATCCTCAGCGACTATCCGGCCACGCAGTTTGATGACGAATTACAAGAGATCGCGTTGAAACAAGTTGAAGGCGGGATGGGCCTGCTCATGATCGGCGGCTGGGAGTCGTTCCGCGGTTTTGGTGGTGACTGGGATGTCGCTCCGTTGGCGAAGGCGATTCCAGTTGAAATGAGCATAAATGATGACCGGGTGAATTTTTCTCAGCCGACACTCCTGTTCACCGATGGCTACAAGAAATTACCAAATGAACCGGAATATCAAGGGCTGAACGAAGCTTACTCAATCCATCAACGAATTGTTGGTGGATTGCCTTGGCTAGAATCTCCTCCCACGATTGGTGGGCTGAACAGTGTCAAACTAAACCGATCCCACGTCGCTTGGCATATGCTATTCGCAAGGTCGTTCTCTATTAGATGGAACGAAGAAGGAACGTTTTGGCAGGCGATTGAGGAGTCGATCTATCCAGCATTGGTAGTTGGTAAACAACAGTCTGGCCGAACCGCCGCGTTCATGAGTGATGTCGCTCCCCATTGGGTTGGCGGCTTCGTCGATTGGGGACCGAAGCGAGTGAAGGCTCAGGCGGCGGGGGCCTCCGCGGTTGAAGTCGGCAGCTACTACGCTCAATTCTGGAAACAATTGCTCTCGTGGGTCGGGCGTCTGGAGTGAGCCGAACTCATCAAGAATTTGAACCACGAATCTCACGAATAACACGAATCTGAAGAGGAAGAAAATGAAGCGAGACTGGAACAGACAGAACAGTTGTCGCGATCAACGTCCCCGGAATCTCTCCCGTGCCGGGAATTGATTTCCGTTTTCAGATTCGTGCTATTCGTGAGATTCGTGGTTCCCTCCGCTTTGTCTTCGCTCTTCTGACTCAGTCCTCCTTTCGTGTCGTTCGTGTGTTTCGTGGTTCCAACTCTGAGGGTTTCGCTGAATGGCAACTGGCAATGTGCTGGTCGGGCAGTCGGGTGGGCCGACTTCGGTCATCAATTCGTCTCTGGCGGGAGTCGTCGATGCGGCGATGAAGTCGAAGGAGGTTGGCCGTGTGTTTGGGATGCGGTTCGGGATTGAGGGCGTGCTCAACGACTACCTCGTCGATCTCGGAAGTGAATCGCCCGACGTGCTGCGCGGATTGAGGTCCACGCCGGGGAGTGCCCTCGGGTCCAGTCGCCTCAAGCTGAAGGAGGAACATTTCCCGGCGATCCTGAAGCAACTGAAGAAGTACAACATCCGCTATTACTTCATGGCGGGGGGCAACGACACGATGGACACGATTCATCGCGTGACCAAGTACGCCAACGACCACGGTCACGAGATGGTCGGCGTCGGCGTGCCGAAGACCGTCGATAACGATCTGTTTGGCACCGACCACACGCCCGGTTATCCGAGTGCCGCGCGGTACGTGGCCCTGTCGGTGCTGCAGGCGGGCGTGCTGGCTCGCGACATGCAGAAGGTCGATCAGTTTGTGATCTTTCAGTCGATCGGACGGAGCGCTGGCTGGCTTCCCGCTGCCGCGGCGCTGGCTCGCACGAATGAACTGTCTGCGCCGCACTTACTGCTCCTCCCGGAACGGTCCTTCAATCAGGATGCCTTCTTGCAGGCGGTCGCGGCGGCTCACAAGAAGCATGGCTTCGTGAGCGTCGTCTGCGGCGAGGGAGTCACCAACGCGGACGGCTCGCCGATCAGTGCCTCCGAAACGAGGGACAAGTTCGGCAACGTCGAGTTCGGCGCGATGGGCGGGACGAGTGCCGCGATGATCCTGCACCGCATCATCTCGAACGAGTTCGGTTGGCGGGGCGAGTTCCAGGTTTCCGAATCGCTCCCGATGTGCGCGGCCGACCGCGCCACGAAGCTCGACGTCGCCGAAGCCTACGCCTGCGGCAAACAGGCGGTGAAACTGGCCCTGCGTGGCGAGGGCGAGGTCATGGTGACGATGCAGCGCACCAACAAGCCGAGCGAACCGTACCGCATCGACTTCGGTACAATCTCGCTCAGCGAAGTCGCCAACCACGAACGCCCAATGCCCGACAACTTCATCACCAAAGACGGCTTCGGCGTGACGAAGGCATTTCTCGACTATGCAGCCCCGCTGGTGGGTCAACTGCCGAAATACGCAAGCCTCGCGGTGAAGAGGGCAAAGGCGTGAATGAGAAACATGACCCCAATTGTTAGGTGTGTTTCCGATTGCTAGGCGTTCCAATGACCCCGACATTTCTTCAGCGTATCGCGAAGAGCGTTGTCCCCAAGTCCATCTTGGAACGAGTTGTCGTCCTCGGCGTTGCTGTAATGGTCGGATGGATGCTGATCGACCACATACGGTGTGAATTGGCGTCGCGTCGAGGTGCCAACGACGCTCAGTCAGACATTGCCGGAAACGATTTCCAGTATCGGCTCCGCGGACACGCCAAGGGATGGGATCGTGATGCGATTGAGATCGCCAAACGAGATTTTGGCATCCGAGTCTTTCGAACCGGTGGCTGCCTGTGTGGTGATCCGGATTGCTCATACGATGAGGGTTACAACCATGTAGTCGTGGATCATTTTCGGAGGAAACTCGGGTTCGACCCTGTAACCAAGGTGTTTGACTTGGCTCGCGCCAATTGGATGAACGAACGGAACAGCGATGTTCCAATGGCGAAGGCAGGAACTACACATTCATCGGACGACTCGGAGCCACAGACGACGCCTGCGCCCAGTGATGCGAGTTCGTCTGTGGCCAAATGAAACGCCTCGTTCCCACGTGTAGTGTCGGAACGAGTAATCAATACACAATGAAGGAACCCGAACTTGTTTGCTGACCAAGCCCCTTATTCCCAGTTCAACCTCGTCCAAGACATGCTCGCTGCGGCCGATGCCATTCAGGCGTTTGACCCCGGCGTGGTGAAGGCAACTGCCGCCGAGATCGCTTCTGTCGGCAAGCTGCTCTTCACCGGAGAGGGATCGAGCCGCCTGTTCCCTGCGAAGAGTGCCATTCGGCATTCGAGGCAGCAGGGCTGGAAGGCGACTCTGCACACCGAGGCGGGGCGGCAGTCGCAGGACTACGCGCTGGCCGATTGGGCAGTGCTCGGTATGTCAAACTCGGGCCGCACGGCGGAGGTGATTCGACTGTTCACGAGCCTCAAGGCGGCGGGGCACTCGAAACGGTACAGCCTCACCGCGGCAGCCGATTCGCCGCTCGAAGCGCTCGCCAACCGAGGCCATGTGCTGGCGTGTGGCAAAGAGGGAGCCGTCGCCGCGACGAAGAGCGTTGTTGAGCAGGCTCTGTTCTGTCGCGCTCTCGTCGAAAGCATCGCCGGACAGGAGACGCTCGCGCCGCGATTGGCCGGACTGGCGGAGCAGGTTCGCACGGCGCTGACGATGCCGGTCGATGCGGCTCTCACGCAGAAGATCAGCGACGCGGGGACGATCTATTTCGCCGGACGCAACGACGGCGTGGCCGAAGAACTGACGCTGAAGACCAACGAGATCACTCGCAAACGAAGCGACTTCCTCGAAGGAACCTACGCCGTGCATGGCATCGAAGAAATCATGCAGGCGGGCGATGTGGTCATCTGGATCGACCCGTATCAGGAGTCGGAGCAGAAATTCCACGATGTCCTCGTGAAGGGTATCGGTCTGACCGTGATTGCCGTGTCGTCCCGCTCGACGATGTTCCCGACGGTCACGATCCCCGACGCGGGCGACTTGTCCGGCTTTGTGCAACTCGCAGCCGGTTGGAATCTGCTGGTCGAGGCGGGCATGAATCTCGGCATCAATGTCGATAAGCCGGAACGAGCGAGGAAGGTTGGCAACGAGTTTGTGGGATAAGGAACGCGGCCGTGATTACTTTTCGAAGTGAGGCAGGCTGCTATTAGCCGTAGGGCGCTAGCTCCGGTTCAGATGACACAAACCGGGGCTAGCGCCCTGCGGCTCATCGGAAAGAAAGTTACTGCGATCTCGTACCTAGTGCGTCGTCCGCCCCAAAATTTTGGTTTGACGACGCACTAGGCTCGAGTTGAGCGACATCTAGTCATCGCTTCGGGAACTGCCTACAGTGTCGCGCGTGCTTGAGCAGGATGGCTGAACCGCGTTCTCTGATTCGGCCGGTGGATCGGTTCCCGATGTGGAGGTGATCGGATGTCGCGTCGCTTGGTTCTCGTGCTGAGTCTCATCGGGTGTGTGTTGGTCCCGAGTCTGGCTCGCGCGGAAAAGAAAGACCCCAAGGTCAAACTGGCCGCTCAGAAGGGGCTGGACTGGCTCGTTGGTGAGCAGCATCGGCAGGGGTACTGGGAGGCCAATCAGGGTCAGTACCGCGTGGCAATGACTGCCCTCGCCGGGAACGCGATGCTCTGCGAAGGCTCGACGACGACGCGCGGCAAGTACGCGAAGAGCATCTCGGCGGCTGTGGACTATCTCGTCGAGACCGCGCAGCCGAACGGCCTCATCGGCTACAAGCACGACTATCACTACACCTACGGCCACGGGTTTTCGATGCTCTTCCTGTCGCAGGTCTTCGGTGAGGAAGAGGATGCCCGGCGGCGCGAGAAGCTGAAGGAAGTCCTCACCAAGGCGGTGCAGTTCTGCGGTGAGGCCCAAACACCCGACGGCGGCTGGGGCTACGTGTCGGCCAAGGACGGGAACAATTTTGATGAGGGCTCGACCTGCGTGACACAGGTTCAGGGTCTGCGAGCCTGCCGCAACGCGGGCATTCCCGTTCCCAAAGAGGTCATCGACCGGGCTGTCGAATACATCCGCAAGTGCATGGCCCCGGATGGCGGAGTGCAGTACAGCATCCGCGGCGGCGGTTCGCGTCCGCCGATCAGTGCCGCCGCGATCGCGTGTCTGTTCAACTCGGGCGAGTACGACAACGAAACCGCTCAAAAGCTGCTGAAATACTGCGAGAAGAACATCGCCGGCGGCGCGAACCAGGCCCAGATGTTCGGCCACTGGCACTACACCCACCTCTACTACGCGCAGGTCCAGTACCGGTTGGGTGAGAAAGAATGGGAGAAGTATTTCCCGCCCATCAACAAGCAGATCATCAGCCAGCAGTCGGCGAACGGCTCATGGAAGGAAGGCCACGTCGGCCCGGTCTACACCACGGCGATCAACGCCACGATCCTGCTGGTCGATAACGGATTCCTGCCGGTCTACCAGCGGTGACGTAGGAGAGGTGTCATGACACGGCGAGACCGTCTGGTTTACATCGCCTACGTTACGGCGGCTTGCGGCAATTCGCTGCTAATTCTCGGATCGGGGTGGATGGCAGGTCCAGTCCATAGGTGGCGGCCAGCGAACATACTTTTTTGGGAAATTCGTAATGTTCTCGGATTCCCCGCATTCGTGCTCTTGCTCTTCGGCATTGGATCGATGTTCATCAGCGATGAAATACGACGGAACCCACTTTCATCAATCACGCTCACATTGCTAGTGATGGCTGTCATTCGCGGCATCATGTAATTGGACTGGCAAAAGGTGAAGCCCGGCCTTTGGAATGGCCGGGCTTCACTGTTGAGGTCGTCTGGAACTGATGAATCCTCTCAATTCTTGGCGACCTCGTAGCACATCAGCGTGTTCTGCTCGCGGAGGTAGAGCTTGCCGTTGCAGACGACCGGGTGTGCCCACGATTCGCGGATTTGGACTTCGGGTTTGAAGACGCCCTTGAGCTTGAACTCGGTCGGGGTGGCTTCGACCAAGGCGACTGCGCCGCTTTGATAACGGAAGACGATGTGCCCGTCGGCGTAGGTGATGGCAGCGGAACCATTGCCGATGTCGCGGCTGTTTCCTTCCCACTTCTTCTCGCCCGACAGCAGGTCCACACAGACCGGAAAACCCTTGTTGTGGCCGTGACCAAAGTAGAGGTGATCGCCGACGAGGACCATGCCGCCGTGGTGGTTTTGCAGTTCCTTACCGGGCTTGTAGTACTGCTCGACCGCCTGCACTCCGTCCCCATCCTTGACGAGCTTCAGCAAGCCCGAGCCGCCGTCGCCGTAGCCGGAGGAGCCGAAGACATAGTCGCCTTGAGCGATTGGCGTCGGGATGTCGGCCGTTCCGTTGGCGATCCGGTTGTAGCTCCACAGGTGCTTGCCATCGCTGGCTCGCACACCGATCAGGCCGCGTCCGATCAGTTGCACGTACTGCTTCACGCCCGCGCCGTTGCTGACGATGATCGACGAATAACCGGCTCCCGGCTTGCCTGCCTCGCCCTGATCGGGTACGGCCGACTTCCAAACTTCATCGCCGGTCACCTTGTCGAGGGCGACGATCATGGCATCGCTGCTGCCGGGCGTGCAGAGAACCCACTTGTCATCGACAAGTGGAGACTCGGAGTAACCCCAGCCCGACATCATCCGGCCGCGCCATTCCTTGTTGAACTCTTTCTTCCAGACGACCGAACCGTCGGCCGACTTGAGGCACGAAATCTGGCCGTTCGACGAGACGACGTACAATCGGTCTCCATCCACAGTCGGCGTACAGCGTGAACCTTCGTAGCCGTGCTTCGGATTGCTCTCGGTGAGAGCCTGCGTCCACAGAATCTTCTGCGAGGCGAGATCGACCGCGATGACACTCTGTGCGCCATCGACGTTGCCCGTCGAATAGAGCCGGTTGCCCATGATCGACACGCTGGCATAGCCATCGCCCATTCCTTCAATCTTCCAAGCGAGCTTCGGCCCCTTGTCGCCCCAGTTGGTGAGCATCCCCGTCTGCGAACTCTTGTTGTCGCGGTTCGGTCCACGCCATTGCGGCCAATCTTTGGAAGACGGCTCAAGGGCGAAGGTCATCGACACGGAAGCCAGTCCAACAAACACCAAGGCAAACACAGCAACCAGCCGGGGCATGGCTTTCTCCAAATCAAGGCGGGGAGGGATCGAGAGGATCGACGGGCGGGAGCGGCGTCAGGGTGAGGCCGCAGGCAGTCGAAGGCGGCGGGAGTATAGGTGGGTCTCGAAGAGACTGGCAACGGACGTGATCGAGCCGCTCCGAGGTCGAAGGGTGCCGTCGTTCATTGCTGGTCACCCTGTCGCTCTGCGACAGGATGCGCGAACTCACGAGCGGCGTTTGCCGTTGATTCGCGGGATTGATGTCGCTTGTCGATCTCGCTTCCTGTCGCGGAGCGACAGGGCTACCTTTCGGAAAACTCTTGCCCCGCAAGCTTTCGTTGAGGAACCATCAATGAACGACGCACACGAGGTCGGAGGACCGGTGTCCGCAGTTATCGCGATCTGTTAAGCTCCCGCCTCAACTCTTGGAACCAGCCTCACGGGGAACCAACCCGGCGAGGTTTGGTTGTGGCTTGTTCCTTCGTCCCCCCCGATGACTCGTGAGACCTCAGCCATGTCCACCGACGGAATTTCCCCCGAAGAAACTCGCAAGCGAAAACTTGCCGCCGATTGCTTTAAGAAAGCGACGGAAGCGATGGCAAAAGGAAACTGGGACTACGCCGTGGAGATGTTTGGCGTCGCGATCAAGATGGCTCCGGACAATCTGATGTACCGGCAGTCGCTGCGCGGCGTCACACGCAAGAAATACAAGGACAACAAGTCCGGCAAGAGCATGGCATTTCTGTCCATCAACAGCGTTCGCTCGAAGGTCAAGAAGGCCCGCAACGCGAAGAGCTGGACGGAGATGGACTTGGCGGCCGAAGAGGGCCTCGCCATCAACCCGTGGGATGCCCACTTCAATGCCGACTTGGGAGAAGCGTGTCGCCAGCGCGCCTGTCTCGAAGTGGCCTGTTTCGCCTACGAAACGGCCGTTGAGAACGCGCCTGAGAACAAGGACATGCTCGTCGCGCTGGCCGGTGTCTACGAGCTGCGTCGGGACTACAACAATGCGGTGAAGACGCTCGAAAAAGTGTTGAAGCTCGACCCGCTGAATGGCGATGTTCGCACGAAGATCACGGGACTCGGCGCAGACCAAGTTATCGATCGCGGTGGCTACGACAGTGCCCAAAACACACGGGATGTTCCCACCGCGCCGAAGCTCGGCTACGGAGACTCTGTCAAAGACGGTGCCAAGAACCCGCAGGACGTGCTGGCACCGGGCGAGTCGATGGAGAACGATCTCCTGCGAGCCATCAAAAAGGAACCGGCCAACGTCGCGGGCTATCTCAAGCTGGCGGATTACTACAAACGCGAAAGCCAGCTCGAAAAAGCGGCCGCCGCGTTCAAGCAAGGTCTGGATGTGAGCGGCGATCCGAACGTCCGCGAGCAAATGGAAGACATCGAAATTGAGATGGTTCGCCGCAACTTGCTCTTCGCCAAGGAAGCGGCCAGCCAGAATCCAGACGATGCCGTCGCCAAGCAGAACCGCATCGACCTTGCGAAGGAATTGCTCGAACAGGAAATCGAGGTCTTCAGCCGCCGGACGGAACGCTATCCCAGCGACCTCAAGCTGAAGAACGAACTGGCTCAGCGATTCATGCAGGCGAACAAGCCCGCGTTGGCGATCCCGCTGCTGCAAGCCGCATCGAAGGACATTCGGCTCGAAGCCCAAGTCTTGGTCAATCTGGGGATGTGCTTCCTCAAGCAGAAGCAAAATCCGTTGGCCACACGCCAGTTCAAGAAGGCGCTCGAGAAACTCAACGCTAACGAGCACCCCCAGTCGTTCAAAGACTGTCATTACTGGCTGGCTCGACTGGCCGAGGAAGCGAAAGATCTGGCGACGGCGGAGACGCACTACTTGGAGATTCTCGGGATTGACTACTCCTACAAGGATGTGAGCGCCCGGTTGGAGAAGATTCAGGGAGAGTTGGGGCAATCGGGCAGCGCTGGCTTGGGCGACTCGGAGGAGTAGCACGCTGGGTGGCCTCACTCAGCCGAAAGCAATCCAGCCGTATCGGAAATCGAAGCCTGACGCGCAAGCGAAGAAACTGTTGCCGAGCAGCCCGTTGAAAAACCGTAGCACGGACGCCCTCGTCCGTGATTTCTGCTTGGTTTCGGACGGACGAAGGCGTCCGTCCTACCTTTTTCAATAGGCTGCCTAGAGCAGTTTCGTAATCGGTCTTCAGTGAGCCATTGGCGCTAGCCTCGGGTTTCGCGCACCCGAGGCTAGCGCCAACGGCTCACGATACTGCAATCCAACTCTGAAACTGCTCTAGC
>JAYVDI010000198.1:0-2211 GCA_043749505.1 Schlesneria sp. | reverse complement strand
GTATGCTTCGGAGAAAATTCGCAACATTGTGCTCGTGGGCCACGGTGCCGTCGGGAAGACGACGCTGGCGGATCAGATGCTGTTCAAGGCGGGAGTCGGCTCGCGAGCCGGGTCCGTCGATGATGGCACGAGTCAGCTCGACACCGACGACGAGGCCCGGCAGCACCACTTCTCGATCTCGGCTGCGATGGTTCACTTCGAGCATCACGGCGTGCGAGTCAACGTGATCGACACACCCGGCTATCCCGACTTCGTGGGGCAAGTCATCAGCGCCGTCTGTGCCGCCGAGACCGCTCTCATCACAATCAACGCGGCGGCGGGGATTGAAGCCAACACGCGGCGGACGTTTGAACTGGCGGGCAAGGCCCATCTCGCGCGAGTCATCGTCCTCAACAAGCTCGATGGCGAAAACATCAGCTTCGTCCGCCTCGTCGATCAAATCCAAGCGACCTTCGGCGCGAACTGCATCCCGATGAACGTCCCCTGCGGCGCGGGGGCCACGTTCAAACGAGTGAAAAGCACGCTGAATCTGTCTCACGCCGAGGAGAATGGCGCGGTCGTGGACCCGTCGGCGTATGGCTCGGCCATGATGGACGCGATCGTCGAGGCGGACGAAGAATTGATGGAGCGGTATCTCGAAGGAGAGACGCTGTCGGCGGACGAGGTTCTCGGCGGAGTGAACAAGGCGATCGCCTCCGGCTCGCTGATCCCGATCTTCTGCGTGAGTGCCAAGACGGGCGTGGGCGTTCCCGAACTGATGAACGCCGTGGCCGACTTCGCTCTCACACCGGGCGAGCTCGTCCGCCACGCGACCTCGGATGGTGGCGACGATGTCGAAGTGAACTCGTCCGACGACGGGCCGCTCGTCGCACAGGTCTTCAAGACGCGCATCGACCCGTTCGTCTCGAAGATGAGCTTTATCCGCGTGCTGTCGGGGCGGATGACGAAGGACTCAATGGTGAAGGACATGCGCACCGGGAAGCCGGTCAAAGTTCATCAACTGCTCGACGTTCAGGGTGGTCAGGTTGAGTCGATTGATGAGGCTCATGCCGGAGACGTGGTGGTCGTCGCGAAAGTGGACGAGTTCCAGGTGGGAGACACTCTCGTCGCGAGCGACCGCAGTTTCACGCTGCCGACGTTCGACTTTCCCAATCCCATGATTGGCCTCGCAGTCGAACCGAAAAGCCGCGCCGACCAGCAGAAGATTTCCGGTGCCCTCCATAAAATTGAAGAGGAAGACCCGACGTTCCGCATCACCCGCGATCCGCAAACGCACGAGATAGTCATGCGCGGGATGAGCGACCTGCATCTGCAAATCGTCACCGAGCGACTGCACAAGCGCGACAAGGTGGACATCGTCACTCACGCCCCGAAGGTGCCGTATCGCGAGGCGTGTGCCGGTCGCGCGGAAGGCTCGTATCGTCACAAGAAACAGTCGGGGGGATCGGGCCAGTTCGCCGAAGTCCATCTGCGCGTCTATGCGTTGCCGCGCGACATCGACCCCGAAACACACTTCACCCGTGCCAACTACGAGGGGCTGCGCGAGTACCGCTACAACCAGGAACAGAACTTCGCGTTTCTCGATTGCGTCACGGGCGGTACGGTCCCCAATCAGTTCATTCCGGCGGTCGAGAAGGGAATCATCGAACGAATGGAGCAGGGAGTTCTCGCGGGCTACCAGATTCAGGACATCGCCGTCGCGCTCTTCTTCGGCAAGGACCATCCCGTCGATAGCAACGAAGCGGCGTTCCGCACGGCGGGAAGCTGCTGCTTCCGCGATGTCTTCCAGCAAGCGAAGCCGTGTCTGCTGGAACCGGTGATGCACATAGAAGTGACTGTCCCCGGCGAACATGTCGGCGCAATCACGAGCGACCTCAATCCTCGACGAGGCCGCATGGAAGGAATGGACCCGCTCCCCGGCGGCATGACGCTCGTCCAAGCCCGCGCTCCGCTGGCCGAACTGACAACTTACGCCCGTGCCCTGTCGAGCATGACCGGTGGCCAAGGCTCCTATACGATGAGCTTCAGTCACTACGAACAAGTCCCGCCGCACGAGCAAACCAAGATCGTCGCGGCATCGTCGATAAAAACCGACGAATCATGAGATTCTAGGGTTCATCCGACTAATGCGTGCTGAGAGTTGTGTAGTGCGAGGAGTTTGAGCTTGAAGAACGGTAGATCTCTGTAGCCGTAGGCTTGTCGTTGGAGGAG
>JAYVDI010000197.1:0-18044 GCA_043749505.1 Schlesneria sp. | reverse complement strand
CTCGTGGTGCGGTCACGGAGTCGGCGGAAGTGGGGGACATCGCAGTTCTCGGGAGTCGATGCCCATGAATCGAAGACGCGGCTTCACGCTGCTTGAGCTTCTGGTCGTCATTGCAATCATCGGTGTCCTGCTGGCGCTGCTCTTGCCAGCCGTGCAGCAGGCGCGCGAGGCGGCTCGACGAACGCAATGCCGAAACAATCTCAAGCAACTTGGATTGGCGCTGCACAATTATTTAGACACACATCAGGTATTGCCCCCCAGCTTTTGTTTTTCAGTGACAATGGCGCTGCCGGTCCGCGGTTCGTGGTCGATTCACGGTCGATTGCTCCCGTTTCTCGAACAGTCGAACGCCTACCGACAGGCACGACTGGACCTCGATTGGAACGACCCCATCAATCAAGCCACCGGGATTCTCCAGATGCAGGTTCCGGTGTTGGCCTGCCCAAGTGATCCTTCGAGTCGCACCATTTTTTACTCCGGGCCGGGTGAGGGGTACTTCTTCCCGGTGAACTATGCCTTCAACTTTGGCACGTGGTTCGTGTTCGATCCCGTGTCGAACAGGGGCGGGGATGGCGTGTTTCATCCGAACAGTCGCCTCGACACGGGCAGCATCACGGATGGACTGAGCAACACCCTCTGCGCCGCGGAGGTCAAGAGCTACCAACCGTACTTCATCAACACGAGCGATCCCGGCCCGACAGCACCGAATAACGCCTCCGTCCTCGCTCCGTTCGCCGCCGGAGCGGAAATCAGGCTGGGCCCGAACTTGGACGACAACGAGGGGCACACGGAATGGTGCGACGGGGCGGTCCACGAGAGCGGCTTCACCACGGTCTTCGCGCCGAACAAGTACGTTGCGTATCAGCATCTCGGCGGTCGGACCTATGACATCGACTACACGTCGTGCGATGAAGGGACCACCTCGACCCAGCCCACCTATGCCGCAGTCACTGCTCGCAGTCATCACTCGGGCGTCGTCCAATGTCTGCTCATGGACGGATCGGTGCGAACGGTTAACCAGAGTCTCTCACTCACCGTCTGGCGCGCGCTGGGGACTCGCAGCGGCAATGAGTTCATTGGCGAGTTTTGAATGCGACTCTGAGAGAGTGATTCAAGGAATCGTTGTCGGCACTGGACCGACCAAGGACCGTCGCCGCGTTAAATGTCGCCTTTCGCTCCGCGAAAGAGCGTGCTTTCGCGGAGCGAAAGATGGCAATCGCTGCCTCGATTTGGTGAAGTCGGGTTATCGTCAGGCTCCGGATTCTTAGAGCCGATCTGCAAACTCACCCCTCGCCCTGGCTTTGCGGGGAGGGTGGTTTTTGGATTGGCTTTTCGTCACGAAATCCGGGATCTGATTTGCCTACGTCCCGTGATTCACGGTTGCGGTGTCGTGACCATGGTCTATGAGCCGATCGCGATCGGCTCGAAGGCAGCAGGCTGCGACAAACCAACCCGCTGCCGCTCCCACGAACACATCACTGGGGAAGTGAGCGAGGTGTTGGATGCGATGTATGCCGACGAGTGTTGCCACTGTGGCAAACAGCCACCGCCCGCGCGGATACCACGCGGCGAGGACCACGGCCAAGCCGACGGCTGTCGCAGTGTGTCCCGATGGAAAGCTTTGGCTACCGCTATTCAAGTCGCGCTGGAACCAACCACCAAACGTGTCCCCAACGGTTCCGTCGATGAGGTTCGAGGCGCGCGGACGAGACCTCAACACGAGCAACTTGATGACGTTTGCCAACATGCCACCGCAGTCAGTGCCAGCGCCGTTCCGAAAAAATGGCCAATCGTTTCGGCCCGGTCGAGCAACTCAACCAGCAGTTTCGGGCAGGCAACGTTCTTGGCGAACCTAGCAATGGCCATGTCGATCGGCAGAGACACAGCAGCAGCCACAAGCAGGATTCCAGGTGCCAGAAACAATCTCAGCCAATCGGTACTCGCTGGCTGGAGTCGATTTTCGTAGAGCGGCATCTTGGAGAAGAACCTTCGAGAGCATTGCGGTGACATCGACAAACGCCGGAGGGATCGTATTGATTGGAATCATTCACCGAGATGCTCTCGATCCGTTCCTAAGAACCTGTCCAACAACAATGTCGTCTTTCGCTCCGCGAAAGAACGCCCTTTCGCGGAGCGAAAGGAGACAAACGGCGGCGTAATTCTTGGGCAGGTTCTAAGCAAGAACTCATCAATGACGCGACCGACACAAAGTCCGGCTCACCACTTCTGCCGTAAACGTCATAAATCGAACGGATCGCACAGAGTCGAATGACAAATGCCACTCACCATGTAGACTCACACCGGGCCTCTTTGTTTGCGCGAACGAGGCGTTACCCTGTTCTCCCGTCACGGCCCTCAATCATGTTTCCACGCCTCGTTTCACTCGCCGTGTTGTCCGCGCTAATCGTGCTGGTGGGAAGCGCCTTCTATCAGGTGGTCGTGCCGTTTTTGTTGCCCCTGTTTTTGGCGGCGGTACTGGCCGTCATCAGTCAGCCGTTGCAACGTTACTTCCTGAAGAAGTCGGGGGGGCGAGCCGCTTGGGCGGCGGGCCTGACCACGACCGCGTTGATGGCGATGTTGGTGGTGCCGCTGGCGGTGGGAACGTTCATCGCCGCTGTACAGTTACGTGACGTGGCCGACCAATCGCTCGGACGTGACTGGCGCGATGGCCTCGACCTGCTGTGGTCGAGATTGCTGGGATTGGATCTGGAGCGGCTCAGCCCTTACGTGCCGGGGGGACTCAGCGACACGCGGCTGGTGGAGATCAAGACGGAGCTTTCCAAAAACCTGCAATCGCTGGCGACGATGCTCGCGGGGAAGACCTTCGACTTCGCCACGTCGGCGCTCGGCGTGTTCGTTTCGTTGGCCATTTCGGGGGGAATGTTCGTGACCGCGCTATACTACTTCTTGGCCGATGGTCCCGCGATCCTCGCTGCGGCTGAAGAGCTGCTGCCCGTCCCGATCGAATACCAGCGTCGATTGGCCGACAAGTTCGCCACCGTCGTGCGAGCGGTGGTCACGGCCACGTTTCTCGCGGCACTGGCGCAAGGACTGGCCACCGCGCTGGCACTCCAATTTTGCGGCTTCGGCCATTTCGGGGTGCTTCTGGTGATCGCCTCGATCGCGTCGCTGATCCCAATGGCAGGCGCTTGGTTAGTGTGGAGTCCATTCGTGATTTGGTTGGCTCTGCACGGCAACTGGTTTGCGGCGATCGGCCTCGTGATTTGGGGAGTGGCGATCGTCGGAATGCTCGACAATGGGGTGAAGATGTACGTGCTTCAAAGCAACGCCGATCTGCATCCGTTGTTGGCGTTCATCAGCGTGATCGGAGCTTTGCAGGTTCTGGGGTTGTGGGGCATCTTCATCGGCCCGATCGTCGCGTCCTGCCTGTTCGCGCTGATCCAGATCTTCAACGAGGAACTGCGGGCACTGGCAAAAGAACGCGAAGCGGCGGCTGAAACGGATCCCCAGCAGCCGCTTTCCGCGACGCCGCTCACCTCTCTCTCTCATGAAAATGAGGACGCCCGCACAAATGAAGCCGTTTTTGCAAAGCGGATCGTGCCAGCGGTCGCTTCCGCTACCGCAGCTCGGCCTTCAAAAGCTGATCGCCGACACAAGCGGTGAGGAACGGGGGGCGCAATCACTTCCCGATGCCTGTAGTCCGGACCCCTGGGTCCGGACGAGTCCATTCGCTCCCGTAGTCGATCATTTCGTCCGGACCAAGGGGTCCGGACTACGTCTTCCGAATCGGGAAGTGATTGCGCCTCCGTTCCTAAGCAAACAGAGCCGTGTTCGGGAGGCTACCATGCCTCAAAGGCAGTGATTGCAAGACGCATGGTTATTTCGATGGTCTCGTATTGACTGATTTCAAAAATTCGCAGACAAAACGATTCCGACTTTGAAAAGTTGGGGAGAGAGCCGTAGATCGGCATCTCGGAAGCGGTGCAAATACACCTCGATCTGGAGTGGCGCAGCTCTGGTTCCGGTGATTGTAGATTCCGCGATTCGTTTTTCAGGGAGGATATCTTATGAATTTTGGATTAATCGGCGCGGCGGGATTTATCGCTCCCAAACATATGCAGGCAATTCGGGATACCGGCAATCAACTGGTCGCTGCCGTCGATCCACACGATTGCGTCGGTCGGCTGGACAGTTACTTCCCCGATGCCAAGTTTTTTACCGAAATCGAACGGTTCGACCGATTCCTCGAAAAACGTCGCCGCGGTTCGGATGAAGATCGCGTGAGCTATGTCAGCATCTGCACGCCAAACTATCTCCACGACGCGCATGTGCGTTTGGCGCTTCGCATCGGAGCCAACGCCATCTGCGAAAAACCGCTGGTGATCTCGCCTTGGAATCTCGACGCCCTCGAAGACCTCGAAGGCGAATACGGTCGCCGCGTATACAATGTATTACAACTGAGACTGCTTGAACCCCTGCAACAACTCAAGCAGCAATTGGATCAGCGCCCCCCCGGAAAACGCCCCGAAATCTGTCTGTCGTATATTACCCGCCGCGGAAGCTGGTACGACGTATCGTGGAAGGGAAACAAGGAGCGATCCGGCGGTGTGGCGATGAACATTGGGATCCATTTCTTCGACATGATGTTGTGGTTGTTCGGCGAGGCCGATCGCACTGAGGTGCATCTGAACACGCCCCGCAAGATGTCCGGGATACTCGAACTGGAGCGTGCGCGCGTGCGCTGGTTTCTCTCGGTCGATGAAGCAGACCTGCCAGAATCCGTCCGTCAGGCGGGAAAGTTTGCGTACCGCTCGATGACCCTCGACGGGCAGGAGATCGAATTCTCCGACGGTTTTACTGACCTGCACACCCGCGTTTATAAAGACATTCTTGAGGGACGCGGTTTTGGTGTGAAGGACGCTCGTCCGGCCATCAACCTGGCCTATTCGATCAACCGGTCCGAAGTGGTCAACAACCCGCAGTTCAGCCATCCGTTCTTGGCGAAAACAACCGCATTTGAATCGACATTCATACGCAGGGCCGCTTGAATCACGCCGATCTGCTTCCGCGAATCAAGGACCGGATCTCGAATTTAGTTTGTGAGGACGCTCGATGACGGCCATTCCGCATGATTCATTGCCCCCAAAGTTTACTGTCCACGAATCATCCTATATCGACGACGGCGTCGAGATCGGCGACGGAACAGCCGTCTGGCACTTCTGCCACATCATGTCCGGCTCGCGCATCGGAAAGAAGTGCCGCATTGGGCAAAATGTTGTCATCGGACCGCGGGCCGAGGTGGGCAACAACGTCAAAATCCAAAACAACGTCTCGATCTACGAAGGCGTGACGATCGAAGACGATGTCTTCTGTGGTCCGTCGATGGTTTTTACAAACGTCCTGACTCCACGTTGTGCGTTCCCCCGCAACACGGGGAAAGATTTCGCACCGACACTCATCAAACGAGGAGCCAGCATCGGTGCCAATGCCACGATCATTTGTGGCAACACGATTGGCGAACACGCGCTGGTTGGAGCAGGCTCGGTCGTGACCAAGGATGTTCCCGCTTTTGCCGTGGTCTATGGCAACCCGGCGCGCCAACACGGTTGGGCTTGTGAATGCGGGTCGATGCTGACATTTGACGTGTGCAGTTCAAAATGCACCGACTGCGGTCGCAGTTATCAGCAGCTCACTCCTCAATCGATTCAACGTCTGGAAGAAAATTTAATCGCCGCCTGAAATGGAGAACGATGTGATTCCACTGAGCGAACCTTCGCGCGAGTATCTAGAACTTAAGACTGAAATCGACGCTGCGATGCAGGCCGTCTGTGCCGAGGGCCACTTCATTCTCGGCCCGAATGTGAAGACCTTCGAGAAAGAAATGGCGACTTATTGTGGCTGCCCTCACGCTGTCGGCGTGGCCAACGGGACCGATGCGCTGCATCTGGCACTGAGGGCTTTGCGTGTGGGACCGGGCGACGAGGTGATTACCACCCCGTTTACGTTTGTGGCGACGACGGAAGCCATCGGTATCGTAGGAGCCACGCCGGTGTTTGTGGACATTGACCCGCACACCTTCAATATCGACATCAATCAAATTGAGGCGGCCGTAACGCCACGAACGAAGTGCATTCTTCCCGTCCATCTGTACGGGCAACCGTGCGATATGGATCCAATCATGGATATTGCTCGCCGCCATGAACTGTTCGTGGTTGAAGACTGCGCTCAAGCCATTGGAGCCACATACAAAGGGCGCACCGTCGGGACAATCGGAGACGCGGGTTGCCTCAGCTTCTTCCCCAGCAAGAATCTCGGCTGCCTTGGAGACGGCGGCATGGTGATTACCCGCGATGCCACGGTCTTCGAGCGGGTCGAGATGCTCCGGCGTCACGGCGGTAAAGTTAAATACCATCACGACGAGTTGGGACTCAACAGTCGCCTCGACGAACTTCAGGCCGCCGTATTGCGGATCAAGCTTCGAAGCCTTCCCGGTTGGACGGAACACCGTCGCGAGGCCGCCTATCGCTACAACGGATTGTTGCGTTCGCGACCGGGAATCACGGCTCCAAGTGAATGGACATCGAAGGGCTATCAGACTTCGACACAATCGGGTGAGAACCCCGATCTCCATTGTGCCTATCATCAATACACCGTGGTTGTCGAGAATCGTGATGCGGTCACGGCGGCCTTCAAGCAGGCCGATATTGGGTGTGCGGTTTACTATCCGATTCCGCTCCATTTGCAGGCCGTGCATGCGAATCTCGGGCTGAAGCGCGGGGCGATGCCACATTCTGAACGAGCGGCAAATCACTGTCTCAGCCTGCCGATGTTTCCGTTCTTGACCGAACAGCAGCAACAAGTCGTCGCGTCAACACTGGAGGCTCGCGTGGCACGCCGGGCCGCGTAGCTCCGCCAGACACAGCGCTGAAGGGAATCAGGGATTGATGACCGAACCGAATCTTGCCCGAACCGAGTCCGGGACTTTGCCGTCGTACAGTCAACTGTTGAGTTCGGCGCGGCGCTGGCGCGCGCAGCGGACTCCTGCCACGGGTTCGGAAATCTCAACACGAGTGGCGATCCTCGGAAACAGTACGCTCCAGTTCTTACGGGATCCGCTGGAATACTTGCTCGCACAGCGAGGCATTCGCGCGGAATTGTTCGTCGGCGAATTCGACAACCACGTCCAAGAGATTCTGACGGAGCAGTCAAGGCTTTATGAGTTTCAGCCGCAGGTTGTCGTATTGCTGCTGGACCATCACGCGGTCAAAGACAAGCCCAAGGAATGTGCCACATGGGCCGACACGTCGGCTGTCGCTCGCGGTCAACTCGAACAAATTCAGAGCCTGTGGGATGCCATCCGCTCGCGCTGCGGGGCGTCGATCGTGCAGTCCAACATCGCACTGCCGATTGAACGATCGTTGGGCCACTTGTCCGTAAAAACGCCAGGAAGTCAAACGGCGCTGCTACGACTGTTCAACGAATTGTTGGCCGAGTCCGCCCCGAACGACGTATCGATTCTCGACATCGAACATCTGAGTGGAATTGTTGGCAAGCGGACGTGGTTCGACTCGGCGACATGGTACACGTCGCATCAGAGCTTTGGTTTTTCCGCATTGCCCGAATTGGCTCAATGCCTGACTTCGGTAGTGGCGGGGATTTTGGGCAAGACCCGCAAATGTCTCGTGCTGGATTTGGACAACACGCTTTGGGGTGGCACCATCGGCGATGCGGGAGTCAACGGGATTCAACTCGGCATGGGAGACACATACGGCGAGCCGTTCGTGGACTTCCAGAAGTATTGCTTGGAACTAAAGCAGCGCGGGGTGTTGCTGGCCGTGTGCAGCAAGAACGAGGATGCCAACGCTCGCCAACCGTTTCTGTCTCACCCGGACACCGTGCTCAAGTTGGAAGACTTTTCCGCGTTTGTCGCGAACTGGGACGACAAGGCAACCAACATTCGACGCATCGCCAGCGAGTTGAATCTCGGCCTCGACTCGTTCGTCTTCGTGGATGACAACCCGGCCGAACGACAATTGGTCCGTTCGTTTCTTCCAGAAGTCGTCGTTCCCGAGATGCCCGAGGATCCCGCGCAGTATCGTCTCACTCTGGATCGCGGGCACCACTTTGAGGTCTCGACGATCTCTGCTGATGACCGGCAGCGGACGAGTTATTACGCCGCCGAACAGCAGCGTCGTAACGCAGTCACATCCTCGATCAACATGACCGAATACGTTGAATCACTCCAGCAGGAGTGTGAGACCGGAATTTGCGACGAGGCGACCCTGCCTCGAATTCTGCAACTGCTGAACAAGACCAACCAGTGGAATCTGACGACACGACGGTTTGCCGAGAACGAGTTGCGAGCACTGATGAACGATCCAACGGCCTTCATTGTGTGGCTGCGGAGTCGTGATCGATTTGGGGACAATGGTTTGGTCTCGGTCGTCATCGCGCGTGAAATTGGGAACAGATTCCTCATCGAAGACTGGGTGATGAGTTGCCGAGTTTTCCAGCGCGGGATCGAGGATCTGGTCTTTAACAAACTTCTCCAAGAAGCCCGCAGTCGTCGGCTGGTCGCCTTGGAGGGCCGTTACCAGGAAACCTCCAAAAACAAACTGGTGGCGGAGTGGTATCAGTCGCTGGGCTTTACGAGTCTTCCTCACAGCGAACCGACGGAGACTCGGTGGCATTTGGAACTGAGTACGACGGTCAGTTTCCGGCCACACTTCATCAAGCATTTGCAAACGTTCTTAGCCCCATCACAGGAGACAAGTCATGAGTCACACGCCGCCTAACAGCGAACAATTCCCCGAACTCAACGAACGCCTCTTGCGAATCTTCCGCGACAGCTTCGACCGCCCGTCGCTGGAAATCCATGACACCAATTCGGCGAAGGACATCGCGGGCTGGGACTCGTTGATGCAGGTCAACCTCATCGTCTCGGTTGAAGAAGAATTCGACCTGCGGTTTTCGTCCAAAGAGATCTCCGCCTTCGAGAGTATTGGTGACATGAAACGCGCCATTGTTGCCAAAAAAGCCGCCTGAGGGGAGCCTTGGTCGTCATGGGATTAGTCCGTCATTATGCAGGCAATTTCGCCCGAGGATGTCTACCGACACCAGTCTTCCGTGGGCTGCAACGCGCCCGCGCAACATGGAAAACGTGGCGGCACAACGCGGGGATCCAACGACTGCTACGACAGCACGGAACCTTCACTCCACAGATGCTGCACGACGAACTGTTGCAGCACGGAGTGCGCGCGGGTTGTGTGCTGCTGGTCCACAGTTCGTTTGATGCGTTCGCGAATTTTCAGGGGAATGCCAACGACGTACTCGACGTGCTGCTCGATCTTGTCGGGCCTGGGGGAACACTGGTCATGCCTTCCCAACCGATGCCAACCGTTTCCAAGTTCGATTCCCGGCGCTCGCCAGCATCCACGGGAATGTTGTGCGAGCTTTTTCGCCGGACCGACGGAGCTGTTCGGAGTCTTCACGCTGGGCAATCGGTCTGTGCGCGCGGCCCGTTGGCAAACGAATTGACCAGAGAACACCATCTCGATGAGTTGGGCTGCGGACGGTTGTCCCCCTACGCCAAGCTCGCACAGTTCGACTCGCAAATCCTCGGTCTTGGCCTGCCACCGCTCTATACGACGTTCCTGCATGTCGTGGAAGACTTGGATCTGGAACGATATCCACGGCAGATCTATTCGGGAGAGCGGCACACCTGCCGCGTGGTGGATGCGAAGGGGGACGAATTCTCGTTCGAATTTCCCCGGCGTAACGATCGCATTCTATCGACGATGAACCTCAACCGCTTGGCGAAACACCTGAGTCCTCAATCGAGCACACCTTTCGACGTGCATGGCGTTCCCTGTTTTGTCTGTCATCCGTCAACTCTGCTGGCCGAACTGAAAGACCTTGCAAAAAATGGAATCCTGCTCTACGGCTGAGACGAGGCCCAAGGCGCGATCGGCGGGCGATGAACGTCCGGTGAACATGGTTCCCAATGTACTGGCGAACTTGTCTCGTGATACGACCGTGCAGGTGATCGGTTCCATCGTCTGCTCCGCCGCGATGCTGGCCATGAACGTCTTCGTTGTCCGACTGATCGGTCGTGACAACTACGGCGGTCTCGGAGTGCTGCAATCGTTCGCCCAGTGGTGTGCGACGATGTTTGCGTTTGGTGGCACGCTGACGATTACGATTTTGGCGGGACACAGTCGCCACGGCAGCAAGAGCGGTGTACTCGGAGTGGCTGTAATCTACATCGCGTCGGTTCTCTTTCTAACGACGTGTGCGGTGATGATCGAACGTCAATGTGGACTCATGGGAATCGGCGATGAGTTGGTGTGGACTGCGGGGCTTGGCGTGATTTGCTATGCCGGGCTGCTGGTCTTCTTTGAATCGTTCGGCGGTTTTCTGCGGGGAGCCGATCAGTACGGTTCATCCAACCTGTTGGGGATCGGCCAAGCTCTGACCTTTGCCATCGGTTCGATTGCCGGTGCGTGGATGTTTTCCGATCTTCAGGGCGCATTCTGGGGAGGAAACATTCTCGCGTTTGGCTTCGTTCTCATCGTCGCCTCACGGGCAGCCAAAACTTGGGGTCTCTCTTGGGAGGGGCTTGGCCAAGCGAGAAAAATTGTCCTCGGACCGGGACTTCGCTACTACGTTGTCAATTCGACCGAGATCGTGGCCGAAACATTCGGTGTCATCTATCTGGCACGAATGAATGATCTGCCTGGAGCCGCCGCGATTATCGGTTGTCAGCGGCTCTGTTCGATTGTCAGCAAGCCCGCCGCGATGGTCAGCCAGGTACTGGTTGGAAAAGTTGCTGGTCAGAAGAGCGGTCGGGCGGAGGCGATCACGACGCTTCGCGTGGCCCAAACGACGTTACTGATTGCGTTGGTCATCTGCACGCCGCTGTTGTTGTTCGTCGGGCGATTCACCGAGTTCTCGCTAGGGCACGAGTTCCGCGATGCCGCGCCCATCATGGCGTGTTTCTTGATCGGGGCTGTGTTTCGAGGGCATGCTTCGGCCGCAGTCGGCATCATCATTGGGCAGGGGTGCCCCACCAGCTATTTGATTTTGAAGACCGTGGTGATGGTGCTGGCGATCACTGGGACTGTGCTCTTGAACAAACCTTGGGGGGCATTTGCCGTGGCCTTCATGTACATGTCAACCTCCCTTCTGTTGATGGCGGGCATTGGTTGGACCGTAGCCCGTCAGGCGTACCGTCCACCGAACATGATCACCGAACAGCCGGACGAACGATTGTCATCTGCCGCCTGAGGTGGCTCGATGAGATACGGTCAACTCAGTCTCTGGTTTGCAGGAAACGAAGATGAATCACTATAGATTTGAGGAACTGTCCGAGGGTTTGGCCGACCGATTCGAGGTACTCGTCACGGCGGATGATATTCAACGGTTTGCCGAATTGTCGGGAGATGTCTCTCCCATTCACGTCGATGACGACTTCGCTCGCTCACGCGGTTTTCCGGGGCGGATTGCCCACGGTGCGCTGCTCACGGCCTACGTCAGCCGCTTCGTCGGTGTGCTCATGCCCGGCAGCGGTGGCGTTCTCCAGCGGGTCGAGATGGAGTTTCGCCAGCCGTGCTTCGTTGGTGATCGGCTGATCGTGGCCGGTGAGGTCTTTCGGCGTGTGGAAGCTCTCGAAGTTGTGATCCTCAAGGTCACGATTGTTAATGCGGTCACCGGCGAGCTGCTGGCGAACGGCAAGGTGCAAAGCGGACTGAAGCAGTCGCAGCAATCCCCGGTGATTAGGAGAGCGGGTTGATGGATGAGGCAACATACAATCCGATGGATTTGGCGGGACGCCGCATTCTCGTGACGGGAGCCTCGTCGGGGATCGGCCGCGCCACAGCCATCGTATTGAGCCGCCTTCGGGCCGAAGTCATCTGTTGTGGTCGCGATGAAGCTCGACTCGTGGAAACGGCTTCGCTGATGGTAGGAGATCGACACCGAATCGAGGCGTTTGATCTGGACAACATTGATCAGATTGACGATTGGGTCAAGAAACTTGCCCGCTCGACGGGGCCGCTGTTCGGGTTGGTTCACGCGGCCGGTGTTCAGTCCTCACTGCCGATCACACGGGTCACGCCCAAGCACGTTCGAACACTGTTGACGACGAATGTGGAAAGCGCGTTGGCGTTGGCCAGAGCGTTTGGTTCGTCGGAGGTATGCCCCGGCCCCGATGGTTCGCTCGTCTTGATCTCCTCGGTCCTTGCCTCGGTTGGCACACGTGGCAGAAGTGCCTACGCCGCCACCAAAGGTGCGATTGAAGGTCTCACGCCCTCGCTAGCGCTGGAGTTGGCTGCACGCAAAGTGCGCGTGAACTGTGTCGCGCCGTCGTTTGTGCGAACTCCGATGTTGGGCGAGATGGAACGATTCTGGTCCGAGGAGCAGCGAGCCGATGTGGAGCGGTTGCATCCGCTGGGAATTGGCGAACCCGAGGATGTTGCCCACGCCATCGCGTTTCTGCTCGGTCCCAGCGGACGCTGGATTACCGGGACAGTCCTCGTGGTGGATGGCGGCTATCTGGCTCAATGAATTGTGACAGGACGCGAAATCATGCTTCGACCAATAATTTCCCGCGATCGACTGCCGAACGCACTGAGCGTCCGCGCTCGCGAACATTGCTTCGACTACTTGAACCGACTCCTCGGACAGCCCGCAGGCAAACAGGGTGAGCAGTTTGAAAAGCTCGCGGCAATCCTCCTCCGGGCTTCCGAATACGAAACCCCTGTGCCCTTTCACAACCTCAAGTCCGAGACTTCAGAACCATTGGTTGAGGAGTTGATGGCATCACGCGGGGCGAGATGTGTCTGGCCCGACGGAAAGCGATTTGCCCTTTGTCTGACGCACGATGTCGATCTGCTACGAGTTACGGCTCATGTCGAGCGGTTGCGGGCGTTGTACTCGGTTCGTGGAGTATCTTTCCGGGATCGTGCAGCTCTCTGCGCTTCGGCCGGTCGCCATATGGTGCGCACGATGATGTCTGGCGTTCGGCATTATCCTCTGGACATGTGGCTTCGCGCCGAAGACGAGTTCGGCTTTCGTTCGACGTTTTATTTCATGGGCGGTCCTCCCACCCGGCCCGATGTGCGCGACATCTACTATCGACTGGACGACGACATCTTGTGCGAGGGGCAACTCCGTCCGCTGCGAGATGTCCTGCCAACGCTCGTCGCGGGTGGCTGGGAAGTCGGCATGCACGGCAGCATTGCCTCGGCGTTCGATGTCGAAATCGCCCGGACGGAACGTCTGCGCCTGTGCGAAGCAGCGGGGACCGAAGTGACCTCAGGCCGACAACACTACCTCAATTTCGACATTCGCAGCACGCCACTCATTCACGAAGCGGCCGGTTTACTTACCGACTCGACGCTAGGCTCCAACGTCCTTCCGGAGTGCCATCGCATCGGAACGGGCCTGCCATTTCCGATGTTCCATTTGCTGGAGGATCGGCCTTTGAACCTGGTGCAGGTTCCGCTGACTATCCACGACAATCCACTTCTTTCCGCCGCAGACGGTGACGCGGCTCGTGCCGTTGAAATAGCGACGCGACAGATGAAATCTGCCGCCGAACGGGGCGGAATGGTCACACTGCTTTTCCACCCGAACTATCTCGAAAGCTCGACGGCCTTCCGTGTCTACCGAGAAATCCTCGCCGTGGCGAACGATCTCGGTGCTTGGGGATGTCCGGTGGGTGATGCGGCCCGGTGGTTTTCCGAACAACAAAGTACAAGACTTCAAACCGCCGCCTAACAGGCAACTCACTGCCGACACACCACAAACCCAAGGTGTCAGCGAGTGCGACCGCCACTGGCCTCACTCGCTCCTGCCACAGGTGAGCGACCAAGTATCCGTTGCCCATACCTTCTGCCAAACAACCGTCCTAACAGGAAAAGAACCATGCTGCTTGAAGCGACCGTCGAACAGAAATCCGGGACTCTCACGAATCAACTCTTCGAGTACATTCGCGAGAAACATCCGCGCTCGTGGCCGGGGATTTCCGAGGCATTTGAGACGGACCCTCGGCGATTCGTCGAGTTGGTCGAAATGTTTCTGGGATGGCTCACCGAGTCGCGTGGCGTTCCCGGAATGTTGGCGGCCACGGACTCATTCGTGCAGTTCACGGGCGATGTTAATCTTGCTCAAGCACGCTACGAGCGCGCTGGCAAATACGCCGAACTGTCGTTCGATGATGTTTACGCCTCGCACTACTCGGACGACGAGGCGATGGACTATTACCTGTGGGGACTATTTCTCGCCAATTTTCTCTGGCAGCATCATTTCTCACTCAGTCTGTTTTTTCAGGACCGATTCCTCGCGCGACTCAAGCCAGATGCCGAGCTGTTGGAATTGGCACCCGGTCACGGCGGCTGGGGCGCTTGGGCGCTCACCGAACTCGCCGAGTCGCAACTTCGTGGATACGACATCAGTCCGCAATCAATCCGTGTGGCTCGCGAGATTACAAGTGCGGCCGGACTCAGTGAGCGTGCCGAGTATTTTGAAGGCGACGCCCTGGCAATTGGAACGAACTCGCCCGAATCGGCTGATGCCGCGATCTCCTGCTGTCTGGCCGAACATCTCCCCGATCCCGGACGCCTGTTTGCGGCAATTCACGGGTCGTTGCGTCCTCGCGGCCTGGCATTCGTCACTGTTGCCTTGACGGCGGCTCAGGTCGATCACGTCTACGAATTCCGGCGCGAATCTGAAGTCATCACGATGTGTGAGGACCACGGCTTCCGAGTTCTTGAAATGCTCTCGGCCGGACCACATCGCACGCTTCCCAAAGCCCAGTTTCTGCCTCGCTCTGTCGCTGTCGTCCTGCAAAAACGGATGAACAACATCTTCTGAGAATGGGAGGCATCGCGCCGCAGTTATACCCCCACTCAATCCATCACAGTCGAACTACAGCAACTCTCGAATGACCGTGCCGCCGCTGAGGACTCCCAAGTCGCGGCGCACCTGAATGTCTACTCCGGTTAGCTCGGCGATTGTCGTGCCGACCATGAGCGGGGAGATGGCGGGGGTCACGGGTTCTTCTGCAGTTCGGTCACTGGTTCCGATGACTCGTCCGGGTTGAACGCCTCCGCCAGACCAGAGCGAGAAATAGCAACGGTGCCAGTCATCGCGGGAGGCGCGCGCGTTGATGCGCGGTGCCCGACCGAACTCGCCAATCGCCACGACCAGTGTCGAATCGAGCATCCCACGTTCTTGCAGGTCATCCAGCAGCGCGGAAAACGCCCTATCGAAGAGGGGGCCGTGCCGGTCCTGCAGCGTCTCGAAATTGTAGAGGTGCATGTCCCAGCCCGGATCACCCTCCGGAGCCAGCCCGTCTGCGTACTGGCTCCAATTGACCTGAACAAAGGGGACTCCCGCTTCGACCAATCGCCGAGCCAATAGGCAGTTCTGACCAAACCGTGATCGTCCGAAGCGATCATGTGTGGTGGACGACTCGGTTGGCAACGCTGACAGCAGGGACGAAAGGTCATCGGCGACCGGAGGCTCGTCGCAGTGGGCGTCGCTCCAAGCAGCCAGTTGAATTGGTGACTGCCTGGACGGGATCTCAATTCGCCCGTCACTCGAACAGCTCGCGACAGCGGGGCCGGCTGATGCGCCGAATTGCCCGCCCCCCCACCCGGACAGAAGCTGCTGATTGTCGCGTGGAATTCCGCGACCGAGCATCACGAACGGTGGCCGTGAACCGCCTCCCCCCTTGTGCTTGCCCACAATCGCTCCGAAGCTGGGCTGGGGCATTTCGAGGTGTGTGTCGTGTCCTGTCAGCCCAATTGTCCCCGCCTGCACATGGTTCGAGGACGATGTGGCGTGAGACCGAATCACAGAGAAGCGGTTGCTCCGCGCAGCGAGCTTGGGCAGGAGTTCGCTGAATTGGACACCCGGCTGGCGCGTGGAAATGACCGGAAACGGACTACGGTATTCCAGCGGAGCCTCGGGCTTGGGATCGAACGTGTCAATGTGGCTGGGGCCTCCCCACAACCAGATCAAAATGACGGACTTTGCCGGAGCCGGGCGAGTCGCCGCAAGGCACGATTTTCCAAACGCCAGTCCGGCGGGAATCGCAACTCCAGCCTTGAGGAACGATCGACGTCCAATGCCGTATCGGGCCGAATCGCGAATCGAAGATTCGTCCAACATGACGGAACCTTTTTGTCTGTGGGAAAGATGCGTGCGAAGACGACTGCAAGTCCACTACTCACCGGAGTCTGTGGAACTGATCGAGGTCATCGCCCCGTGGTGGGGCCACCTTTTTTTCGGCCATTCCCGCCCTATGAGGGAAACCAGACATTGCCCCACATCATGGTGTTGTTGGGTTTGACGGTGACCGCGCTGTAGAAGAAGTAGTTCGATACGATTGATACGGGCCAACCGCCCGAGGTGTCCTGCACCTGAACGTCGATGTTCTGGAAGAAATTCGACGAGATCAACGTGCCGCCGTTAACCTGAACGAGTCCCCGTCCGATCTTCTTCGCGGCATCGGGGGAGTGCCCGGCGATGCTGTTGTTGGAGATCACATTCAGGTATCCACGGGTCTCAAAAATTCGGTTGACCCACCCACCAGGTTCGACGACGACTTGATTGCCTTCGAGCAAATTGCGGTAGCGTCCGCCCCATGTGCGAAAGATGGCCTCGGTCACCCGGCCCGTACTCTTCACACACACCGTGTTGTTGCTGATCTTGATCGTGTTCGCCGCATCGCTGCCGAGACCGTATCCGGTCTCCCCGGAAACCTGCAGACAGTTGCCACTGATTTCACCAGGACCACCGAGCACCTCGACGCTGTCGCTGGAGGCGTCTCCGAAATGACAGTTCCGAACGTGCATTCCCTCGCCCCACAGCATCACGTTCAGGCGTAAGCACTCTTCGATTCGGCAGTTCTCAACGGTGATGTTGGAACACGGTTTGTTGCCCGATGTGACGGCCCGGACCCCACAGCAATCAAAGTCATTACGCTCGTTCTGAGTCCGGTTTCCGTGAATGTAAAGATCGCGAATCGTCACGTTCTCGATCCCGTTGCCGATGATTCGGATCACGTTGACGTTCTGCTGAGTCCCCAGATACAGCTTGGTGGCCAGCCCCATTCCTTGCAGAATCACATTGCTTCTGTCGAGTCTGATACCGGTGATGGTGTCGGACGCTCGGATGTCGTAGCTGCCTTCGTAGAGCAACACGCAACCGCCGCAGGGAGGCAGAGAATTGATGGCGTTGTTGATGACGATTTGATCGTTGGTGCCTGAACCCACAAAATTGGCGGTGGCTTTGGATGTACTGGCAGAATCGGCCGTGGCAACGGTGACGGTGGCGGACATTTCTGGCTCCGGATGATTGACGAGTGATCAACGGGCAACGCGTTCGTTGTTCACTGTAAAAAAGCAATGTCTAGCGGGCATTTCAAAACGTGTTTTTGCCTCGAAAACCTAGCCCGACGCACATGTGAGGGCTGAACATTCGATGACGGTGAGGCCCTCGCTTGCGCGACGGGCGAGTTATGAACTGTGCTCTCATGACCGGGGCCGCAATCACTTCCCGATTTGCGATGACGTAGTCCGGACTACGAGTGTCGGGAAGTGATTGCGGCCCGGTCGCCAAGGCGAACACATCACGTCACGAGGCAATCAACCTGAAACTCCGCGATTTGAAGCACTCGACGCCGGACGTACGGGTCCAAACAACACGAACTGGCGGAAATGAATCAAATATCAGCGGATCAATATGTGATATGGTCCGAGCTGCCCGACTGGAATGTGCCGTGTCAATTTTATTTTTACTCAACTCGATTGAGTCCTGAAATAGGAGGCCACTCGGAGCTACTACGGTGACAGGTCGTCTCTAAAATAATCGTCAGCTTTGCAGATGCTGTGTGATGAAACCACACCGTTCACGGTAATGCGGTTGGGTTTTCTTCGGCCGTCGGGCAGCACCGGCAGCTTCGGCGGGTGTGAAACCAGGGCCTCCGCATCTAAATTCACTGGCAATACAGCGACATTGGAGACCGGCGGTATTTGCAAGAGATAAGTTGCCGTGTTTTCTAGGCAAATCTTCAA
>JAYVDI010000196.1:0-20107 GCA_043749505.1 Schlesneria sp. | reverse complement strand
CGGCGAAAAATGAACTTTGAACCACCTGACACCAAACCTGCGATCCCCACACAGCCTCCCGCCATCACCACAGCACTCGAACCTGCACAACGACAATTGAATCCAAGGACGCCTCATGACAACACATCGCAACTGTGAAGGTCTGCATCGAAGGGACTGCCTCAAGCTGGGACTCGGGGCTTTGCTCGGCGGTGGGTTTGTGAACGCACTTCGGCTGCGAGCCAGCGCGGAACAGGCGGCCGCTCGCAAGACGAGTTGCATCCTGGTCTGGCTCGACGGCGGGCCGAGTCACTTTGAAACCTTTGACCCCAAGCCCGACGCGCCCGCTGAGATTCGCGGTGAGTTCTCCACCATTCAGACCAAGATTCCCGGCGTCAATTTCTCCGAGAACATGACCAAACTGGCTGCGATCAGCGACAAGCTGACGATCGTCCGTTCGGTCCGTCACGATCAGAACAATCACGGCGCGGGGAACCACTACATGACGACCGGTTCTCCGACACGCATTCCGGTCAGTTGTGGAGCCTTCGTTAGCTTCCATCCGAGCATGGGATCGGTCACGTCGGCCGAGCGCGGTGCGCCAGCGGGATTGCCGCCGTACTTTTCGCTTCCCGATATGACTCGCTCCGGCGGACCCAACTTTCTCGGTGCCCGACACGCGCCGTTCGTCGTGGCCGATGATCCCAACAACGCGGCGTTCCGAGTCCGCGACGTGACGATCCCTCAAGACGTGGCCGATGGCCGCGCGCTCACTCGCCGCGAACTTCGCACTCAAATGGACGGTCTGTTGCGATTCCAAGATCGTTCGACCGGCGATCCGGTGCTGGGCGTGGATGAGAACTTCCAGCAGGCCGTCTCTCTGATGACCTCCCCGGCGGCCCTCGCGGCGTTCGAGATTCAGCGCGAGTCCCCGCTCGTGCGCGACACCTACGGACGGAGTGCCTTCGGCCAACGTGCCTTGCTCGCGCGACGGCTCGTCGAGGCGGGCGTTCCGTTCGTCACGCTCAACAACGGCGGGTGGGACCATCACTCGAACATCTTCCCCGCGTTTAAGAAGCAGGGTCAGGAACTGGAGTCGGTCGTTGCCACGCTCATCGAAGACCTCGACCAGCGCGGCCTGTTGGACACGACGCTCGTCATCGTGATGGGTGAGTTCGGACGGACACCCACTATCTCGACGCTGCCCGGTTCGACGACGCCCGGCCGCGACCATTGGTCCAACGCGATCTCGATCCTCGTCGCCGGTTGCGGTACACCGCGCGGCCAAGTTGTCGGAGCCACCGATCGCAACGGGTACGCGGCGATCGAGAAAATCTACGCCCCCGAAAACCTCGTCTCGTCGGTCTATCTCAAGCTCGGAATCAACCCCGAGAAAATCCTCTACAACACTTCGGGCCGTCCCACGCACCTCGTCAGCGACTCCCACCCCATCGCGGAGTTGATGTGATGAGGTCACTCTTGAACAACATCAACCCGCAGCATCAGCAACAGCGAACGTTCCAGAACCCTCTCAAATTCAAGTCGCTCGAAACATCCGCCCTCGCTCACGCTGCGGGTTGGTGTTGGCTGTGTCCCGTGGCCGTGCTGGCCTTCGCCCTGCTGCCGAACGTGGCTCACGCCGCCGCCCCCACGCTGACGCATCTGTTTCCGGCGGGAGGCCAGCGCGGGACAAAGGTCGTCGTGACGTGTGCAGGCAACTCCGCCACATGGCCCGTCAGCGTGTTTGCTCCCGGCGTGGAAGTCGTCGCCAGCACAGAAGCTAACAAACTGGAAGTCACGATCCCGGCAGACCTCGCCGCCGATCGCGTTTGGATTCGGCTCCACAGCGCGGAAGGAGCTTCGGCCGCAGTCCCGTTTCTGATCGGCAACGTGAAGGAGATCGAAGAGGCCGAGCCGAACAACGCTCCCACGAAGGCTCAAGCCATCGCGGAAATGCCCGTCACGATCAACGGCGCTTTTGCGAACGCTGATGTCGATGGCTTCAGCGTGCAGCTCACGGCCGGACAAACACTCGTCGCGTCGCTCGATGCTCACAGCAAACTTGGCTCGCCGATGGATGCCATCCTGCAAGTGGTCACTCCCGACGGAATCGTCTTGGCCGAGAACCACGACGCCGTTGATCTCGACCCGCGACTCGTCTTCATTGCGACAAAGGCGGGACCGCACATCGTGCGCACGTTCGCGTTTCCATCGGCCCCCGATTCGTCGATCGCGTTTCATGGCGGCGCAAACTACGTCTACCGGCTGACACTGACGACCGGCCCGTTCGTGACACACGCAGTCCCGTTGACGGTCTCGCTCGCGGAGCCGGGGACCGTTGAATTGTTCGGATGGAATCTGCCTCCCGGCACGAAGGTTCACGTCGCCCCGTTCGGCAGCGCGAACCTCGCCGATTCGATTGAACTGGAGACTCAAGGCGACCTTCGCAACGTGGCCGAAGCCCGGCTGGGATTCGCTGTCGCGCCGCAGTTTGCCGGAGCCGCGCGAGTTCGACTCGCTCCACATCCCGTCGTTCCCGATATCGCTTCGATGGACCCGAACAACCTGACTGTGGTCACCCTCCCGAGCGCCATCACCGGTCGGTTGTCCGCGCCGCGACAGACGGCCACGGTTCGAGTGCCTCTGAAGAAAGGGCAGCAACTCGTCGCGGTTGTCGAGTCACGCAGCCTCGACTTCCCGCTCGATCCCGTCTTGAGGCTGACCGATCCCGCCGGGAAAGTCGCCGTGAACGTCGATAATCCGGCCCCGACTCGTGCCGTCGTGCTGACTCACGCCGCGACACAAGACGGCGACTATCAACTCTCCGTACGAGACCGTCATCGTCGTGGAAGCGATCGCAGTTTTTTCCGTCTCACCGCACGACTCGAAGAGCCAGATTTTGAACTCACCGCAGCGACCGATGCGCTGGTCGTCGTCCCCGACAAACCGACTGAGTTCGTCATCAACGTCGTCCGTCGCGCCCCGCTTGGTGTCACAGTGGGGCCGATCACAATCGAAGCCATCGATCTCCCACCGGGAGTCACCGCCGCAGCCGTAGTCTCAGAACCGACCGGCGCGACCGCAGCCAAAGTCACGCTGAGTCTCACCACCACCGGCCCCGCGTTCTCGGGACGCCTTCGCATCCGAGGGACCGCCAGTCAGCCACAGGCAATTCAACGACTGGTCCGAACCCCGCCTCAACTGAACGCCTGTTTCGACGCCGTCTGGCTGACCGTGATCGCAAAGCCCCAGTGAATTCATCTAGGCACTGTTCCGTAAATCAGCCGCAGGGCGCTAGCCCCGGTTGTTTTGTCGAGAACCGGGGCTAGCGGCGCGCGGCTAATTCGTTTTACGGGACAGAGCCTAGGCCTTGTCGGAAAACTGTCGAAAGAGTGTCCCGGACGCTCAAAGCATCCGGAACACGGCAAACAACTTCCACGAGTCGCTCAAGGCTTGCGCACGTCGAGGCAGACGATCTCGCGACCGTCACGCAGGTAGAGGCGTCCGTTGGAGAGCGCGGGAGCTTGGCGAGTTGTCTCTAGGACGGTGGCTCGCCCCAGTTCGTCGTACTTCTTTGAAGAGGCTCGGGCGACGACCAGCTCGCCCGCCATCGTGGTCATGAAGAGTTTGCCATCGGCGGCGATTAGATTGCCCTTGCCGAAACGAGGCACTTGCCACGCTCGCTCGCCCGTGGTCGCGTTGATGCACGTCAGGTGAGTCACCGGGCCGGCACCCCCGACGTTGTCCATGCCATACAGGAAACCATCGAGCAGAATCGGCGTCTGCCATTCGCTGCGCAGGACGCTCTTCGGGCCAAATGACTGCCAGACCTCGGTGACTTCAAATTTTTCCCCATTGGCCTTCGGTTTCAGATCGAGCAACACGCTGCCGTGATTCTCACCGGCGGACAGGAAGAGTTGCCCTTTGATCGAGAGGGGCGTGGCGATGTTGCAGTCGTAGTTCGTCTCGAAGGGATAACGCCAAAGCACTTCACCCGTTTTGGGAGCGACGCCGAGTACCGAGCGTCCCGTGTATGACACGATCTGAGAACGGCCTCCCACTTCTAGCAGCGTCGGCGACGAGTAGCCCGCAGGATCCTTGCCCGCCGTCCAGACCTGCTTGCCCGATTGGATGTCATACGCTGCGAGAGTCCCTTTCCCTGCGCCGACCGTCACGATGACTTGATCGCCGATCACGAGTGGAGAACTGGCCATGCCGTACTCGGCCTCTTTGCCGGAGAGTTCCGTCAGCGGATCGGTCGACCAGAGCTTCTTACCATCGCGCACATCGAGTGCGACGAGCAGTCCCGCACCACTGAAAACGAAGACTTGATTACCCACAATCGCGGGCGTCGCACGCGGCCCGTCTCCCATCGGGTTGCGGTAGGCGTCGGCAATCGGCGTTTCCCAGAGTGACTCACCGTTGCGTGAGTTCAACGCGACGACCGATTGCTGTCCCGCGCGTTGAACCAGCGTGAGGACTCGACCGCGACTGATGGCCAGCCCTGACATGCCGACTCCGCCGGGAACGCGCCAGACGACCTTCGGCCCGCCCTCAGGCCACGTTTCGAGCAGGTTAGGTTCGCTCGACAACCCGTTGCGTTGCGGCCCAAGAAACTGCGGCCACTCGCCAGCCAGCATGGCTTCTGGCGCTGCGGCTCCCGCTTTTTGCGAGGCGGGCGGCTGAGCGGCTGCTCGATCTGGGACTGCCGTCAACAGACCCAAGCCCGCTGCGGCCAGAGTCCAGAAGTTCACTCGACGACTTGTTGTGACGGACATCTTCAACACCTCCGTGGTTTCGATCCGAGTTTGTTTTGATCGCGAGTTAACCTTCACGCAGCCTGTGCCAACATCAACCCGAAGCGTGAGCGAGGTCGGTCTTTCGGCATCCTCGCTCACGCTTTTTGAAGTTGCGCTTTTCGGGATTTCAGCCCCAAAGGGGCGATGCTATTTCTGCAAGCAACATAGTGCCGCCCCTTCAGGACTAACGCTCAGTCTAACCCGGCGGCGGCTAAGAACCTTTGATTTATTTATCTGCCTGATCCGCCACTCAGGTTAAACCGCTTGTTAGGCGTTGTACGTTGCTCGGAGCGAGCCAAGCATCGCGTTAACCGATACTAGCTCGGCATCCATATCTGCCTTATCGCAATTGTACGTGACGAACAGAAATGTCGGGCCGTTGGCTAGCCACCAACGACGCCAAAACGTGTCATCCACCGCGTAGACAAGTTGATAGCCATGGAACTCACCCCAATCCTGCTCTACCAAGTGGCAATACTGCTCCGTTTCGAGCTTCGTCGCACTGAGTAAATCGTCCTTTTGAACGATTGCTTGGTTTGGCTTCTGGTAGGCGCTCAACTGCAATGCTCCCACGCCGTCAGGGTGAAACAGCGTTACGCAATGCTCACTGACCTCGGCCTCCCATTTGGGTGCCAAGTCGAGTTGCCACCATTCTCCAGCGACATTACCCATATTCGCCTAACAATTCCGTACAGTCGTAGTCTAGGGCGGCGCTCACGTTGGGAAGGAAACGCAAAAAACGCAACTTCAAAACTCACGCGTCGGGTTGATGTTGCTTGAACCGACCACCCTACAGCCTCGCGCCGTATTGCTGTTCGTAGTACGAGCGGTACTCGCCCGACTTGATTCGTGCGATCCAATCGGCGTTGGCCTGATACCACTCGACTGTTTGCTTCAACCCATTGTGGAATGTGACCAGTGGTTCCCAACCAAGTTCCCGCTTGGCCTTCGTGGCGTCGATGGCATAGCGGTGATCGTGTCCCGGCCGGTCGGCGACGTACTTGATAAGCGTCTTCGGTTTGCCGAGTGCCTCCAGCAACGAATACGTCAGGTCGAGGTTCGTCAGTTCGCAGTTGCCACCGAAATTGTAGACCTCGCCGGGCATTCCTCGTCGCAGCGCCGCGTCGATCCCGCGGCAGTGGTCGAGAACATGAATCCAATCTCGCACGTTGAGGCCCGTGCCGTAGACCGGCAGCGGCTGGTCTTGAGATGCGTTCGAGATGAACAGCGGGATCAGCTTCTCGGGAAACTGATATGGCCCGTAATTGTTCGAGCAGCGGGTTGTCACCGCCGGGAAGCCGAACGTGTGGAAGTAGGCTCGCACCAGTAAATCGGCCGCCGTTTTCGATGCCGAGTACGGGCTGTTCGGGGCGAGTGGCGTCTCTTCCGTGAACTTCCCGTCGTCACCGAGCGATCCGTAGACCTCATCCGTCGAGACCTGCACATAACGAGGGATGCCCGCCTGGCGACAGCAATCGAGCAGCACCTGCGTCCCGACAATGTTTGTTTGAACGAACGGCCCGCTGTCGAGAATGCTCCGATCGACATGACTCTCCGCCGCGAAGTGAATCACAGCGTCGATGCCTCCCGACTGGAGTACCTCCGCGAGGAACTCACGGTCGCAGATGTCGCCGCGAGCGAACTCGTAACGAGCGGCCATTGCGGGATCGCTCACGAGATCGGCAAGGTTCTCCGGGTTCCCCGCATACGTCAGCTTGTCGATGTTGATGATCGACAGCTCGGGATACGTGACCAATTGATGCCGAACAAAGTTCGATCCGATAAACCCACAACCGCCGGTGACGAGGATTCGCTTCATGTTTGACTCAACAACATTTCGGTGGGAACAGCGGCTTGGATTGAGTCGTTGCCCACACGGTGAAACGACAAAGCGATCATTTTTGATCGTGTGGGGTATATCTGCCCTCGCAAGTTTTCTCCAGTAGTGTCGGCCGGGCGATTTGTGGATGGCCCGCCTACAATGAAGTCGCCTTGATCCCCGTGACTCCCACCCAGATTCCACCGAACCATGACCGCTTCCCTTCCCTCCAAATCATTCCATTCCATTGACGAAGCTCTCGAAGCCCTCAAGACCGGCCGTTTGATCATCGTCGTCGATGCGGAGGAACGAGAGAACGAGGGCGACTTCGTTTGCGCCGCCGAAACCATCACACCCGAGTTGGTGAGCTTCATGCTGCGACATGGAGCGGGCGTATTGTGCGTGCCGCTGCTCCAAGAGTCCGCCGATCGAATGGGCCTCGCGCCGATCGTTGATAGCCAGCGAAACACAGCTCCGAACCAGACGCACTTTCTCACGCCGGTCGATCATCGCGACGCGGGGAGCGGCGTGAGTACCGAAAACCGCGCGAAGACCATCCGGGCGATGAGTCATCCCGATGGCAAGGCCTCCGACTTCGTCCGGCCCGGCCACATCAATCCGCTGCTCGCAAAAGACGGTGGCGTGTTGAGGCGGGCCGGGCACACCGAAGCCACCGTCGATCTGCTCCGTTTGGCGGGGATGACTCCCGTCGGCGTGCTGATTGAAATCCTGAGCGAACACGGAACCGGCATGGCCGAGATGGCCGAGCTGCGCGAGCTGTCGCAGCGTCACAACATCCCGATCATTTCGATCGAGCAGATCGTCAGACACCGCCGCCGACGTGACCAGCTCGTCAAGCGCGAGGCCGACGTGCCCTTTGAAACGCGCGGCTACGGCAACTTCCGAGTCATCGCCTACTCGGTCCAGCACGAGGACCAGGAACCGGTCGCCATCGTGTGGGGCGACCTCACGTCGGTCCCGGCTCCGCTCGTGCGAGTCCACTCATCATGCTTCACCGGTGATGTACTCGACTCACTGCGCTGCGACTGCGGCGACCAGCTCCACATGGCGATGCGCATGATCCACGCCGAGGGAACCGGTGCCGTGATTTACCTGCCTCAAGAGGGACGCGGCATCGGACTGACGGCCAAACTCAAGGCGTACCAGCTTCAGGACCAGGGCCTCGACACCGTCGAAGCCAACCACAAACTCGGCTTCAAGTCCGACACGCGCGACTACGGCATCGGCCTGCAAATTCTGAAAGACCTCGGCCTGACCTCAGTCCGCCTGCTGACCAACAACCCGCAAAAGGTAAACGCCTTCCCCGGTTTCGATCTGACGCTCGTCGAACAAGTCCCGATCATCGCCCCGCCGGAAAAACAGCGTGAACACTATCTCGCCACCAAACGCGACAAGATGGGCCACAAGCTGCCCGGAGGTGAGAAGCCAACCGACTGACCGTAGACCTGAAGTCCGTGCGGGGTGAAGTCCGGCTTAGCTTTGTTAGCCGGACTTCAAAAGCCGGACTCCGAGAAGCCTCACAGCGTTGAGTGGCCGCTGTCAGTCGATCGCCACGGCCATCCAGCCATCGCGCGATTTGATCGACGTGATGCGCGGAACGGAGCTGCGATGCGGCCAGTAAGCGGCTGCTAAAGCTTGATCGACTTCCAGTGTTGGCAGCGCGGTGGCAAATGAGTTCTGGACCGTCAACTCGGCGACAGTCGGCTCGCGCGACGAGTCCTCTTGTCCCTGAACCTGCGCGCGGGGCTTGCCTGCGATGAGCCGTACCACGTTCCCTTCCACGACCGCTCGGTACTCGATCGTGACCGTCATTGGCGGGAACAGTTTTTGCCCGGCCGGTTTGAATGCCGCCTTGATCGTGGCTGTCAGCCGATCTTGATCGAGACGCACGGTCAGCGGATCGACCTCGTCAAACTCGATGTTGGTGACGATGCTCATCCTAGGCAAAGGCAATCCGAACGGTGCGGTCGCAGGCTTCTCTTCGGGCATCAAGACCTTGACGCCCGACAAACTGCCGAGCAACTCGGCGACTTGTTGCTTGAGTTCTTGGTCTGTCGTCTGGAAGCCACGTAACTCGGTTCGCTCGATCAGTTCGTTCAGCAGGCTCTCGTGCAGCATGAGTCTCAACGCGCCGCCGGTTTTTGACGAATCGTCGGTGGCGGTCACCTGAGGGACACGGGCCGCTGCGGTCACTGACTTCCCGCCGATGACCGCTCCATATTCCAAGCGGTTGTCGGTGGTCGAAACGAACTGCGACGACGGTACGAGTTGTGCCAGTTCCAGTCGCTTCCGAAGCTGCTGTTCAAGCAAGCTGTTTGCCGTCGAAAGCTGTTTGTCGATCTCACCGTCGAACGAGGGATAGACCTTTTCCGCCAGACGGTCGCGTGCGATCGCTTCAGCCTCGGGTCTCATTCGCTCGGCGGTGCGATAAGCGATCCGTTCGGCCAGCCCACCGAAGACAGAGCCGCTGAGCGGAGTCATCGCGCCGACCGTCTGATTGCGGGCGCGAACAAACACCGTCGCGTGCTTGGTCGAGAGGAGTCGTCCGTCGAAAAACACATCCTTCACCGCGACAAAATGCTGCTGCCCGGCGGTGTCCACCATCGCCTGCGGTGTTGTCCCCGTGACCTGCATCTGAACGTCGCCCGTCAGTACGAACGCGGCGTAAGCCTTGTCGCGGGACGGCCGAAGATCGAGCAGCAACCGTGAGGTCGTCGTCTGCCGTCCCGTCACGTCCGCACCGAGGACATTGTCTCGCACGGCTCCCGGTTGAACGTCATCGCGGGCAACGAAACGATTGAGAAATTCTTCGCTCACAGAAAATCGTACGTTTGCGGGACGAGGCACATGAGCCACAGATTGCTCGACGGAAAGATGTCGCACTTCGGTCGTTGAATTCATTCCCACCGCAGGCACAACAGAAAACGGGCTGACAAATTGAGGAGGCGATTGCTGAAGTGGAATGGCTCCATACGTCGGCAAGAAGGGTGACGGACCAAACCCCGGCGGGCCGAAAAAATCAGGCGAGGGCGCAAAGTAACCGGGCGGTGCCAAGACCACCGGCCCCGCTCCGATTGGCTGTGGCGAGACAGTTCCCCAAGGCTGTACCGGCACGGGAGCCATCCCCGATTCCAGAGGTATCGGCGCGATGCGATTGCGCGGAGCAGGGGGGCGCTGAGTCCGTTCCTGTCCCAGTGCCGGACACCACGAAATGACCGCGATGAGACTCCAACATAAAGCGACTGCTTTCGAGATCATTCGCAAAGTGTCCCGGACGCTTCGAGCGTCCGGGACACTGCCGCTGGCACCTGTAGATGCTCCGGTCATTACTTCTGCATTACGATTCATGCTCATCGCCTCACCACTTTCACTGACTCAAACCGCGTCCAACACGACCACTTTTGCCGGATGCGTCAATTCCACAAGAACTCTACACCGCAGACGTTCATTCACTCCAACTCGTCGCTCACTGTCGCGACCTCTGTTATTAACGAAACATGTCATGCCGCCACGACCAGAACAACCGCTGCAACTGGAGTGGGTTTCGCGAGACATTTGGAAACTCAAGCTGCGGCGAAACGGAAAGCCTCCGTCGTTCGTTCCGACTGAACCGCAGTTTTTCTGGTTTTTCAACGACGCCGACCTCGCTTCGGCGGACCTTGCGATCCGTGCCGGGGAGCCGCACGATCCTGACGCGACTGTGTTTCACGTCGGCGAGACTCATTTGATCCGTCACGCGGATCAACAACCAATCGCATCTCCAGCTTTCGTTCGGCGAGGTCCACTTTGGCGACGCTGACTTTCACAAAGTCGCCCAGTCGATAAGTGCGGTTGCTGCGGCGACCAACCAGCGTGTGCGAGCGGTCGTCGTAGTCGTACTGGTCGTCTCCCATTGTGCTGATGTGGACGAGGCCCTCGGCGGGGAGTTCGATCCCGGTGCAAAACAGGCCAAACTTTTCGACGCCCGTGATCGTCGCGTGCAGCTCTTCACCGATGTGATTGGCGAGATACCCGAGCAGCTTGAGCTTGATCAGTTCTCGCTCCGCCTCCTGCGCCCGACGCTCCGTCAGCGAACACCACTTGCCAAGTGCAATCAGCGCGCTGGGAAAGCGGCTCAATTTCCGACCGTCGTCGTTTCCGTTTTCTCTTCTCGCGCCTTCGGTTCTTTTGTCGTCGCCTTTCTTGTCCCCTCGCCCCCGCCTTGGGGGGAGAGGGTTAGGGTGAGGGGGCTTCGCCTTTGGCTTTTTCCTTGGTCGTTGCCCGTTCTCGTCAACACGCAGTTCTGTCGAGCCGTCGCTTTGCTCCGTGTGGGCGCTAACGACTGAACTCGCGGCATCGCGCGTGTCTGAGTCCGCATCGAAGTCGTCCTCAACGCTCGGCCCCCTCACCCTAGCCCTCTCCCCCCCCGAGGGCGGGGACGAGGGGACCACGGTCGCTGCGCGACGCGAGGGGACGTTGGAATCATCAATGTTGACCCCGCCCTCTTTCTGAATCACCTCGTCCAGTAACCGGTGAATGGTCAGGTCGGGATAGCGCCGAATCGGGCTGGTGAAGTGCGCGTAGTTCTCTTCCGCCAGCGCGTAGTGACCGATGTCGTCGTCGGGGCCGTACATTGCCTGCTTCATGCTGCGGAGGATCGCGTAACTAATCGCGTACTCGTGCGGAGTCCCCTGCACTTCCTTGAGCAACTTCTGAAGATCGGCCCGCCCCGGCATCGGCTTCGTTTTGTAACCGAGCGACTTGGCGAACTCGCCCAGCACGCGGAGCTTCATCTCATCGGGCGAGTCATGCGTACGACGCAGAAACGCGTGACCGCAGTCGGTCAGCTTCGTCGCGACGGCGATGTTGGCCGCCAGCATGAACTCTTCGATGATCTCATGACTCTCGTCGTGCGATGCGCGATGCGCCCCGACGACCGCTCCGTCGCGAGTCATGTCGATTTTGACCTCGGGCAGATTCAGGTCGAGTGCTCCACGCGCGAACCGTCGCTTCCGAAGAATCATCGCTAGCCCGTGCATGTCGCGCAGCAGCGCGAGGACGTGCGGGGCGACCGCGGGTAGAGAAACCGGAACGGGAACAGGTTGAAGGTTGATCGTGGAGAGTTGAAGGTCGGAGGCCGTGAGGCGTTCCGTCACGACTGCTGGCTCGGGGTTTTCTTCGCCATCCCTCGGCCCTCCACCCTCAACTTTCGCCCCCGTTATCAGCGGCATCACCTGCTCATACGCGAACCGCTGCGTGACGTTGATCTTCGTGTTCGCGAACTCGGCGTGCAGCGGCACACCCTCGGGGCTGAGCGTGATGAACGCAGACTTCGTGTAGCGAACCCGGCCCTGCTGAAGACTCGCCAGCGCGTTCGAGATCACCTCGGGGAGCATCGGCAGAACTTTGTCGGGCAGATAGACGCTCGTCCCGCGCGCATGAGCCTCGCGGTCGAGCAGCGTCCCCGGCCGAACGAAATGGGCCACGTCGGCAATGTGAACACCGAGTCGCCAGTTCCCGTCGTCCTCGCGTGTGAGCGAGATCGCGTCATCAAAGTCCCGCGCGTCGATCGGGTCGATCGTGATGATCGTGTCGTTGGTGAGATCGAGGCGAGTGTCGAGAAACGAGTGTCGAGAGCTAGGGGAATGGTGTGAGTTTTCTTCTTCTCCTATCCCCTCGCCCCGGCTTTGCGGGGAGAGGGCTAGGGTGTGGGGTTCTTCGCTTTGCAGCGCAGAGGCAACAGGCTCACGCATAACGGAAGCTTCTTCCTCCTCAAACATCTGCGCCTGCAACCGAGCCTCGGCCAGTACCGCTTCGGGGAATTCATCGGGCAACTCGAACTCGTGGATGATTGTGAGCAGATCGACGCCGGGAGCGCCTCGCACGCCGAGCACCTTCGTGATGACCGCTTCACCCGCGTCGTCGCGACTCGGAAAGCGCAGCATCTCGACGACAACGCGATCTTCGGGGATGACCCCCTTCGCGCCGGGATCGCCCACCGAAATCGCGCTCTCGAACTGGTTGCCGTCGATCCGCACGAAACCGTGATCGCGCCGCTCAAAGTAACTCCCGACGAACGCCTTCGACCCGCGCGAAATGATCTCGACCACGCGCCCGCACCGTTGGCCCCGACTCCGTGTGCGGAGCAACTGCACCAGCACTTCATCGCCCGAGTACGCGTCTTTCAAATCTTCGGGAAAGACGTAGAGCGACTCGCCCGCATCCAAGGCCACCGGATCGTAAGCACGAAAGAACCCGTTCCCTTTCCCCGTCCGCTTGATCGTCCCCGCGATCGTGTCTGCCGGCGCGGCCGACCGCACCAGCTTGTTGCTCCCCATCAGCAACCGGCCATCCGCGACCAATGCTTCAATCGCATCCTTGAACCGCTTGTAGTCGTTCTTGCCCAGCCCCAACTCCTGAGCCAGTTCCTTCGGCCGCAGCGGCCTTGAAAGGGGATCGGCAAAGTAGTCACGGAGGAGAGCTTGGTAGTCGTGCATGTTCGGAGTGTGCTTCCATCCCAACGCCAGTAGCGCTGGGCAGTCTGTTGCATTTGATGCGAGTTGAGTGGGATTCATTGATCGGCAAGAAGCAGCTCAGAACGGACACCGATCCACTCTGGCCAGCCCTGTCCACACCACTCCAATTCAAACGGCATAAGATCTCGTTGCTCATGAGTGATTGGAACTTTTACCCTGTAACCAATTGGAAGTGATTTCCACGGAAACACATGCCAAGAACTGATGGTTGTAACTGACATTCGATCCCAAACGAAGAATTCATCTGTCGAATAGTAACAGTGAAAAAACAAATTGCGGGCAGCTTCGAGGCTACCTGCGGTGGTGGCACGAATATCTGTTGGAATGTCACTCCAACCCACCAGATCCCATTCGTCTCCAATCAAACTATTTGTGAATAAGCTCCAGTTGGGTTTCGCAAATTGCTCCCAATGGTCAAAACCTTTTTGAGTTAGCGTGTAAGTCAACCATTCCTGCTCACGGCACGAACTGACAAGCGCTTCAAAGAGTTCGTGTGCAGTCGGGCGGATACTTGTGGTACCGCTTGGAAATTTGGTTGAGCCGCAGAGAAATTCGATGTCGCCGAGCTGAAACAGTTCGAGCATTGCTTCCACCATTAGCGGGTCTTCCCTCAAATGGCGTCCGGCATTGATTGTCCATTGAAGCCCGACATCGTCCGGCCCTGGATGATCTTGGTGAACCGCCCAAAGTGGAACCTGATACTCGGTTGGTGGGTTCGACAGGAGAACCGTTTCGAGTAGCCACAACTGCTCGTATGTCATGACTCGCCTCATCGAGTTGCGTTCTTCCGTTACGGACTCACCGCGCAGCCGTCTTCGTCGCGGCTCCGATGCAGAACAGATGCTTCTCGCCCCGGATCAGCAGTTGGTCGCGACTGATGGCGGGGGACGAGTAGACCTCTTCGCCGAGCGGGTTGGTGGCGAGGACTTTGAATTCCGGGCCGGCATCCATGACGTGGGTGATGCCGTCGTCATCGACGAAGTAAACGCGACCGGCGGCGGCGGCGAGCGACCCACTGTGGTGACGGCCGAGCCGTTCCTGCCACTTCACGTCGCCGGTCACCGCGTCGTAGCAACTGGCCACGCCCCCATCAGACACACAAAAAAAGAAATCGTTCGCGGCGACGGGGGACGGGACGTAAGAGACTCCCTTGTTGAGATGGTGCCACTTCACATGGCTCGCCTCGCTGATCTGGCCCGAGCCGCGCGGGTCGATGGCGAGAATGTGCTTGTCGGGGAAGCCGCCCGTGATGAAGACCAGTCCCTTGTTCATGACGGGTGACGCCACGAACTGCTCGGTCGGGCCATCGAGAATCCAATGTCGTTTGCCGGTGCGCGGATCGTAACTCGCCACGCATTTGCTGCCCGACAGGATCATCTGCGTCCGGCCATCGATGTCGCGAATGATGGGCGTGCAGTAGCTGCGGGTCTTGTTCTCGCGCGGCGTCTTCCAGATGGTCTGGCCCGTCTCGCAATCGAGCGAGACGAGATACGCCTCGCCGTCGTGATCGCCGTTCACGATCACCGTCTGCTCGAACAGCACGGGGCAACTGCAATAGCCGTGAACGCTGGAGAAGACGCCGGGCCGCACCGACCACTTCTCGTGGCCGTCGAGATCATACGCCGCAACGAGCATCTCCTTCTGATCGAGGAACGCGGCATAGATCAGCTTGCCGTCGGTCGCCGGAGTTCCCGAGGCCCAGCTATTCAGCTTGTGCTTCTTTTCGAGCGGCGTCTTCGCGACTTCCCGCTCCCACAGTGGCTTGCCCGTCTGGCGATCAAACGCCATCAACATGCGACGCGAGTTCGCTTCGTCCGCTCCCGCCACGAAGACACGGTCGCCCCAAACGACCGGTGACGAATGGCCTCCATAAGGCACGGCCACCTTCCACGCCACGCCCTCGTCCTTCGTGGCATCCCACTTCAGCGGAACATTCGCCTCAACACTGCTCCCATCCCCGCGCGGCCCCCGCCAGCCGGGCCAGTTCTCGGCGGATGCGACTGCCGGGAGGAGTGACAGCAAGAGCAGTACGAGTTTTCGATTCAGCATGGGAGGACTTTCGCCGGTGGGTGTGATGCGTCGTTTAACCGCGTGGGCAACGCCCCGCGCGTCAGGCGGCGTGGCAGGCCGGTTCGCCTCACGACGCGCGGGGCGTTGCCCACGCGGTTAAACGACATAGACGCTTGCCGTCACAGCGCTGGAACGGGCACGTTGAGCTTGCCCGCCATGTCGAGCAGGGCCTTCCAATTGCCCTCGTCGAGCGGGATGCCGCGCGCGCGGCGCGTGGCCAGCGTGCGGCGTTCGGGATCGCCGGGAAGGGTCACGTCTTGAACGCCGTCGATTTTGGGAACTTCGCGCACGTAGGTCTCCAGCTTGCCGACCTCGCTCAGCAGGTGAGTTGAGCCTCCGAAGAAGTCCGGGTTGATGACCCAGAAGACGGCGCAGTTGCCGAGCGGCGGTGGCGGACTCGGGAATGGACATTGACCACCCGAGAGACCACCCGCCAGCATGTCGATCATGAACGCGAGGCCGAAGCCCTTGTATGCTTGATCACCACCGAGCGGCAGGATCGTCCCCGGTGGATCGCCGTAGAGTTGATTCGGATCGGTGGTCGGCTTGCCATCCGGATCGAGCACCCAGCCAGCGGGAACCGGTTGTCCGGCGATCTTCTTCACGCGGACTTTGCCTTCGGCCGTGGCACTCGTGCCGATGTCGAACACGAACGGACCGCTCGCGCCGCCCGGCATCCCGATACAAATGGGATTGGTTCCCAGACGAGGCCGCTTGCCACCGACGGGAGCGACGCGCTGTCCCGATCCGTGCGTGTTGGCCACGATCATCGACGTGAAGCCCCGCGCGGCGGCCATCTCAGCGTACTCGCCCAATCGACCGATGTGAGCCGCGCGACGAACGGTGCCGCACGCGATGGCCGAGGTCTCGCACTTCGAGATTAGCTTCGTCATCAGTTCCTGTGCGAGAACCTGTCCCAGTCCCCAGCCGCCATCGGCGACGATCGAACTGGCCGACTCTTTCTCAACCGTCAGATGAGCCTTCGGGTTGAGCGACCCGTCCTGCACCTTCTGGATGTAGAACGGCGCCCGCATCACACCGTGCGAGTCATGTCCGCGCAGGTTCGCTTCGACGAGACTCACTGCGACGATGCGCGCCTCGACAGGCTCGACCCCCGCAGCGAGGAACAAAGCGGTCGTGAACTCGACCAGACTGGACTCTTGAATCGTGGGCAACGGGCGTCTCCTGAAAAAGGGAATTGGATTGAAGTGGTTGATTTCATACGTGATTCGGTGTGGCTGGGGTCGGCACTTCGCCGCCCCCAGCGAACATGGACGCCAACCACACTAATCCGAAGCGTGAGCGAGGAGTCGCGATTTGGTGCCCGCGTCCTCGCTTACGCTTCGGGTTGGTGTACATCACTCGTCACTCGTCACTCGCGTCGCGACGAAGCCGAATTTGCGACCGCTCATCGTGACCGTGCCAGCCATCTGAGACTTGTCCTTCGTCCAGAGATAGCCGTCCACGGAAAGTTGTGTGTTGGCGAGGAACACTTCCAGTTTGAGGTTGTGCGGTGTGCTGCCCGTTTGGCCGCTGATTTCGTAGGCGTTCTTGGACTCATCGGACGTGAACGAACCCGTCGCGCGGCCTGCTTCGTTGATCTTCAAATCCAGTTCGCCCAGCCAGCGGCCGTCGGCGTTCAGTTTCCAAGTACCGGCGAAGTCGAGTGCGACGACGCCGTCGTGATCGCTGGGATCGTGCTTCTTCGCGGTCTTGTCGGCGACGGGAAGTTGTGAGCCGTTGAGAACGACGAGCTTGGCCTCGCCACTCACGGTCAGAATCCCTTCGGCTGTGAACTCGATGTCCGCCCCTTGCCCCGCCGGGACGACTTGGCCGATGTCGAAGTCGAACCCGAAACCGGGGAAGAGCATCACGTCCTTGCCGATCGCAGCCGTCAGGTCGAGGCGCTCACCGCGATAACTGGCGTAGCGTTCGATCAACAAGAGCGGCGTCGGCTTCTCAGTCCCTTGGCTTTTTCTTAGCCCCCAACTCACTAGCGCTTTCGTGTAGTTCCCCGCATCGGTCTTGAGCACGATGCACGGCGAACCAATGTTGGCGGCGAGCGGCTTCAGCTTGGATGCCTCCACCATCGTCAATTCCATCGTCGCAGCGCCTTCATTGGCGAGCCGCTTCACCAGCGGAGCGGCATGTCGCTCGAACACGTCCGCAGCGGAAGCGATCGCTGTCAGAGTGAGCCAGCAGATGAGAAGTGTCGATGTTCGGGACATGAGATGCTCGGGAGTGGGTGTCTGAACGAGTTAGGAAGGGAGTGGGGTGACCGAGTTGCGGTGGCGGTCGGGCAGGCCGCTGGCATCGCGCAAGCCATCAAATTCTGAAATGCAAGCGAAGAAAGCAGGCGGGAAGAGCTTCGCTTGCGCTTCAGGCTTCCGTTTGTCGCTCTACGGTTCCAACACGATCTTGCCTCGCAGCGTTCCCCGCTTGCCGATCGTGTTGTCTTCTTGAAGTTGATGCGCGGCGATCGCTTCACTAAGCGGCAGCGTCTTGCCGATCAGAGGTTGCCAGCGGCCGAATTCGTAAAGCGTGTTGAGTTTGTCCGCTGCAGCGCGTTGTTCTTCGGGAGTGCCGTTGAACATGGCGAAGCCGATCAGCCGGAGATCCTTCACGTAGAACGGACCAACCGGAAGCTCGGGCCGCGCGGCCCGACCGGCCATCAGCACGAGTCGGCCACGCGGAGCCATCAGGCTGATCGTGCGATCCATCGTCGGTTCGCGCAGAGTCTCGAACCACAGATGGACTCCACCGTGCGGAATGCTGAACGCACGAAGCTGATCGTCGAGGTTGGAGTCGCGGTAGTTCACCGCCATATCGGCACCGAGTTGCCTGCAGAGCGCGAGGCTCTCCTCGTTGCCGCCGGTCGTCGCGACGAACGCTCCCGCCGCTTTGGCGAGTTGCACGACGGCTGAACCCACTCCGCCCGCTCCACCATTTACGAAGACCACTTCGCCCGGCTTCAAGTTCGCGTGGAGGAACAGTCCCAAGTGAGCCGTCAACCCCACGAGTGCTCCCGCCGCCGCTGCCGCATCGGTCATCTTGGCGGGTGTGGGATAGAGCCAGCGTTCATCGACCGAGGCGTACTCGGCGAATGTTCCCTGACGCCCGAACAGCCCCTGATTGCTGCCCCACACACGGTCGCCCGCTTTGAACCGCTTGACCTCGGTGCCGACTTGCTCAACCGTCCCTGCCAAGTCGCACCCCAGGATGTACGGGAAGTGATTGATCATCGAGACCGCACCGGCACGGATGTACGTGTCGATCGGGTTGACCGCGACGGCTCCCACTTTGACGAGGACTTCGTTGGGGCGAGGTTTCGGCGTGGGAAGCTCGCCGTATTCAATCACGGAAGGTGCGCCAGTCTGGCGGATAAAAGCGGCTTTCATGAACAAGACTCCCGATGCGGTGTGATCGCGGACAGCACGGCCTTGAGGAACAAAGGGCTGCCAATGCGGGCGGGATTGTAGCCGCCGTCCGTCAGCGTCGGAATCAACCCACGCTTTTGAAGATCGGCACCACTTCGGTGGAAAGGCTCGTTCGATCTCTGTTGGGGCTTCTCTCCTCGCAGTTGTTCTGCCGGAACTTGAATCGTTCTGTCGCCGGACTCAACGGCCACTCAATCTGTGCGACTGAACTGCGCCCGTTGAGAGGTACTCACGGAATGTTCTCCAAAACTTCACTCCAGCCTCTTGGAGTCCGGTTGAGCCTGTTCGCGCGATGGCACGAAGTCTGTCAGTCGAACGGTGGACCAGCGTGCGCGAGAAGCCCCGCCGGTTCCCTGCCGATCAACTCCGTCGCCCACACACGACGCGACACACCGAGATCGACAACATGGAATTCGTTGAGGCCACTCGATGACTGATGGGTCCGTTCACGTCCACACGGTGGACGACCTGCGCCGTTACGTTCACGACACGCTCTGCCGTCATGAGAATCTCGTGGCGGACCAGTTCGTGTTGCAGGTCATCCCGCTCACGCAGGTTGGCAAAAACTGCGGCTTGCAATTCATTCTGCGAGGCCCGCGCAGCGTCAGACTGGGTGCGGTCTGGGCGTCGCAACAGAATCAGCTTTACTTCTATGACGCACGCGGCGAACGCTTCCACAAGGAACTTATGGCGCAATCGATCCAAGCGGTCGAAGAAGCAGCCTAAGGGCTGTGCGTTTACTATGTCCGAGAGTTTTTGGGCGTGATGCAACACGCAGGGTGCTTCAGTACGCCAGCACCGCTTCCAGAGGCGCGGATCGGTACATCGTCTTGACCACTTGGAAACCGAGGTTGCGGTAGAGCTTGATCGCGGATTGATTGCATGCGGTCACTTCCAACAGTGCTCGCTTGTGTCCCGCCAGCGCAAAACCTTCGAGCGATTTCAGCACGAGTGCGCGGCCAAGTCCCATTCCACGATGTTCCGGAACGACGCCAACATTTTGGATCGAAGCCAATTGCGGGGACTGACTCAGCCCTTGGATCGTACCGCAATCAGAGGGAAGACCGTCGTCGCCGCAATACGCGATCATCCACGTCGCCGCGCCGAGGAATCCACCCGTGTGACAAATCTCACGCATCAATCGTTGGCAACCGTGAAAGTCTCCCAGACTCGAAAAGACCTCCGCATCCACCTCATCGCGAAAACTGCGCAGCTTGACGAGCGCGTGACGATCGACATCAACTTCGTCCCACTCGATCCACTGATAACCCTCTGGCAACAGCGCCGGTGGCATCGCGGATCGAGTCAGGTCGAACTCCATGCGGAAGCGTTTGAAGTATTGCATCGGGGTCTTCATGGCAAAAGTTTTTGGCTCATCCGGTGTTTCGGGGAGGTCTGTTCGAGTGTTGAAAAAGCGTTTAAACGATTCGGGGAGCACATGGCTGGGAGCGGTGTGAACAGGCCAAG
>JAYVDI010000195.1:0-14084 GCA_043749505.1 Schlesneria sp. | reverse complement strand
CCCCGCGCGTCGATGACGAAGCAGACTCCAATACCACCCGACGCGCGGGGCGTTGCCCACGCGGTTAAACGAGGCCATTGCCAAGGTTTCACTGCGACTTGCGGATGCCGATGCTGACGAAGTAGAGCGGCACTCCTAGCAGGAACGGCACTGCGATCAGAGGCAGCAGTGGCCGAGCGTAGATCGCCGCTGAGTATAGCCCGAAGCTGGACATCGCACAGAACAGCAGCGGACAAAGCGGAAACAGCGGTGCGCGGAACGGTCGCTCGATGTCGCGGTCTTTCCAACGGAGAACAAAGTACGCGACGCCGGTCGCCAAAAAGAACGACCAAAAGATCGGGGCTGATGCCGCGTAAAGCGTCTCGAACCCACCGAAGTATTTGCCCCACGGAACCGGCGCGGCACCGACCGCAACGAGGCTCGCGTCCAACGCATTTCGTCCCGTATCCGTTCCCAGCGCGAGGATCATTCCGACGGTGATGACTCCCTGAACAAGCAATGACCGGGCGGGAGCGTTTGCGCGGGGAGACCACTTCGCCAGCAACGCGAACAAGCGGTGATCGGCTCCGACTGTCGCGTGCAATCGCGCGGCGGAGAAGATTACGCCGTTGACGCTGCCCAGCGCCGAGACCATCACGAGCACGCTCATCGCCCGTCCGCCGCTCTCACCGACGACTTTCGCAAACGCATCGGCGGCCGGTTGGTGTGACGACCTCAAGCCCTCGAACCCCAAAGCGCCGAGATACGCCGCATTGAGCAGCACGTACCACACGGTGATGACTCCAATCCCGAGTAGCAGCGCGCGCGGGATGTTCCGCGAGCGATCCTTCATCTCAGCCGCCACGAACGCGGCATCATTCCAACCGCCGTAGGCGTACAGCACGAGAATCAGCGCGAATGGCCAGCCAGCGGCGGACATGGGTTTTTCAACGGCGAGCGAACTGCTTCCGGCAGCACTAAGCCCCGCGATGACGAGCAGTCCCATGCCGGCAAGTTTCGCGATGGTCAGCACGTTTTGAGTTCGCTTCCCCGTCTGAACGCCCAGCATGTTGAGAGCCGTCAGCACGACAACCGCAGCCAGCGCGAGCCAGATCATGGCACTACTTGGCAGGGCGAAAACCGTCACCGCGTATTCGGCGAAGACATACGACAACGCGCCGATGCTGCCCGTTTGGATCATCGACAACTCGGCCCAGCCGAACAGAAATCCGGCCCACGATCCGAACGCCCGCGTCAGGTAGTTGTATTCGCCGCCGAGTCTCGGATAGGCCGTCGCCAGTTCCGCGTAACAGAGCGCACTGGCGAACGACAATCCGCCGCAGACGATCCACAGGCCAAGCCCCCACCACGGGCCGGGAACATTGGCGAAGATCAGTCCTGAAGTCTTGAAGACCGTGCTGCCGATCACGATGCCGATGATGAGACTCACCGCATCCCACGTCGTCAGCGTGGAGGAACCTGGCTCGGAGGAGCAAGCATTCCCGATGGGCGCGTCTTGCGAAGTGGAACTGGAGGTCACTTGGCCTGATCCTTTTTCGCTTCCGTCGAGGTCGCCTTGTCGTCTGCTTCCTTTTGTTCGCGAACGGCCTTCATGTAAGCCGATCGAAACTTGCCGAAGAAGTTGGCCAGTTTCTCGTCGGCCTGTTTGGGAAACTTCCCCTCGACAAGGGCACCGAGCGCGATCGTGCCGATGGTTTCCTCTTCCTTCCAAACCATCACATACGGGGACTCGGACTTCTTGGCGTGAGGCTCGGCGCAGATCAGTTGCGCGGTGATCTTCAACTCCTGCGTCCCCGCCGTTCCTTTGCGCGAGTTTTTCAGTTCGAGGATCACCAGCATGACCGCGGCGTCGGCCGCCGGTTCACCGAACGACAATTGAATCTTGGACTTCTCAATCGCTCCCTGAGATTTGACGATCACGCGCGTCCAGATGCGCCCCGATGCGTCCAAAGCCACCGTCTTGCGCTCGGTCATGTTGACCAGAAAAATCTCTTCGACCGCCGCGAACAGCTTGCGGCCGCGTTCCGTACCAAGCTCTTCGCTAGCGAGTTTGCGCGAGATCGACTTCGTGAATTCTTTGAGGTCTTCCGGCTTGAACTCCTTCACCTCCGAGGGCGCTTTCTTCAGTTCCTCGTCAATGTCCTGCGCCGACACGGCGAAGTTCAGGTTCTGGCCGCTGGTCAACTGCATCGTGTTCATGCCGACCACGCGACCGTAGCGGTCCACGAGTGGCCCACCGCTGTTGCCCGGTGAGATCGGCGTATCGGTCTGCAACCAGTTGCCTTTCACGTCGGCTCCCAACTGGTCGCGCATCTCATCTTCTTTCCGCAATGCGCTGATGATCCCCTTCGATGATGTGAATGACAGGCCGAGCGGTGCGCCGAACGCCATCACCTCGGCACCTTCACCGGGGAGTGCTTCCGCGAGCGGCACGATCGTCTGCGCACTGGCTGGCATTTCGATCTTGATGATCGCGATGTCTTTCTTCGTGTTGAACGCGCGATAGCCCAGCCCTTTCGCCTTCGCCCCGTTCGCGAACTCGACCTCAACCTTCTTCGCGCCGGTGATGACGTGATAATTCGTGATGACCGTTCCATCCTTGTCTACGACGAAGCCGCTGCCGACGCTCGGCCCTTCCTGACCGATCACGTTAATTCGCACGATGGCCGGTTTCACGAGCGCGATGAGCTGCTCATAGTCGAGTTTTTCGAGTGCCTTCTTGGGGGCCGCCGTGCCGTCAGCGGAAGCCGTCGTGCCAGCGGAGGTCGCTGCGATATTCGCTGCCGTCGGCAATGTTCCCGTTGCGGAGACCGTTCCAATCGGTTGAGCGGCTGCTGACGACGTTTGTGCCGTCGGGGGTATGGTAGTTGGAGGAACTGTTCCCGTAGCGGTCGGAGTGAGTGCCGCTGGATTCGCCGTGGCAACCGGCTGTGCGGGGGCGTTCGCCGTGCTCGGTTGAGTCACCGACGACGGAGCAACGACCGGTGCCGACTGAGCCACCGCAGCGGGGGCATTCGGTGGCGGCGGCAACTGTTGCGCACCGGGCTTGAGTGCGATGAACAACAACAGCCCGACGATCACAACACCACCAGCCGTTGCCGCGCCGATCATCACCGCGTTGTTGCCGCCGGAGGACTTTCCTCCCGACTTGCTTTTGCCACTCGAGGACCGGCGTGGCGCGGGTTCGTCGTCGCCATCGTCCATCGGCACGCGAACCGCCTCGCCGCACTCGGGGCATTTCACCCGTTTGCCCGCCGCAGTCGAGGCGACCGCAAAATCGTGGAAGCACGAATCGCAACTGGCTTGAATGCGCATGACAACCCGCCTTCAGTGGACCGCGCCGGGGACATCGCTCCCACCCTGAAGCAATTGCGACTGCGGAGTCCGATGGAAATGAACGCAACCGCCTCCTGCGGCCCTCGAAGCATCGCTTGTCGAATTCCCCGACGATTGCGGGGAGAGAATGGAAAGGGCAACCACAATGCTTGCGGCCTCGTCTTCAAGCGACGGTCGGATGCTAGCCATGCCACAAATGGAACGCCAGCGCGCGTGGTCGCGTTGAAGAACGGAAACTACACTGACGACCGTTGCGAGCGCGGCCGCTGATCAACGGCGAGTCTTCGTTCATCGATGATTCCAGTGAAACCGGCCCTACTCGGTTCGGTCGTTTAACCGCGTGGGCAACGCCCCGCGCGTGGATGGGGAACAGGCTAAAACGTCGCACGACGCGCGGGGCGTTGCCCACGCGGTTAAACGAGGCAAATATCTCACTACTCACCAACAGGCAGCCTCGCATGACATCGTTCGTCACTCATCTTGAAGCGGCCATTGACGGGACGATTCTTCCCGCCGATCGGCTGCAAACTTTGCACAACGACCGACCGTTGTGGGTTCGGTACGACATGCAGGCCGTAGGGCGAACGCTTACAAAAGAGAAGTTGCGCGAGCGACCGCTCGACATGTGGCGCTATCGAGAACTGCTGCCGGTCCCGTTCGAGACGGAGCCGGTTTCGCTGGGCGAGGGCCAGACGCCACTGTTGCCGTGCCCGCGCATCGCGTCGCGGTATGGACTCGATCAACTGTGGATCAAGGACGAATCACACCTGCCGACGGGGAGCTTCAAAAGTCGCGGACTGGCGATGGCGATCACGATGGCCAAGCAGTTGGGAGTCCGTCGTGTGGCGTTGCCCTCGGCTGGAAACGCGGGTGGTGCGGCGGCAGCCTACGCGGCGCGAGCCGGTCTCGAAGCCTACGTCTTCATGCCGGAAGACACTCCGGTCGTGAACCTCTACGAATGCCGACTCGCTGGCGCGAAGACGTTTCTCGTCAACGGACTCATCACCGACTGCGGCCGCATCGTGCGCGAGGGCAAACAGCGAATGAACTGGTTCGATCTCTCCACGCTCAAGGAGCCGTATCGGATCGAAGGGAAGAAAACGATGGGCCTCGAACTGGCCGAGCAGTTCGACTGGCAGCTTCCCGATGTGATCCTCTACCCAACAGGTGGCGGCACGGGCTTGATCGGCATGTGGAAGGCGTTTCAAGAACTGAGCCAGTTGGGTTGGTTGAAGGATGAGGCTGGGTGGCTGGCCGCTCCTGTCCCCTCGCCCCAGCTTTGTGGGGAGAGGGCTAGGGTGAGGGGCGAGTCCTTCCAAGCTACGCAGGACATTGAAGAGAAGACCCCTCACCCTAACCCTCTCCCCACCAGAGCGTGGGGCGAGGGGACCAAGCCGACATTTCCTCGCATGGTCAGTGTTCAATCCACCGGCTGTGCCCCCATCGCGAGGGCATTTGAATCCGGGTCGCGCTTCGCCGAGCCGTTTGCCAACGCGGCGACCATCGCCAGTGGCATTCGCGTCCCGGCTGCGGTCGGCGACTTCATGATCCTCGACGCGGTAAAGGAGAGCGGCGGCGTGGCACTGCAAGTCGAAGAGGCTCGCATCCGCGAATGGATGCACCTCGTCGCGGCTTCCGAAGGGATCGCAATCTGTCCCGAGACGGCCGCGTGCATCGGGGCACTCGAACGGCTGACGCGCGAAGGCTGGATCAAGCCGCACGAGCGCGTCGTCGTCTTCAACACGGGTGCCGCGCAGAAGTACGTTGAAGCGATGCGCTGCGACTTACCCAAACTCGACATCACGCGGCCAATCGACTGGGACTGGCTCTCCGAGTTGTGAGAGTCCGTTCACGATCACTGGTGTCGCTCCACACCAACCCGAAGTGTCAGCGAGGACACATCTCTCCGAGCGGGGCGGGGTAAGCCCCCTGGCTCTTGGGCGTCAGCCCTCTTCTCTTTCGCCGAAGTGACGAAAGGCGAAAAGTCGGGCAGATGTAACTCGTTTAATCGCGTGGGCAACGCGGTGAAACGACTCAGGTTGGTCCGAACGACGCACGCGTACTGCGGTCATGCGCGAGCGGGCTGACGCCTAGGAAGGCCAGGGGGCTTACGCCGCCCCGCTCGGAAAGACAGGCGTCGTTGGGCGACTGGTCGAATGGGCTGCCGCAAGCCACAATCGTCCTCACAGTTCACCCCGAGCCATGCCTGTCAGGAGAGTCCCATGCGACGCCCGTTCCTTCTGCAACGAACTTTGCGAACGCTGACGCTGGTGGCGCTAGCCGTCTGGTGCATGATGCCGTTCGCGGGAGACCGGACTCGTGTCGTGCAATCGCTCGCCGAAGATCGCGGCCACGCGCTCGCTCAGAAGACGGCGGCTCCCACGCCGGTGGCCGCTCCAGACAAGGCCGACGTAAAGGAGCGGCCCCATCCAGACACGCTTCCCGTCACGCGTAAAACCAAAAAGCGTGAGCGTTCGGCGAAGCCCGTCGTGCAATCGCGGCCGTACCCGGTCTTCGGCATCGACGAGGTACTCGATCATCTCGCGGCAACGGGAGCCAAGTTGCACAAAGCGGGCAAGACCAAGGGTGACGTTGAGCTGCGAAAGAACCTCGATCGCAAGACGTGTTCGCTGATGTTGGCCACTCCCGGTGAGGAGGCAATCTCCGACCGCGATCTTTACAAGCGTGCGTGCGAGAGCGTCTTCATCGTGTGCAGTCTTTACAAAGGAAACGACCAAGAGAACTGGCAAACCTCGTTGGCGACGGCGTTCGTGGTCGCGGAAGACGGCGTGCTGTCGTCGAGTTGCCACGTCTTCGACAACGAAGACACGGCCGACGCCGTGATCGTGATGGACGTGAAGAAGAACGTGTATCCCGTGACGGAACTGCTCGCGTCAAACAAGCTGGCCGACACCTGCCTTTTTCGCATCGACGCCAAAAATCTGAAGCCGCTCGCTTTGGCCGAAGAGGCGCTGCCGGGAACGGCCGCGCGCATCGTGGCTCATCCCGGTGACAGCTTCTTCTTTTTTTCGAGCGGCCATGTGTCGAACTATGAGCGAGATCAGGATGCCGTGCTGTGGATGAATGTCACCGCCGACTTCGGCCAGGGTTCCAGCGGTGGCCCGGTCTTCAATGAACAGGGCCACATCATTGGCCAGGTCAGCCGCACGTTCACGCTCTATTCGGGAGGCTCGTCCACGCGATCCCGTCCGCGACGAATCGCCGGTGCCGCACAGCCACCTCAGCGCAGAGTCTTGACTCAGCTTGATGCCAATCCGCCCAAAATCGCTCCGAAAAAACCGGCCGTTGCAGGAGAGGCCGCAGACGAAGCTGACGCCGATGAAATCATGGACCCGCAGATGGTCTTCAAGTCGTGCGTCCCGGTGCAAAGCCTGCGCGGACTCATCACGGCGAAACCCTCGCCGTAGTCCGTATTTCAAAACCAGCCCGACGCGCAAGCGAGGGCCTCACCGTCATTGAATGCTCACCCCTCGCTTGCGCGTCGGGCTAGTTTTTCGGGGCAAAAAAAGGGGGTTGAAATGACCTCTCGTTTGTCTTGCCATTCGCCTCACGGCGACAGCGTGCTCATCTCCCACAGCTTCACGGTTTTGTCGTCGCCGCCGCTGGCGAGATGCTTGCCGCCAGGAGTGAACAGCACGCAGCGAACGGTTCCTTCTTGAGACAGCTTGAGCAGTTCAACACCGCTGGCGGAGTCCCACAGACGGATCGTGCGGTCGGACGAAGCTGTTGCGATCAGTTTGCCATTGGGTGAGAACGCGACCGACTCGACCTTGTTGCGATGGCCGCGCAATGTGAACCGGTAGTCGCCGGTGGCTGCTTCACAAACGCGGGCTGTTCCGTCACCGCCGGCCGTCGCGACCCAGAGGCCGTCTTTTGAAAAGACCGCTTGTTGAATTCCTGCCATGTGTCCCTTGAACTGCTGAAGTTCCTTGCCGGTTTCGATGCTCCACAGCCGCGCGGTTCGATCCGAACTGCCGCTGAGCAGCTTCGTGCCGTCGGGTGAGAACGCGACTGAGAACGCATAGTCCTGATGACCGACGAACGTCTTGATCTCTTTCAGCGTTGTCGCATCCCACAGTTTGAGGTCTCGATCGAGCGACGCGGTGGCGAACTGTTTGCCGTTGGGTGAGAACGCGATGCCGTTGACCTTCGATCGGTGGCCGCGCAGTTCCTTCAGTTTTTTGCCGTCGGTGGTGTCGAAGAGTTTGAGGAAGTTGTCCGCGAAGTTGCCGACAAAGATGCGGCCTCCGTCGGGCGAGAACTGCACGCCGGGCAAGCCGTACGTGAACGGCTCCGACTGCCACTTCTTCTCGCGCTGGGCGATGTCCCACAGTTGCAGCGATCCCGCGACTCGATACGCGCCGGTGCCCACCGCCAGCCGAGTCCCCTCTTTGTCGAACGCGAGGGACGAGACCGGCTGCTCGGTGGCGAGCGTGATGGCGTTGAGAGCCGTCACCGCTTCGACCGCCTTCAGCTCCGGAGCCTTCGTCTCACCGGTGGTCATGCTGACCTTCTGCGCGGTCCAGCGGCGGAAGCTCTTGTCGATGCTCCCCGCGATGATTTCGTGTGCGTCCGGTGCGAAGGCGACCGCCGTGATGGCGTCGGTCGGCCCGCGTAGAGTCGCTCGTTCTTTGGCTTCATTCGGATCGAACAGCTTGACCGTCCCATCGAAGGCTCCGGCCGCCAGCGTTCTTCCCTGAGGCGAAAACGCCAAGCACCAGAACATCACGCCTTCTGCTCCTGGCAGAGACGCGCGTTGAGTCCAGTCGGCCGTCTTCCACAGTTTGATCGTTGCGTCTTCGCTCGCCGTGGCGACGGTCGCACCATCGGGAGAGCACGCGATCGCTCGCAGCGCCGCCGTGTGCCCCTTCAATCGCGCGATCTCTTGATGATCGGAGAGACGCCAGACGATGGCCGTCCGATCACCGCCACCTGAGATCACATGCTGTCCATCGCGTGTGAAGGCGACCGCGCGGACTCCCGCCGTGTGTCCTGACAAGACCGCGATCTCTTTCGCCTCCGCCACATTCCACAGTCGCGCAGTCTTGTCGTAGCTGGCCGAGGCGAGTGTCGCGCCGTCTGGTGAGAAGCTGATGGAGAAGACCCAGTTGGTGTGACCGGTCAGTTCGGCAATCGGTTCTCCTGCGGCGACCTTCCAGATTTTGATCGTCTTCTCGAAGCTCCCCGCCGCGAGCAATTGACTGTCGGGGCTGAACGCCACGCACGCGGCCACGTCACCGAAGGCTTCGATTTCGCGATGAATCTTTCCATCGGCTGCCGTGCGAATTGAGATGCGTCCGTCCTCACGCGCGATCGCCAGCCACTTGCCGTCGTGCGAATAGGCGAGCGACTGAATGGCCTCCGCCTCGGGAGCATCCGCCGGCGGCGCGGGTGGCTTTTCTGAAGTCGCTACGTCGGGTTCGGTCGCCGCGACGGTGGCACCGGGATTTTGTTCGAGCTTCGTTTTTTCGGTCTTCTTCTCGACATCCCACACCGTCGCGCGACCGTCACTGGAACAGGCGATGAGCCACAGCCCGTCGGGTGTCATCGCGAGCGATTGCGCACCGGCATTCTCGGTCCCGAGATCACCGAGCGACTCCTGCTTTTCGCCGTCCCACAGCTTGAACTCGCGGCTGTTTGCCGAGGCGAGTCGTTTCCCCGCGTTCGACATCGCGACCACGCGGATGCCACGTTTGTGCCCCTTCAACACGGCGGTCTCTTCGCCCGTGGCGATGTTCCACAAACGCACTGTTGCGTCGTAGCCGGCCGATGTCAGCACGGCCGCATCGTGCGAGAACGCCGCCGCTTCAATCGTTTCCTTGTGTCCCTTCAAGGTCTGCGTTGGCTTTCCCGTCGCGGCGTCGAGGACCACTAAGCTGTCACGCTCTCGCTGAGGAGTTCCCGCCACGAGGACCGTTCCGTCCTTCGCAAACGCCACGGCGAGGATGATCCCCAACTCCACTTCATGGGCCTTCGTGAACTTCTTCTCGACGACATCCCACAGCCGCACGGTCTTGTCGAAGGTGCTACCCAGTGCGAGTCGCTTCCCGTCAGTGGACCAAGCGAGGCAGTTCGTCTTCGTAGCGGGGCCGAGCAGTGTATGACGCAGCTCTCCTTTCGCGCAGTCGATCAGTTTCACTCCCGCTTGTGGACCATCCGGTCCGATCGCGAGGAGCGAGCTATCAGGTGAGAACGCGATCGCTGTGATGCGCCCCGGTTGCTCAAACCGACCGAACGGCTTCGCGTCAGCCAGATTCCAAACGATGATCTCACCCTTCGACTTGGCTCCGTCCGGCTGTGACACCGTCGCAACACGTTTTCCGTCGGATGAACAAACAACGAGCGACCACGCGCTGCCGGAAGGATTTGCCGACGGTTCCGCCTGCGCGACAGCGGTCGCGGCGAAATCGACCGGCTCGATATTCGGCCCACTCGGCGCAGGAGCCTCCTGCGCTGATGCGACTGCGAAGAGACCCCAGACGAGTGTTGAAACGAACAATCCGACGTGATTCAGTAGACCCGAAAAGGAATCTGAACAGGTGAGCCGGAAGGCGTCAGCCTCCGGACTCTGCGAATCAAGAGTCCGAGGGCTGACGCCCGGCTCACCTGTAGAACGAATTCTGCAGGCCCACACAGTTGTCTTCATCGCGCGACGTGGTTTGCCGATCATGAAATGCCTCACCCTAAACAAGCGGAACACACACACCGTCTTTAGACGTGGCGTCTGTGCGGCGGGAAGTATGCCCGCGCTGAATTCGAACTGCCAGTGGCAAGTGGTGCCGACGCAATTGAGCGAGCCTTGGCGGGTTCCATTGAAGACAACTCCGCTGAAAATGGTTGCGTCGAAGAATGGGCGTTTGCTTTGAGGCGTTACCAGACCTAGGTTTCAGACGGCTTGTCGGACGTGCCCTCCGTCCGGACTTGGTCTTCATGGATGTGACCCTGCGCATAAGCCGGTCTTCTCGTGGTCTCCGCTGCATCATGATTCCAAAATCTGCCGTCCCTTCGTCGGGAAATGGCCGCGAACCCGCCAGCGCTGCTCCGCGCAATTTGTCTCAATTGCTGGCTGATTTTGGGGTCTCCACCACGCGGTCACCAAAGCCGAATGAGGCCAGTGCGCCATCAACAGCTTCCAAACACGCAGTCGCCATCGCTCCTTCGGCTCCCGCAAGAGAAACAGGCGGAGCGACCTCTTGGATGCCGAAACGTCACGTTCCCGAAGCGGCTCGCGGTGACTCCCATTTGTCGGCGCTCTTCGATCGCGTCGAGGCCTTGCTCGGAACGCCAACTCTTTCCGAGGAAGCACCGTTCCTTCCGCCCGTCCCCGAACGACTCGAAGAGACCGGACTGACCGCCGATGACATCGAGCGGCTGGCGTTGAAGTTCCTGATGACGAAGGGAGCGACCACCGGTCGCGCGGTTGCTCAACAGGTGCGGCTGCCGTTTGGCATCGTCGATCCACTGCTGAAGGGATTGAAGTACGAGCAGCTTCTGACGTTCGTCGGCACTGCGGAAATGGGTGACTACGAGTATTCGATCACCGAGATGGGACGCGAGCGGGCGCGGCGCTACGCGGATGAATGCACGTATTTTGGCTCGGCTCCCGTCAGCCTGCGCGACTATCTCAAGGCGATGGAACGGCAGAGTATCGCCAAGCAGCATGTCACCGAAGCCGACCTCAAACAGGCGTTCTCGGACTTGCTCATCAGTCCCGAATTACTCGACCAATTGGGGCCGGCGATCAACTCGGGGCGCGGCATGTTCCTGTTCGGTGCGCCGGGCAATGGCAAGACGAGCATCGCCGAACGGATCACTCAATGCTTCGGTTCGTCGATCTGGATTCCGCGCACGCTGGGAATCGACGGTGATGTCATTCGACTCTATGACCCCGGTGTCCACGAAGAAGTGAAGGACGATGCCGGTGCCGGAATCTTCGATCTGTCGGGAGTCGATTCGCGCTGGATTCGCATCGTCCGACCGACCGTCATCGCCGGGGGCGAGTTGACGATGGAAGAGCTGGAGGTCTGCCAGAACCAACAGACCGGCATCTGCGAAGCGCCACTCCAATTGAAGAGCAACTGCGGGACGCTGGTCATCGACGACTTCGGTCGCCAACGCATGCCGGTCTCCGAGTTGCTCAATCGCTGGATCGTACCCCTCGAAAAGCGGTACGACTTTTTAAACTTGCCGAGCGGCAAGAAGATTCAAGTGCCGTTCGATCAACTCATCATTTTCTCGACGAACCTCGAACCACGCGACATGGTGGACGGAGCCTTCCTGCGTCGCATCCCCTACAAAATCCAAGTCCCCGACCCGACCGAGATCGAGTTCCGCGAGATCATTCGCCGACTGTCACCGAAGCTCGGCTTTCAGTACGACGACATTGCAGTGGAGCATCTGATCGAGCAGCACTATCGCCGCACAGCACGCCCGTTCCGCTCGTGCCAACCGCGTGACCTATTGCTCCAAGTGCGAAACTTCTGCGCCTACAAGCAGCTTCCCCGCAAGCTGTCTGCCACCGCGTTCGACTTCGCGGTGGCCAACTACTTCTCGGTGATGTGAACGCCGCGAGTCATTAAGACTCTTTGAGTCAACTTTGGATGAATGCGGAAATGGCGAATTGGTCATTGCAAGGTGTTCCTTTCGCTATCTGCCCACGCGCTGGCGCGCGTGGCGACAACTCCCATTCTCAGTGGTGACGCAGCGGTAGGCTTGTCTGTGAAGTTGCGAGGAACGTTCAGAGAATCCTTCGTGAGACAAGTGGATTGCACTTGTCTGGGAGGGCTTTCAGAATGGCACCTTCGTAAACCCACCTGACTTCGCTCGCATCACTTCCCTCGTCACCTGCACTTGCAGATGGATCGCACGGCATGACTCAACGGATGATCGGCCCCTTTGAAGTTGGTGACCGCATCGGTGTCGGTGGGATGGGGATCGTCTACCGGGCGACGTACACCAAGAACGGTGCTCCGGTCGCACTCAAGATTCTCTCGCCCGAATTTTCCGACACCGAATCGCTCCAACGCCGGTTCGAGCGTGAGGTGTCGATTCTCAAGAAGCTGCAGCATCCTAACATCGTCCGCTACTACGGCGGCGGCAAGTTTGGGACGCAGCGTTTCTACGCGATGGAACTCATCAGCGGTGGCTCGGTTGAGGATCTGCTCAAGGAGAAAAAGAAGCTGGCGTGGGAAGAGGCACTTGAAATCACGATGCAGGTGGCGAAAGCCCTTGAGCACGCTCACGAAGCGGGTGTCATTCATCGCGATCTCAAGCCCGGCAATCTGCTGCTCACCAAGGATGGCACGGTCAAGCTGACCGACTTCGGCATCGCCCGCGACACGACCGCCACCGCTTTGACCGCCGCAGGTAAAACCGTCGGCACGTATGCCTACATGGCTCCCGAGCAGATTCGGGGGAAGCCACCCGTCGATAAGAAGACGGACCTCTACGCTCTCGGCTGCGTGCTGTTCGAGATGATCGCGGGTGAGACTCCGTTCCAGTGCGAGAATCAGGGCGAGATGCTGATGATGCACTTGCAGGAGGAGCCGCCGCGCATCACATCACTGGTTCCCGACTGCCCGATGTTTGTCGAAGACCTGATCTTTCTCCTGCTGGAAAAAGACCCGCAAGAACGTCCGTTCGACGCACTCGATGTCCAGACGAAGATCGAAGGTGTGCGACGCAAGATCACCGAGCAAAAGAGCATGGCGGCAGACGCGCTGGAAGCGGCAACAGCCTCAACCGTGATCGCCAGTGCGAAGGATGTTGACGAGCTGAGGTCCGCCCTCGGCAAGACCAAGAAAAAGAAAAAGAAAAAGGACACGAGCCAGTTCTACGAGCGAACGTGGTTCCTCAGTTTATGCCTAGTGCTGGTCGCAGGCGGAATCGGTTGGACTCTCTGGAGTGCATGGTGGCCGAGCGAAGAGGCACTGATGGCGCGAGCCGAGCAGCTCATAAAATCCGAGTTCACGCTCGATCACGTTCGGGCACGCGACGACCAACTCAAGCCGCTGTTGAAACAGTTTCCCAACGGCAAGCATTCCGACCGGGCACAGACACTCATCGTGGATGTTGATAAGGAAGAGACACTCGGCAAGATGCGTGCTCGCGTCAAACTTCGACAGCCGCCGCTTAACGAGGCTGAGCTTCAGTTCCTCAATGCCGAGCAGTTTCTGAAATTTGGAGATCGCGTCACAGCACTCCGTAAGTACCGTTCCATTGTTGAACTCTTCAAGACGACCGAGGAACTCCGGGTCTACGTTCTCCTAGCTCAGGATGAAGTGGAGAAGATCGTGGCGCAAGCAGGCGATGAAACGCTGGCATCGTTTCTGAACACGCGGCTCAAGAATGCGGAGGCCTCCAAATCGAGTGGCAAGCTGAGCGAAGCCGAAGCGATTTGGACGAGCATCAAGACGCTGTACGAAGACAACGAAGAGGTCTCCGCCCACGTCTCTTTTGCCAGAAAACGCCTCGCCGATCCCAAAGCCAATCCCGGCCCAGCGCCGTGGAGTGATGCCGAGCCGCAGTGATGTAAGGGGACGTGCCTCGAAGTCCCGTAAATCAGCCGCCGGGCGCTAGCCCCGGTTGTTTTGTCGAGAACCGGGGCTAGCGCCGCGCGTCTAATTCGATTGGCTCATCCGGTGTTTCGGGGAGGTCTGTTCGAGTGTTGAAAAAGCGTTTAAACGATTCGGGGAGCACATGGCTGGGAGCGGTGTGAACAGGCCAAG
>JAYVDI010000194.1:0-4087 GCA_043749505.1 Schlesneria sp. | reverse complement strand
TCGTCGGAGTTTTGCTCACGGCGGTTGTCGCGAGGGCTTTCGCGGACGAGGCCCAGGACGAAGCGATCAAGAAAGACCGCAAACTCATTGAAGGGACATCGCGAGTCGTGGCCCTCGAAATTGATGGCAAAAAGTCCACGGATGAAGACGCCAGAAAACTCACTGTGGTCAATGGAGCGGACGGCACATGGAGGCTCCGTTCCGAAGGGAACGAGATCAGCAAGGTGAACGCCATCTGCGGCGAATCGGCCTTTTTTTCGCGAGCCTGGCGCTATTGAACCTTCCGCGATCACAACCGTCGGCCACGACGTTGTGGATTCCTCTGCGATCCGATCGCGCGCCTCTGTCGTGGCCGCAGAAAATCGCGATTTGTTCGACACCGTTCGCGGCAACTCCACCTTGGTACCGCCTCCGGCCAAACACCATGAAATCTGCGATCCGAAACGGATCGGGGGAAACTCCGGCTCCATCCGAGACCTCAAGGCCGGAACCACACAGGACAGCAAGCGAACCGTCCACCGCACAAACTGTCGGCAAACGGGGTCAAGTCGTGTCCCTTGTTGTCGTTTCATCAGACGTTGACGATGAACGAGCGATACCAACAGCGAGTCGCGAAAAGCCCATGAAACCAAGCAAAAAAGCCTTGCCCGCAGTGTTTGCGGGCAAGGCTTTTCGAGTGGAGACGACCGGGATCGAACCGGCAACCTCAGGCTTGCAAAGCCAGCGCTCTCCCAGTTGAGCTACGTCCCCAAGGCAGACGTTCGCGGGGGCGAGCGTCTGCAAAAACCAACGAGCGGCGAACCGCTCAGATTACCAACAGGCGGTGAACCGCCAAAAACCAGTGAGCCGCCGAGTTCCTCGACGGCTCGCGATTGGGCGTACGTGGATTCGAACCACGGACCTCAGCTTTATCAGAGCTGCGCTCTAGCCAACTGAGCTATACGCCCTCATCTCACATCCGGCGATGACACGAAGAACGCTATCGCACTTCACTGACATCCACCATCCTCGCTTGGTTCGGCACCCTAAGCCGTCAAAGCGGGGCGTAGTATTGCGTCGCTTCAAACGGCTGTCCAGTCAGCCTCGCAGGCGTGATCGGAAAAGGCCCTCGCGTTGGAGGAGTCCGTTGCGACCGCTGTTTTACCGATGAGAAACGCCTGCCTGCTTTGCCTCTCGGCTGTGTGAAAAAGGTCAATCTTTCCAGTTTATATCTCACGCGACTGAGCGTGAGAGCTTGACGAGCCGCATGTCATTTCATCCGGCTGCGGGTTGTTGACCACAGCCAGAAACCCGTGGCCCGACGGCACACGGCTCGCCTAAAATATCTCATTTATGGTCGTGCGAGGTCTATCCCAGCCGAAAACGCTATCGACGAACGTCCTTCACTTGGGAGCCAACCGTTCATGATTGAGATCGCTCCCGATTTCAGTCCAAGATGTTTCGTCACCTGAGCGAGACCGGCTTCACCGAAACTGCCTGCCGAGTGGAAAGAGATTCGATAGCGGCCTCGATCAGGGCCATTCCACTCAAGGCGTCGCTGAGACTGGGAATGGGGACGAGGCCTCCGGCGGCGCGACGGCAAAATTGGTCGAGGATGATTTCAAACGGAGACCGTTCTTGCGTGAGAGACTCGGTGGCATGATCGAATTCGGTTTGCCAGACGACTTGATTGGGGTTGTCGCTCGTCACAACACCGCGTTCGCACTCGATGCGACGGCGGTGAAGAAGTGGTTCGGTTTCTGTGGAGTTTGAGAAACGGAGAACGGCAGTGGGTGATGTCGTGTCCGATTCACCGAGGACAGGATTAAAGACAAGTCGCAGTTCCGGGTGACTTTGATCGAAGCTCCAATGGACTTCCTCCACCGCCCGGCCGACGAGACAGACGCACCAATCGAGCAGGCCGAGAGCGAAGGCTCGCCCGTTGCAGAGCCAGCGAATGAGATCCACCGCTCCACATGAAGAGACCGGAACATCAATGTCGATCCGCCGGACTCGGCCGAGTTTGGTTGCGAGCAACTCGCGTAACCGTGTGGTTGCGGGGGCGAAACGGTTCGGAAACTCAGCGACCAACGATTCGCTGCGGCCGATCGACTGAGTGAACAGGGATGCGAGATGCTGCGGATCGTGCGCGAAGCAGTTGGCGAAGAGCGTGGGCTGGTCACATCGCACGGCCAGCTCCGCCGGGTAAGTACCGAACCAACCAGGGTCGCAGATTAGCCACGCGTGAATATCGCGCCGTTGAGCAAGTTTCCACGGGCTGGAGTACGTTGCCGCGCGAAACTCATCGGCGACCGCAGCGGCTCGCACATGAACGGCATCGCAGACGGCGAGCAATGTCAGTTTTGAACTCAACCGTTGAATGGCCTCTCGGTAGTGAGTCTCCCAAGCGCGGCCGACTCCGACTAGTGCGACTCCGAGCAACGATCGATTCTGCTTTTCTCGCATTCGTTCAGGTCCAGAGATCGTCCACGAAGGACGTGACTAACTCGCCAATGTGTCCTGCCGGTTGTTGCCCCGGTTTCGCCAAGCATCAATGTTCGATACGACATTTTTGTGGCGGTATCTTAGCGGAAGGCCGCTAGAATCGGCAGGCGATATCGACGGGTCTGAGAGCAACAAACACGATCCTCACTGAAGGAGCCTCGATCATGGATCTCGCCAACGAGTACGGCTTAGTCACGCTTCCGCAAACGGCGTTTCATGAGGATGTTGAACTTTCCGGTCATATCATCGACAGTCTGCTGCTGCCGAAGGTTCTCGACGAAATCACCAGTCTTGGCGGCGAGTATCAAAGCCATGAAATCCGCATCGGGCACCATCGCCACGACCCGAGTTATGTTCGGCTCACAGTCTCTGCCCCAACAGAGTCGTGCCTCGAAAAGATTCTGTTTGCGATTGGTCGGCATGGAGCGGTCCCCGTGCAGCATCACGACTGCCGGCTCGAACCAGCCGACATGGACGGCGCGTTTCCAGAGGGCTTCTATGCGACGACGAACGAGCCGACCGAAGTCCGTCTCGCGGGACATTGGATCGGTGTCGAGCGGCAGGAAATGGACTGCGGCATCACGGTAGAACTCACGACGAAGCAAGCTCGTTGCGTGGCAATGGTTGATGTCCGACTTGGCGATCTGGTTGTGATCGGGCGTCTTGGTACGAGAGTCACTCCGGTGGGACGCGACCTAGATCGCAAACATTCGTTCGGCTTCATGAACAGCACCGTATCAAGCGAGCGGCCGAAGAATGTCACGGTACGTGAGATCGCGGAACGGATGCGCCGCGCGGCGCAGGGGAGCGAGAAGATTCTCGTTGTCGCCGGTCCCGCCGTGGTTCACACAGGAAGTCGCGAGCTACTGAGCTGGCTCATTCGCAACAACTTCGTGCATGTGTTGTTCGCGGGAAACGCCCTTGCCACTCACGACATCGAACAGTCGTTCTTCGGCACCAGCTTGGGCATCTCGATGCAGCACGGCGGTACAACGGACGAAGGACACGAACACCATCTCAGGTCGATCAATCGCGTGCGGCGTCTCGGCGGAATCCGGCAAGCGGTCGAACACGGTCTGCTGACAAGCGGCATCATGTACGAATGCCTTCGGCACAATGTTCCATTCGTCCTCGCAGGCAGCATTCGCGACGATGGGCCGCTCCCCGAAGTCATCACCGATTCACTGGTCGCTCAAACACGAATGCGAGAGCTGGTGCAAGGTGTCACGTTTTGCCTGATGATTGCGACAACGCTGCACAGCATCGCGGTCGGCAACCTGCTTCCGGCTTGGGTGAAGACCGTTTGTGTCGATATCAACCCGGCAACGGTAACGAAGCTCAGTGATCGAGGGAGCTTTCAAACGATCGGCCTTGTGACGGATGTCGAGCCGTTCTTGAGGATTCTCGTGCGAGAACTCGGCGGTCTGGCTTGAGTAAGCGGTTCGTTTCCGCGCCGCGATCAAGAATCCGCAGCCTGACGGCACACGGCAAGCCAATCTCTCAAGGCTCATCCGGTGTTTCGGGGAGATCTGTTCGAGTGTTGAAAAAGCGTTTAAACGATTCGGGGAGCACATGGCTGGGAGCGGTGTGAACAGGCCAAGGA
>JAYVDI010000193.1:0-6953 GCA_043749505.1 Schlesneria sp. | reverse complement strand
GGCTTCGGGAACGTCGTTGGTGTGGTCGAACGGCTGGAGCATTTCTGCCCGGATTCTGCCGTTCGCCGATCAAGGTCCGCTGTTCAATGCGATCGACTTCGATCTGAGCTACGAAGAGCCGTCGCAGCAGGCGGTCGCGTCGAAGACGATCCCGTTGTTCCTGTGCCCCAGCGAAATCAAAACGGAGAAACGTTTGGACGACGGTCTGTATTTCGGCGTCAACAACTACGGCTGGTTCACCGGCGACTGGTTCGTGTGGGGAGGCTGGGCGAGCGGCCGGGGAAATCGAAGCGCGTTCGGTGTGAATCGGAGTCGGCGTCTGTCCGAAATTCATGACGGCCTGAGCCAGACCCTGTTCGCCTCGGAGGGGAAGACGTATCAGGCGGGCCAATACTGCACCACGCTCTCACAAATCAACAATCCCGATCAGGTGCCGCCACCGGGGTCGGACCCCTACGCCGTCGCGCCGGAGTACTACAACGGTTCGTGTTGGCTCCGTCCGGATCACGGCCACACGGGCTGGATGTCGGGTTGGAATCATCAGTCGGGTATGAACACCTCGTGGCCGCCGAACAAGAAAATTCTGGGAGGTCCGAATCGCGACACCGACATGGACATCAGCGGAATGGCGGAGGAAGGCTACGAGGGAGCCAACTTCGCGGCCATCACGGCCCGCAGCTACCACGTGGGCGGAGTCCACGTGCTGCTGGGGGACGGAAGCGTGCGCTTCGTCTCGGACAACATCAATGGCTCGGTCTGGCGGGCGCTGGGGAGCGTCAACGGCGGCGAAGTGGTCGGCGAATTCTGAGGAGGTGACTCGCTACATCGCATATGAAAACTGACGAACCGGGCGGCTCATCAGTTCAAGTTGTGTTGAGCGTTTCAATTTGTGCTGACCGTCGATTCACTGCATCCATCTTCACGGAAAGAGGTTTCTCGCATGTTGGTTCGTTCGTGTCGTCGCGGCTTCACGTTGATCGAGTTGCTCGTCGTCATCGCCATCATCGCCGTGCTGATTGCGCTGCTGTTGCCCGCCGTGCAGCAGGCGCGTGAGGCGGCGCGGCGGACTCAGTGCAAGAATCATCTCAAGCAGCTTGGTCTGGCCCTCCACAACTATGCGTCGGACACCGGTGTCCTGCCGCCGAGTGCCGCCGTCAGCCTGAGTGTCTCGGTGACGGGCAACAACGGATCGTGGTCGATTCACGGTCGTCTGCTGCCGTTCCTCGATCAGGCCAACATCTACAACGGCGTCGATCTGTCGATCGCCTGGGACAACCAGTTGAGCATCAGTGGGAAGAAGGTGTCGATCTTCTCGTGTCCGAGTGATCCCAAAAGCAACACCGTCCGCGATCCCGGCGGCGGCAGGGCACTGCTGTATCCGACCACGTACGGCTTCAACTTTGGAACGTGGTTCGTCTTCAATCCAACGAACGGACTGGGGGGCGACGGAGCCTTCTACCCCAACTCGAGCTTGAACCTCGGCGCGTTCATTGACGGGACCAGCAACACGATGCTGGCGTCCGAGGTCAAGGCGTGGACGCCCTATCACCGCAATGTTCCTCCCGGTTCGACAGCCGTTCCCGTGAGCAGCAGCATCGTCAGCAGTTACATGACGGCTCCGTCGGCCGATGCCAAGGACACCGGCCACACCGAATGGCCTGACGGTCGCGTCCATCATCAAGGCTTCACGACGGCCTTGAATCCCAACACCAAGGTCTCGTGTGTTGTCGGCGGTGTGACTTATCCCCAGTGCGACTACAACAGTTGGCAGGAGGGGAAGAATGGCAGTGCTGGCTCACCGACCTACGCGGCCATCACGGCTCGCAGCTTCCACACTGGCATTGTCAATGCCGCGATGATGGACGGCTCAGTCAAGTCGATCAGCGAGAACATCGACATTGCCGTGTGGAGGGCACTCGGCACGCGAGCGGGTGGCGAAACCGTTGGTGAGTTCTGACGCGAGTTGCACACGGCCACGGTGTGGCGAGACGCAACGAGCGAGGGCCTCATATCAAAAGCCGATCCAAGAACCCCCTCCCCCCGGCCCCTCTCCCGCAAAGCCGGGGCGAGGGGAGAGTTCACATCGGCTTCAATCACTTGATCTCGACTTCCGCCGGTCCTGTCACTCGTGCCGCATTGCGCTGCTGCCGGTGAACGTCTTGCCCGCGAGGTATTTTCCGGGGATCAACGCCACCTTGTTGAATGGCAACGCGACCTGCACCGCAATCAAGTCGCGAGGTGAAGTGTTGGCCAGAACATTGGCGGGATTGGGGTTGCCCGGCGCGGGAGTCACTGCAATTGTGATGCCGATGTCCGAGGTGGTTAGGCTGGAACTGATGGCACCCTGTAAAAATGTCTGCACGGCTGTCTGCACTTCTGCGTTGGTCGAGCCATCTAACACCGCCATGCGTGCCCCTTCACGAGCCGCGTTCGTGACGAGATTGGAGACCATCATCGCGCGACCGAATTCGATGATCTCCATGATGAGCATGAGAAACACCGGCAACACGAGGGCCATCTCGACCATCGCAGCACCGCAGCACCGCAGCGAGCATCCTTCTTCTTCAATGGAATTATCTTCATGGCGCATCGTCTCTCTGCTTGGTTCGGTGTCATGCCGAACGACTCTCGCAAACTTGGCTCGCAGTTTTGAATGGCCACGCGTGAGAGCAGCTTCGCCACCGGCGGGGGATTCGCGGTGCTGACGCACTACGGGGAGAAAGAACTCCGCCTCGGCTGCATCTCTGGTCGTACAGTTCCAACTTGGGTCAGTGTTCGGAGAAGTCAAAACGCGGCGAGTAGAATGTGCCAGATTTTTGAAGTTGGGTGCGGGTTCAAGGGTCGGTTGCGGCCACAGGCAGTGGCATGATACCGTCCGACGCGATCATGCGAGTGTCTTTAGCATCTCCCCTGAGTCGCCTTGTGGTTGCCGCCCGTTCCCCGCTTCAGGACGCTCCGTCGGATGACGATTTTTCAGAAGATCATTGATCGACAAATTCCGGCGGACATTGTCTACGAAGACGAACTGGCACTTGCCTTTCGTGACCTTCACGCTCAAGCCCCCACGCACGTCTTGGTCATTCCCAAGCGAGCGATTCGATCACTGGCCGACTCGACGGATGGTGATGCCGCGCTGCTGGGACATCTCCTTGTCGTGGCCCGCAAGGTGGCCGAACAACTCGGGTTGACGAACGGTTTCCGCACCGTCATCAACTCCGGCCCCGACGGCGGGCAATCGGTCGATCACCTGCATGTGCATCTACTCGGAGGTCGCGCCCTCGGTTGGCCTCCCGGCTAATCCTCGTTTTTACAACATCACAACTTCCCCCCTGCCCTGCACTCTCCGACTCATCCCTCATCCTCGAACGGAACCCCCTCATGGCAACTCGGAAGCTCCTCTTGTCCGCCAGTGTCATCGTCGCGATGGCCGCATTGCTCGTCGCCCAGAATGTTCAAGCACCGAAGACCGGTCAGGCGATGACCATCGCCGCGAAGGCGTTTCTCGGTGCGATCTCTCCCGAACAGCGGGCCGAAGCGGCCTTCAAGTTCGACGACGCCGAACGCTTGAATTGGCACTTCATCCCGCGCCCGCGCAAGGGACTCCCACTGAAGGCACTCGAAGGCGCCGCTCTGCAAGCGGGACTCGGCCTGATCCGCAGCGGTCTCTCCGACGCCGGGTACGACCAAGCCCTGAACGTGATGAGTCTCGAAGAAGTTCTGTACCTACTCGAGGGGGGTGAACGAGCCTTCCGCCGCGATCGCCGCGACCCGAACAAGTACTACTTGAGTGTCTTCGGTGAGCCAGCGGATTCGGGCTTGTGGGGCTGGCGTGTGGAAGGACATCACCTGTCGCTGAACTTCAGCATCAAAGACGGCAAGGTCGTGGCGAGTACTCCCGAATTCTTCGGTGCCAACCCCGGCACGATTGAAGCGGGCAAGGATCGACAAATTCGAGTCCTCGGACCGGAAGAAGACATCGCGCGGCAGATCCTCAAGCTCTGCACGCCCGATCAAGAGAAGCTCTGCTGGGTGAGTAAAGTTGCTCCCGATGAAGTTCCCGGTCCCGGCGCTCCTCAAGCCGCCGTCGAAGCGGCTCCCGTAGGCTTGACCTACGCTCAGATGTCGGCCGATCAGAAGAAGCTGCTCCAAGACCTGATGTCCGAGTACCTCAAAAACCTTCCCGCCGACATCGAGCAAGAACGCCGAGCCACCATCAATGGAGCCGGTTTGGACAACATCGCCTTCGCCTGGTACGGCGACCCCGACCTACACCAGCGCCATCACTACCGTGTTCAGGGAAAGACGTTCGTCATCGAGTACAACAACACTCAAAACAATGCCAACCACGTCCATTCGATGTGGCGCAACCTGCAAGGCGACTTCGGCCTGCCGGTGAAACATTGAGTACTCTGCTCGAAAGGAAAATTTCCATGTCAGGCCCGTCATCTCCAGAGTTGGTGACTGTAGAGCCAACTCGTCGAGAGCGGCATCGCTGACTGCGCAGAGCAGATTCGGAAATGGATGCTCGAAGACCCCGTGTACGACGAGCGAGTTGGGGCGTTGCTTGAGGCGGAGTTGGCATTCGATCGCGTTCGCCTCCGTAGTGAGAACACCGATGATTCTGCTTCTTGATACAGGCCTCCTCGGTCAGCACTGCCATCTGATGAAGTTGGGGTCGGGCGTTCGGGAGTAAAACGATGTCAAGTACCATGTCCTCTGCATTGGAAGCCGCCTTCCGTGAGAAGTTTGCACAGTCGGCGAAGCTGTCCGAGCGGGGGAAGGCTTTGTTTCCGAGCGGCGTCACGCACGACGGGCGGTATCTCGAACCGTTTCCTGTGTATGTGACTGAAGCGCACGGATCGCGCAAGGTGTCGGTCGAGGGACACTCGATCATCGACTACTGGGTCGGTCATGGGTCGTTGTTGCTCGGGCACGGGCATCCCGCCGTGGTTGAGGCCGTGCAGAAACAGATGGCCCTCGGAACGCATTTCTCCGCCTGCCATGAACTCGAATTGGAATGGGCCGAGCGGGTGCAGCGGATGGTTCCGTCGGCCGAGCGGGTTCGGTTCACGAACAGCGGGACTGAGGCGACTCTGATGGCGGTTCGCGTCGCGCGGATCGTGACCGGGCGGCAGAAGGTCGTCAAATTCATCGGCCACTTCCACGGCTGGCACGATCTGCTCGTCCCCGCTGCGTATGCCCCGTACACGCCTGACAACTGGTCGATGCCCGGCATCACCGAAGGGACGCTGAACGATCTCGTCGTCATTCCGCCCAACGATTTGGCGGTCGTGGAGGAAACCTTCCGCCAGCACCAGCCCGCCTGCTGCATCATTGAGGGGACCGGCGGACACTGGGGCCTCGTCCCGGTGCGCGGGGAGTTCCTGAAGGGCCTGCGCGAACTCTGTACGCGCCACGGTGTCTTGCTCGTGTTTGATGAGGTCATCTCCGGCTTCCGAGTTCATCCGGGAGGTTCACAAGGTCACTACGGCATCACGCCCGACATGACCACGCTGGCGAAGATTCTCGCCGGTGGCCTTCCCGGCGGAGCACTCGTCGGTCGCGCGGACCTCCTCGACGCGATCGCCTTCGGGAACAAGTTCGGTAAGAAGATGAAGCACCCCGGCACCTACAACGGCAACCCGCTCTCGGCCGCTGCTGGCTGCGCAGCCCTCGACGCGATTGCCGATGGGACCGCTTGTCGCCGCGCGAATGACCTCGCCAAAGAATTACGTCGCCGGTTGAACGAACTCTTCGTGCAGCGGAACGCGCCCGTGGTGGCCTACGGCGAGTTCTCGATGATTCACGTCCTGCCGAACTACAGTGGCCCGCGTCCGACCGGCGACGACTTCATCCCACATGACGGCGACTACCGAAAGCTCGATGCCGAACAACCCGCCTCGCTGAAACATGCCTTCCGCTGCGCGCTGCTCCTCGGCGGTGTCGATTGGTTCGGCTGGAGCGGCATGACTTCCGTCGCCGTCACGGAAGCGGATCTTGATCAAACCGTCGCGGCATTTGGTCAAGCGATCACGCTATTTGAATGAGTGGGGCGATTCGGAGCCCACTTTTCCGCGAGCGCAGCCACTATTTTCGTGAGCGAAGGCAACATTTCCCCGAGCGAAGACACTATTCCTACGAGCGAATACACTATTTCTGCGAGCGAAGCCAACATTTCTGTGAGCGAAGCCAACTTTTATTGGACCTAACCTCACTGGTGCGCGAGAAAAGCGGCTTAGGACACACAAAAGGTGACTTCGGGCATCGAACAGGCGTCTTCGGTCCGGAAAAAGCTCTCTTCGATCACACAAAAGTGGTCTTCTGATAGACGGCAGTGGACTTCTGACGAACAACAGTGACATTCGTTCATGAATCTCCCGCCGAAGTTGCCCCATCTATGATCGTCGCCCCGTCCCGCATGGAATTGACTCCCCAGACCGACCATTTGCGGCGCGATTTGTTTTGGTTGGCTCTGCCCGTCCTCGCCGAGCAACTGTTGATCTTCGGCATCGGCTTCTTCGACACGCTCTTGTCCGGTCAACTGGGGAAGGCGGAAACCTCGGCCATCGGATTGGCGGCGTATGTGTCTTGGCTCGGTTCGGTGGTTTTCGGGGTCGTCGGAGTCGGAGCCAACGCGATCGTGGCCCGTCACTGGGGAGCGGGTGAGTTCGCCGAGGCGCGTCGCGTGACAGCCCGTTCGCTCACGCTGTCGTTCTTCGTCGGAGCGGTGGTCTTTTGCCTGCTGCGTGAGCTGGCCAGTCCCTTCGCCTTACTCATGCGGATGGATGGCGAGCAGCATCGGATCGCAGTCGAGTATCTGCGGTTCGATGCGTGGTCGCAGTGCTTCGCCGCGTTCACTCAAATTGCGGCGGCCTCGCTGCGCGGATCGGGCGACATGCGCACGCCGCTGTTCGTGCTGACCTTCACCAACGTGGTCAACGTCATCGTCGCCT
>JAYVDI010000192.1:0-9177 GCA_043749505.1 Schlesneria sp. | reverse complement strand
CTGGACATTCGATGATGGTGAAACCCTCGCTCGCGCGTCGGGCTAGTTTTGAAATACGCTCTACGCTTTGGGTTAGTATCAGAATCGGCCGCGACCAATATAGATTGCTGATTGTCGACATCGTGGCAGATGAGGATTCATGTCTTTCAAGGGCAAGTATTGAGCAGACTCACCACGGCAAATTCTCCGGAAAGATCGGTGGTGCTCGATGATTGAGAAATCAGTCCGGAAATGTGGCGTACTGGGTTGTCACCTTATTTTCCCAGCTAGTAATAACGGCCTTGCATCGCGGGCAGCAGAAAGATATCGCGCCCGGGGTATGCGTGCATGGGTTGAGGATCGACTTGATGCCGTCCTCGTAGCACTTTGTGCATATCCAATGCGGTGGTTCGGTTCCCTTGCAATCTTCTTTAAGGGCGTATGTGACCGTTCCGCAGGCGTGAACCAGTGCGTACCGCTGCTTTTGTTCTTCCCATGCTTTTACGCGAGCAACTTCTTCTTTAAGGTCGCGTATTTTGGCAATCAACGCCGATTGACTAGCCTGAACCGCAATCGCGCTGTTCTGAGCGGACAGAATCTCGCTTTGCAGGTCGATAACGATTCCTTGGACCTCGGCAACCGTTTTCATCTTGAGAAACTTCTTGGTGAGATCAAACGCCAAGCTAAGACTACCGATTGCACCCTGAATCGAAACGACATCGACCATTGTTCGGCCCCTGAAAGCGAAAGTGTTGATCCATTCATCCCACGCCGAAATCGGGGTGGTCAATGAAACCAGAACGAGCGATGAGGCGTCTCGGACCTCGAATAAAGTCTAGCCTTGCCACCGCTTCAGGCGGTCGGCATTCTCATTGGCTATGGACCAACATGAGACGCCGCCGAAAAGAACGCTTATCAAGCAAAGTTGCTGGATCGGAGGCTCTGTGTTTCTGATTCTCGGTAAATCAGATGCGGTTTGTAATTGGTTGTCAGGTAAAGCACCGGGCGACATCGCTCAGTTTGCTGGCACCATCGCGGTTTGGATTGAAAGCATTCCGGTTCTCGGCAATGCGAATGTCCAGAACGGACTCACGGTCGCATCAGTCATCGCGTTCGCAATTTCTGGATTGATGGTATGGTGGCCTCAGAAGACAAGCATTCAGTCGGCAGCAATAGAGGCTGTTCAGAATGCTATTCCTCAGACTCCCATCAAACCAGAATCGAATACTGTCAATGAGGTAGTCGCAGAATACTCTAAGCAACTCGATGACATCCTATCCATCGCACCACCGCCACCTGATCTTCGTCTAGGGATTCTTCAAAGCTACTTCGTGCAATTCTTATCCGACATGGAAGCAGCGGCCTCTGGTGAAAACGCCGTTCAAGGCGGGAAGGCTTCTGAGGTTGGTCGAGTAATGCGACGTGTACTTGCAGACCTGCCCATGAAGGTGGAGAGACTGTGCGGCACTGATGAAAGAAACAAGTTTTCAAGAGAACTGGCGAACACCAAGCGGCGAGTACCTAAGCACGAGGTTTTCTTGGTGGGTTTTGTTTTTAGCTATCTCCAGTCGCTGATTATTGAGCGGCATCTGGTAGCAGCGGAGGAGGTTGATGAGCATTACCAGCGTAAGATTTCAATGATCAGCGAAATCGAGGCGAACCTTCACGAGATTGAACTAGAAATAATCAGAAAGATGGAATCTTCATGAAAAACGAGCCAGAAAAGCCGCAAGAGAAGTTGTCGGAATTCGACAAGGTGATGCGCGGACTCATCGCGGTTCCGAAGCCGGAGTTGGTGGAGGCGGAGAAGCAGCATCGGGAACGGATGAAGCAACTCCGCGAGAAACGTGACCGACACGGCGAGTAATTCAACCGACAGCGATCAGTTCCTTGAACTGCAACCGCTTGCCGAGAATGTTCCGCATGACGTGCGCGAAGCGACTGGCGTCAGTTCCAGTTCGCTTGTTGAATCGCATGACTTGTTCGTCAACGTATCGTGAGAGATGCCACGGCGAGACAGCAACGTAAGTTCCCTTCAATCCCCGCTTGAGCAGCGACCAGAAGTTTTCCATCCCGTTGGTGTGAACGCGGGCTTCAACATAACTCTTGGCATGGTCGATCGTCTCATGAACATAGTCAGTATCCAACCCGTTGTAGGACTTGAGCGAGTCAGTGTAGACCGTCGATCCCGTCTCAACATTATCGCGGATGGTCTTCTGCAACGCAGCCCGCTTCTGGTTGGGAACGACTTGGCAACGGACTTCCCCGCCGCGCGACAGCACGCCTTGAACGATGGCTTTGCCCGTCATGCCAGTTCCCTTGATCCTGAGTCGGCGGCGAACAAAGTGCATGTTTCCAGACTTCCCGCCAACACCAGTTTCGTCCACTTCAATTTCGCCGGTGAACTTCTTGAACGACTTCACTTGCATCGCCAAACGGATACGGTGGAGCATGAACCACGCCGTTTTCTGAGTCACACCGAGAGCGCGTCCGAGTTCGCAAGACGAGATGCCGTTCTTGCAATTCGTGATACACCACACGGCCACAAACCACTTGTCCAAACCGAGCGGGGAATCCTCGAAGATCGTTCCGACCTTGTACGAGAACTGCTTCCTGCAACCCTTGGTGTTACAGCGGAGCATGTTACGGGTGGCGATTCGTCCGCAGTGAGTCCCGCCGCACTTCGGGCAGGTAATGACACCATCGGGCCACTTGATCTTGGCGAGGTATTCGTTGCAGACAGTGATGTCGGAGTAGTGTCGGACGGCTTCGATGAGAGTGGTGGGTTCGTTGTTCATGGCCGAATTCTAGCGAACTGGACGTGGTGAGTCAAGTAAATAATTGCCCTTTCAAGACTCAAACCCTATCAATGCCGACTGCGTCCCGCGCGGCTCTGTCGGGAACGGTCCGCTTAGTGAAGGTGAGTTCATGGTCGATGGCGGCTTTGGTCGCTCTCGTGTTGATGGTCGCGTTGCGACCAATTGTGACTGAGGATTTGTGGTGGACGTTGAGTCACGGGCGCGCGGTCGTGGATGGCCATCTGGCCCCGAACCGTTTTCTTTTGGCGGGCGATTCGTTGTCCGAAGCTCCTTGGTTGCTAGGTGTCCCGTTTTTGCTTTTGTTTCTGTTCGGAGGTGTCTTTCTGTTGATGGCTTTAAAAGTAATCGCCATCTCTGGTGTGGCCGTTCATTGTTGGAGGCACAGCACACGTTTACCTGAGGGGATCCGCCTTGTCGTAACCGCCAGCTTGGTCGTGGCCGTGCAGGTGGGTTGCGAACCAACAGGCACATTTTGGGATGTGCTCGGACTCATGATCGCGCTGCGTTGGACAAGAGCCGTTCGTGGGGTGTCTCCGGTATCAGAAGCCTGCTGGCTCGGCGTGTTGGGCTGCGTGTGGTCAAACTTCGGAACGCTGTCGATCCTCATCTGCTTGCCGCTCGCCACGGAAGCGTTGTTCCGCGCGGGGCACAACTCCGCTGCATTACAACGTCGAAAGTGGCTCCTCGTTTGGGGAGCAGTCTTGCTGGGATGTTGTCTCACGCCGCGCGGGCCATTCACGGTTTGGGACTCCCTACGACAACTGGCTCCGTGGTTGATTGAGTCGCGAGCGGTTCTCGATCAAACTCCGTGGCGGACGCTCTGGGGAAAACCACTGGATGGTCTCTCGCTGAGTTGGGCATCCCTGACGTTAGCCGTCGTCGTCGCCATGCTTCGATCCAAATCGGCATCGCGCAGCGCATGGTTGTTGTTGGCAATCGTGCAATGTGCCGGGGTCTGGTCTGCCCCCAGCGCTGTTGTTCTGAGCGTCTGGCTGGCGGATCGAGCGGTCGAGTTTTGGAACCGCGATGTTCGCACGATGCCACTCTGGTTGACTCGTGTTTCGCTGCCGATTGCGCTTCGTGTCGCGTGCGTCCGGCTCGCCTGTGTGAGCGTGGGCGGAATGGCCGCGTGGGGAGTGGGACCGTTTTCCGATTCACGTTGCGGTTGGGGTTTGAGCCGGCAGTTAGAAGACCGAGAGTTCGCTGCGGCACTCGGGATCACGACACATTCTGGAACAGCCCACTGCGCGGACATCCTGTCGGCAGGCATGTTGGCGTGGAGCGAACCGCCGAACATCAAGGCGTACTTGGTGCCTCACCGGGCCTTGCTCTGCGGCAAGTTGCGTGACGAAGTGTTGCTGACGCGCGAATTAGAGACCGGCTGGCAGCAACGACACACTCGATCTGACGGCACGGTGGGAGGCTGGTGGTTGACGTTGCAATCGCGACAGGCGGTCCTCGTCGTGACTTCCGCCGAGCGAACCAAACTCATTCGAGGATTGGAAGCGACGCTGTGGAAACCGTTGTCGCTCGACTCGCCCGTGATCCCGTTCGCAATGGCCGGAGACCCCGAGTTTACACCTCGGATCGTGCGTGTGTTGCCTCAGCGCGAACTGGTTGATCGCGGCAGGTGGACCTACCAAGCGGAGCCTGCTGCGGGGAACGACCGGCTGCTCGACATCCTCGGCCTCGCAACGCAACTGCCTGACACAAAAACGATCGTGCGTCAGTCGGGCGTCCTGCGGGCGATGAATCTTCCTCAAGCCGCTATGCGAGTTCTCACTCCGACACTGTCATCACCCGTCGTCCGCGCGATGCCATTTGATCGCTCCCTCGACCGCGAACTGCTCGCCTGTCAAATTGCGTTGGCGGACCGACGACAATTGATCTGTGGCGAGGTCGATGAGTTCCGACAGGCCGTTCTCGATCGGGTGATTGCGTCCGGTGAGCGGCCTCTGCCACCTCGTTCATCAGCCGTGAAGGCCGTGCCGAAAGTGGCGGCGGCAACTCGATGGGCGGCGGCCGTCGATCTGTACCTGCAAGGCAACCCGCGCGGCGCGGCCGAGTTGCTGGTCTCCAATGATCCCGCGATGATGTCCGCACGCGCGAGCCTGTTGTGGGAAGCTGGCTTGCCAGTGGAGGCACACGTGCTCTGGTCCGCGTTGGTGCAGCAGTTTCCCGAAAGTCGTTTTGCGTTGGCCGGGCATCATGCGTTGGATTCGGCAGATTACTAAGAGGTTCTTCGGCGGCTGGCCTGCAACGGTAATGCTATGTGTGTTCGTCGTCATCGCAATCGCTGTCTGGCAGAGGCCGACGAGTGAGGGACGTTTGCCCACGGCACATTTTTCAAGCAGGATCGCTCCTGTGAGCAGTCGCCGCTGCGCTGAATGTCACCCGGGACAGGCTCAGTCGCTCGCACGAGCGCCTCACACACGGACGCTGCACCGTGCAACGTCAGCCGAGATTCAGTCAACGTTTCAGGGCCTCAGTTTTCATGACGTGTCATCGGGCAAAATCTCGGACACGTTCGAGTTCCGCGACGATCGATTGTGGAGGAACTCCTCCACGTATCCCGATCCGATTCCCATTGATTGGGTCTTCGGCTCTGGACGACATGCTCAGACTCCCGTCACAGTGCGTGAGTCGCCGGACGGAACCACAGAGTTGCTCGAACATCGACTCTCGCACTATCCCGGTATCGGGATCGACTTGACGTTGGGAACGGCCGCCGCGACGAAACCCGGTTCCGGTTGGCACGGTTTGGGAACGCGGATGACGGCGGCCGACGCCGCCGACTGTTTCGGTTGCCACACCACTTGGTTGCCGAAGCGAGCAGAGTCGAACGGACACGAGGGCCGGCTCGACTTGGATCGGTTGGTCGCGGGCGTTCAATGCGCCCGCTGCCATCTTGAGGGGGAGTCGCATCTCAACGCCGTCAACGCGGGACTCAACGACGTGCGCATGGAACGCTGGAGCGACCTGTCGCCGCTGGAATCGATCCGTCGCTGTGGGGAATGCCATCGCCGCGACGACCAACTCACTCCGGATGAACTTCGCCCTGACAACCTGCTGTTGGTTCGATTCGCCCCGGTTGGGCTTTCACAAAGCCGCTGCTTTACCGCGCTGGCAGAAATGAAAACGGGCAGCAGAGACGCACGGCGGCTCGACTGTCTAACCTGTCATGACCCGCATCGCGCGGCCGAGACCGAGACCGAGACGAGCTTCTACACTCAGCGCTGCGTCGCGTGTCACGGAACCGAGTCGGGACAAGCCAGTGTTTGTTCGAGTGAGACCCGTTCGGAACGGTGCTTGGATTGCCACATGCCCAAAGTCGAAGTGCAACCTCATTTGAAGTTCACCGACCACTGGATTCGCAAACGGCCTCCAGCCCGCACTGGCCGAAGTGTCAAATAGCCGCAGCGCAGGTGGCCCGCCTGTGTTCCTCAACGACAGGCTCAGCGGCCTGTTGAAAAAGGTGGCACGGACGCCCTCGTCCGTGATTTCTAATTGGTTTCTGACGGATGAGGCCGTCCGTCCTACTTTTTTTCAACAGGCTGTTAGAGCCACCGAGCGTCTGCTCTCCTGCGGGCCGGTGATTTTTTTACCGCTCACGAGATCTCACGGAACCACGCTGCTGGCCCCGCCACCAATGTCTCTCGGCAATGGTTGGCTCTTCAATTCAAACTTGAACTCGTTTTTGGCTGGTCCTACTTTCACATCGGCCGTGAGCGTCGTGACTTCGTTGTACTGCCACGGGATCGACTCCACGCTCTCTTCGGTCTCGACGCCCTCGACCGAGATCTTCTTGCCCGTCTTCTTCACGGCAGAAATGGAAACGCGATTGGCACCGGCGGCAGGGCCGTCGTTTTTGGAGAATGAAAACTTGCCCGCGACGATTTTTGCTTGAACGCGTGTCCCTTTGACCTTCACGTCCGGAAACATCGAAATGGTTCCCTCTTCCAGTGGCTGACCATCGACTGTGACAGTCCCTCCGACTTCGGCCCGTTGAAACTCAATGGGCTTCGAGCAACCAATGGTCATCACCAACGTGAGAAAGACAGCGAGGCGGAACATGACTGAGACTCCTTGCGATTTGGCATAACAGAAGCGAGGTGGTGAGCCATCGGATGAAGACTCGAAATCCATCCGTTGATGGTACGTTGTGAACAACGTCGGCTCAACTGACCTCGCGCGTCGCTCCATTCAGCATGCGTCGCGTCAGCCAGACTTCAAACGCCAGGAACGCGAGGAAACCGTAGAGCAGCAGCCACCAGAACTCGGTGCGCGAACCATCGGCGAACATCTGGCGTTGCATCTGTGCGAGGTCGGTAACGAACGTTAGCCGATCCGTGCCCGCGAGTGTCGCGCACTGATCGTCGGTGAGCAGCGTGAGGTCCGACTCGCCGCGATCGAAGTTGGCGACGAAAAGCTCGTCGGTGGGGGATGGCTTTCCGCCGTGAGCCTTGACCGCAAAGCGGTAGACACCGGGAAGCGTCGCGGAGTCCAGTCGCGCTCCCGGTTGGAAATCGTCGTCGATGCGAGTGGCCACGAGCTGCGCGTTGCTCGGCGTGATGAACTCGAAGTCTTCGAGATTCAATTTTGGCGAAACATTCAACGACAGCGATGTCCCTACGTCCACGTTGCGGCTCGTAGAAGGGGAAGCCAGTGCGAACAGCAACTCGTGCAGCCACGGCACGTAGTCCTGCTTCGCTGGCAGCGTGTTCCAATCGGCATCAAGCGACGACGTGAGGACCGCCGTCGTGCCGCGCCCATACCGGCGCGTCACCAACCACGGATCTCCGTTTGTCAGCTTGGCGATGACGACCGTGGTTCCCAGCGACACATTTGATTTCTCGTCAACCAGTTCGTTCTTGGCAGGCTCCTGTATTTTGTCTCCGGCCACCGCTTTCTCACCGCTCACCTTCCACCATTTGGTGAACCGCGCGTCGGTCAGCGTGCCACCCTTGTCCGAGCGAAACGGCTTGAACCACGGCAGTTCCAGACTGTTGCCTGCCACGCGAACGCCCAGCGCCGACTTGCCTGCATCAACGGCGATCACGTCCGCGCCGATGGCCTTGAGAGAAACGGGCATCAATCCTGCGCCGGGCTGATCGACTGCTTTCGAGAAGCCGGATTGCGGCGTCTTGTCACCGAGGGCGAAGAGCAGGCCGCGACCGCTCGCCACGAACCGGTCGAGCAAACTCAACTGTTCAGCCGAGAGAGATTCCACATTGGCAAGAACGAGGACCGCCGCATCGCGCAGTGTCTCGGCGCTGATCGCGTCGGGAGTGATGATCGTCGGCTTGATCCACGACGATTCCCCCCCCGTCGCCGCAAGGGCTGCCCGGGCGAAGAACGTTTCGCTGCGAGTTGGATCGAGTCGCTTGTCGCCGTCCACGAGCATGATCGGCAGGGAATCAGTGACGACGACCACGGCCTCAGACCGGTTGTCGCCCGGCAGCGCATCGTTCTCCAAAACGACACCGATTAACTGTGAACCGACTTGCTCGAACCGCCGCTCGAACTCGACGGTTGCCTCACCGTTCGGCGGCAGCTTCAGTTGCAACGTCTGGTCGGCGAGTCGCTGGCCGTTCAATTCGAGATGCACTTTGCGCGTGATCGCATTCTCACCACCACTGTAACGCACCTTGCTACTGATCCGCACCGGCACGCCGGGGACCGCCAGTTCACGCGAAAGCTGCAGCCGTTCGATCGTGAAATTGGCCGACTGACCGAGTTGTCCGTCCGCGACATCCATCACCCACAAACGTGGCAGCTGCGGTGATTGCTCCTTCAAATCATCAAGTCTCGCCCACAGAGCCTCATCGTCCGGCTTCCAACTCAACGCCTGCCAATCGGTGAAAACGACCACCTCGCGCTGCAGGTTGGTGCCGCTCGCGAGCGATTGCACGGCTTTGGAAATCGCCGCATGCAGATTCGCGGTCCCGGTGGGAGTCGGCAGGTTTTCGAGAGCTTCGCGCACACGCTGCCTGTCGCGTGTCAGTCCCGCCAGAGTTGCGAGTGGCTGGTCCCGCGCATCGAGCACCATCACGCTGTCGCCCGGCCGGAGTTCATCCACGAACTGGCGAGCCAACCGCACTGCGTTCGCATGCGGCGTGAGCGCGCGACCCTCCCAGCCCATGCTGTACGAGCCGTCGATCACCAGCACGACATCGCGCGATTGAGTGGCTCCGAAACTTCCGAGCCATGCGCCGCCGAGCCACGGCCGCGCCAAAGCGATCGCCAGCAGCGCGACCAATCCCATCCGCACGGCCAACAACAGCAACTCTTCGAGCCGCAGCTTCCGCCGCGCGCTCGGATCGAGTTCCAAAAACTGCATCGCCCCCCACTCGACGATGTCGTACTTCTTGCGACTGAG
>JAYVDI010000191.1:0-3516 GCA_043749505.1 Schlesneria sp. | reverse complement strand
CGGTCACCACGTTTCGCAACGGCAGCCGCGGACGCCCCCCTTGACAACTGCGTTTGTAATTCGGGAGTACCAGTTCCATTCGTTCCCAGAGCGCATCGGGAATCTGGTCAAACTTGGACGAACAACTCGCGGCCATTGGCACACCTCCCGCCAACTTCGAGACAACCCGCTTCTCGAAAAGCATGCGGTGCGCCAAACTCGCGAACGGTTTTCGGATAGGTTCTAAGGCGAGCGGTACGAAGGAATTGACCTGTAGGACGGGCAAGAGTGCCCATCCTACATTTGGGTAAGACAACTCTTGCCGCTCACCCTAGCGCCACGGATTGACCTCAGCTTGGGTCTCGCGCAGGTGGCGTATTCACCAGTAAGGCGACTGCGGCAGCGACTGCCAACGCGGCGGTGATGAGCCACGCCGCAGGCAGGTGCTGGTGAGACTCGACTCCAATACCGAGGGCCTTCAATTCTTCTGTGAAACTCGACAGCGACAACAAGAACCCGTTGTGCATCACATGGAGCAGCATCCCCGGCCAGAGGCTGCCGGTGCGAATGCAGATTGCTGCGAGGACCAGGCCGAGGAAGCAAGTCGGGACGAAGCGTTCGGCAAACAACGATTGCTGCACGATGACGTGAAACAATCCGAACAACGCTCCTGAAAAGGCGATGGCCAGCGGCTTTGACATCGCGGAGCGAAAGGCCGACAGCAGGAAACCACGGAAGAACAGTTCTTCGCATACGGCAGGCACAGCAGCGAGCGAGAAGAGCTTCAGCCAGAGCGGCACGGCGTCGAGTTGGGCTTTGAACGGAGCGAACAATTTTTCGAGAGCCTCGAGTCGCTCGGTCGAGAGGAGCAGCACCTGCATCTCATACGCGAACGGCCAGAGCGACAGGCCGAGGATTGCGCACGCCGCGAATGCGCCGAGTGACGCCCCTCGCAACGACAGGCCCGTCTTCCAGGAAACGCGCGAGGCACTCGTTAGAATCAGCGGTAACCCGGCGAACAGCAACGCGGTGATGGCCGCGTTCCCGGTCAATCGGCCGGCAATCGACAGTCCTTCCCAGCGTGCGGGGATACTGCTCAGAATCAGAAACGCGGGAAACAACACCGCCAGCCCAAACATCGCTTGGCCGAGGGTCGGAGCGGCGCGAGTCGCATCCGGTCGCCGTAACAAGTCCGACCAACTTCCGTCGCTGCCATACAGGACGGCATCCGTCCCGAAGATGCGCGCCGCCGCCGCCAGCGCGACCGCCGCGTACAGCACTGTCGAGAGCAGCGTGGCCAGCGCCCAGATCGGAACGACGCGGTCATCGAACACGTCGCGTGCCAGCAGCACGATGTTCACGAGCGGCGTTACGGCGTAAGTGCCGTTGAACTCGATCCCCGGCAGCAGACACATGATTCCCGGTGCCAGTGACACGAGCATGACCGGGATGAGATACGCCTGCGCCTCTTTAAAGCTCCGCGCGAAACTGGTCAGCACGAGGATTACCGCCGAGAAGAACGCGGCGAATACGCAGAGCAGGCCGAGCGTGCAAACGATCACGCGAACGGAGAGTCCCCCCGTTCCAAACAGCAGCCCTTCCAGACCACTGGCGTAGGCGGTCACCACCATCGAGAACAGGTTCGCCAGCGCGGTGAGCATCGCGACGGACAGTACCGCCAGATACTTCGCGAACAGTAACTCATGTCGAGGAACGGGGGCCGACACGAGTGCTTCGAGAGTTCCCCGTTCGCGCTCTCCCGCCGTGAGATCGATCGCAGGATAGACCGCTCCTGTGACGGTCATCAGGATCAGGATCAACGGGACGAGAGTCGCCAAGGAAAACGGGGCATCAGTCGCACCGGGTCGCCGCGCCAGCACGACCGACTTTACCGCAATCGGCAACGATTCGGCCGGGGTCAGTGCGGCGAGACGCTCAACGGCGAAGGATTGGTTCACCGCGTGAAAGCGGTCTTCCACGAACCGCCGCGCGGCGCGGCTGTTGATCGAATCGGGCCGATAAATGACCTCGCACCTCAACGGCTCTTTCTGTCCCTGTCGGAGGAATTTCAAGCCGATGTCGGAGTCTCCCTCGCGAACCATCCCCTCGACATCCACGGTCGCATCAGGGTTCTCGGACGAGAACATGTTGAGGATCGGATCCTCGGGCGTCCCGGCGGGCTTCTGTTTGGGGTCGAGTTCTCGGCCCTCGCGCTGCGCCACCAACACATGCCCGCGCCCAAACAACCGACGAAACAACTCAATGTCCTTCGGCCGTTCGAGCGTAATGCGATACTCGACCTTCGCTTCATTCGCCAGTTGTGTGACGAGCAGCTTTTGCATGGTCACGCCCAGCAGCGGGTAGATCAGCAGCGGCATCGCCACGAGCGTGATGATCGTGCGGCGATCACGCAGGATTTCTCGCAGTTCTTTCAACGCCATGCGCCACCAGCGCGGCGACCGCCATCGTTTTGGTCTCGCTGAGTGGAGGTCCGGTGCCGAACGGTCATCAATCGACATCGACAGCCTCCTCGCGGGCGATCTCGTCTGCCGAAACGGGAGAACCGAGCAGTTGCAGGAACATCTCGAACAGCGTCGATTTACCGGTCACTTGCTGCAACTCGGCGAACGTTCCCTCGTGTTGCAGATGCCCGCAATGCAGCAACCCCATGCGGTCACACAGATGAGACGCTTCGTCCAACCGATGCGTGGAAACCACGACCGCCTTTCCCAGCGAACGGAGCTGCCCGATGTACTCGAACACCACATGCGTACCGACAACATCGAGTCCTCGCGTTGGTTCGTCGAGCAGCATCACCGGAGGATCGTGCATCAACGCCCGCGCCAAGGTGACACGCTGCTTCTGTCCGGTACTAAGTGTTGCACACCGCTGATCGAGAAACCGTTTGATGTCGAGGAGCTGACACAACTCGACGAGTCGCTGCTCCGCGCGATCGGGTTCGACTCCATAGAGGTCGGCGAAGAAGAGGAGCATCTCGCGCGGTGTGAGCCACTGATAAAGGCCCGCGCTGGCCGAGACCAATCCGATCCGGCGCTTCACTTCATCGGGATCGCGTGCGACATGAAAGCCATCGACCACCGCATCGCCACTCGTCGGTTGCAGCAGCCCCAGAACCATGCGGAGCGTTGTTGTCTTCCCCGCACCGTTCGGGCCGAGCAATCCGTAGACCTCGCCCGCCCGTACCTCGAATGAGAGATCGTCTACCGCCACCAGCGATTTGCTGTGAGAGCGGAAATGACGGGACAAGTGGGTGACAGAAATCATGCGGCGATCCGGTGGCAACGATCCGAAGACGTGCTGTTCATTCAAAGTGTGCGGGGAATCGTAGCGAGAGAATCTTGGCGATGCTCGTCTGCCGGAGATGAGCTTGAGAAACGGCTTGATTCGCGAGCCGTGAATCTGCCTGAACGGCCGTGATTGGGGAGTGGTGGTCCGGACGCCTGTAGTCCGGACTACAGGTTTGCCGGCATCGTCTTTCGCTCCGCGAAAGAACGTTCTTTCGCGGAGCGAAAGACG
>JAYVDI010000190.1:0-26778 GCA_043749505.1 Schlesneria sp. | reverse complement strand
TCTTCGGAACACCCCTCACTTGTGAGGCCACTCTCAAATCGGTGCGTTCCGAAGACTCCACACACCCCCTACGTCCTTCGTCAGTTCACGAAAGCTGTTTTCATGACCGTGCCCGCGCTTAAGACAAAAATTCAGGGGCCGATTGCGGTCATTGGCGATGTGCATGGTCAGATCGGCAAGCTGCAAGTGGTCCTCGACAAGCTCAAAAAATTGCCCGATTACCAGCAGCGTTGGATCGTGTTCATCGGCGACTTTGTGGACCGTGGCCCCGATTCCAAAGGTGCCGTTGATCTGTTTCTCGATCTGCTGCGTGAGCATCCGCGTACGACGGCCATCGCAGGGAATCATGAGTTTGCGATGTGTGCCGCACTCGGTTGGACTCCCAGTCGAGACGGTTCCCATTGGGGCGACCGTTGGGTGAAGCACTACAACTCGGATAAGACGTTCGCGTCTTATGGGGCCGAGCTTGGGGATCTCGCGGACCTCAACGCCAAGGTTCCTGAAGACCATCGCGAGTTGCTCACGAACCTGCCGTGGTGCGTCGAACATCCGCAACTGCTGTTTGTTCATGCCGGGCTGAATCCGAATGTCCAGTTTGCGATGCAAATGCGGATTCTGCATCAGAAAGATCTCTCACTGAACCGCCCCGAGTGGCTGTGCGAGCGGGCGTTTGTCGAAGCCGATCCGCCACGAGACTGCCCGCTGACGGTGGTGTCGGGACACGTTCGTGTGGACGACGTTCAGTTCCGCCCGAAGCGCATTCTGATCGACACGACAGGCGGCGAAAGCGGTGATCTCAGTTGCGTCCTCATGCCCGAGAAGAAGGTGATCTCATCGGGCGGCCCGACCACTTCTGCATCGGCGGCAGCACGCGCCCCGACGAAAGCGGCTCCCGCCAAGGCGTCGTGGTGGAACTTGTGGGCGTGAGGCGTCCATCCTACGAATCCTTGCTTACGCTTCGGGTTGGTGTGGCGTCAGCGCCTCTTGTACGTCAGGTCCTCTCTCGCCGCGCGAAGGGCAGGAACTGCCGGTTGCCTCGCAGCGAGTTGCTTGGAAAAGCGTTCTTGCACTGCGGACAGGCCGTTCGTCAGTGGGCCGTCTTGACACAGAATGGCCCCTGAACAGAATGCCCCGCCCCTCTGTTCCTTCAAGAATTCGGATGCGTTGTGGCGGACATTCGTTCGCACCGCCGCGTCTGTGCGCGGACGGTCAGGATGACCTTGAGTCGCCTGCCGCGTTCGTCGGCGCGGCGAACACTTCCAGTTATGACACGGCGCTGAACGACAAGGATGGTCGCGTCACATGCCCGTTACATCAGCTCGCAAACTTCAGGAGTATTCACGCACGGTCGATCAATCGGCGCGTGACGCTCTCGTCGTGAACCATCTCTGGCTGGTCCGACACATCATGGGAAAGATCGCGGCGCGGTTGCCGTCGTCGGTCGATGTCGAGAATCTCGAATCGGCGGGAATGTTCGGTCTGGTGCAAGCGGCGGATCGCTTCGATGAGAAACGGGGCGTGGACTTCAAGTCGTTCGCGACACTGCGGATTCGCGGCGCGATTTTCGATGAGGCTCGCAACAGTTGCCCGTTGCCGCAGGAAGTCATGCACCGAGTCTCGCTCGTGGCGAAGGCCCAGGAACGCGCGGGCAGAGCCGTCAGCGTGGATGACTTGGCCAGTTCGACCGGCCTCAGTGTTGATGAAGTTGTCGATGCTCTGATCGCGATGCCGCTCACGCAGGTGCGATCGCTCGAACAACTCGAAGACGACCCGACCGGTCACTCGCGCGAAGCACCCGACTCGAATGAAGAACGTGAAGATCAGAAGCGGCTGCTGGCGGACGCGATCACGTCGTTGCCGGAACGCGAACGACTCGTTGTCACGCTGTACTACAAGGAAGACTTGCGACTCAAGGAAATCGGTTCGCTGCTGAAGCTGTCCGAATCCTACACGTCGCGGTTGCTGGCCTCGGCGGAGCAGAAGCTTCGGGAATACGTCTGTTCACACTGAAAGAAGTGCGAGTCATGCAAGGCGGCATCGTCGAGAATTTTGTGCGCGGCGGCATTCATAACGTCGTCCCCGGCACTCAGGGAGGCCGTTCGGGAGGAGTGGCCAACGGGGTTGTGCCGCATGCTCATGGAGGCACCGGCCCGACGATCGAAGTCATCCGCGAGGGCGATGTTGTTCAGGCGATCGATGTGACGTGTGCGTGTGGTGAGACGTTTCGATTGTGGTGTTCGTATGAATCGGAAGGTCAGTCGGCGGGTGAGTCCTGATGAGGGTGAGTCGGTCGTATGGCGATGAAGCAAAATCAGTACTGCAACCGCCTCGCTGACGCTTCGGGTGGGTGTGAAACACGGTGAGAAAGGATTGCAAACAATGAGTCCGTCAAAACTGAAGGGACTCGGGGTATCGACTCTGATCGCCTGCCTGTCCGTGGTGGGGGTGGGAGCTTTGTTTCAACAAGGTCGTCCCGCAGCGTTGCAGGGCCAGACTGCGAAGTTTGAGGAGTGGGATTTCGTACCGCCGTCTCCCGCCCCGAACTTTGATGCTTTGCCCGCAGTTTCCACTCCGGTCGTCATGCCGCCACGCGCCTCTGCTCCAACACTGCCGTCGTTGAATCGAGTTGCGCCCTTGCGTGCCAGTACAACGACGGCACCGCTTGCGATTCACAGGCATGTTTCAGCGACCATCAATTCGGCGGTTGCCAGCGCGCCTCGCAAGACGGCGGTCGGAGCGGCTTCGAGTCAGAGAGTGACTCCCCTCGGAAACGTTTCGACGGCGGGTGGCGTCGTGACGACCTCGTCTCAGCTCGAACTGGTCCCCTCCGAGCAACCGGTGACCGAGTCGAGTCGGTTCGCGATTATCAAAAAGCCCACGAAGGCTGCACTGCAACCAATTCCTTCATTTCCATCCGATCGCGCTTCGCCTCCTTCCGTGTTGGGAAGTCATCTCGGTCTGCATCCAGGTGAGACGGCGACCGAACGATCGTTGCGGCTGATGTCGGCAATTGTAGAACTCGAACGGCACGTCGAGAACACCACGTTCGAGAACGCGACGCTCAGCGCGGCTGTGAAGGAACGCGATGACAAGTTGTTGATGGCGGTGCGCGAGATTCGAGCCGCTCGCAAAGACCTCGTGACATCGCGTGAGGAACTGGATCGCTTGAAGCGCGAGGTCGAAAGTTTACGAGAGAAGGTTCGCAGTGCGGAGAAGGACAACGCGGCCGTCTTGCAAACGATGGCCCCGCTGCTGCAACAACTGCTCGAGTCGGACGATGTCGGCGCGCTGCCGACAGAGCGAGCGGAGTGAGTCATGCGGCATGCGGCTGTCATTCTGATGCTGGTTCTCGCGACTGTCTGGGGGTGCGCGCACAAGCGGCAGCAACAGCAGGCGGCCGCACTGATGCAGGCCACGCCGGCACCGTACCAGCAGTTCGTGGCTCAGAACTTCGACTGGTCGTCCGTGCAGCGTGTCGTCCTGATGCCGTTGGCCAATCAAACTGCCTACCCCAAGGCCACGGAACAGTTGCAGGCGAACCTCGCGGCTGAGCTTCAACGGACGGGGCGGTTCGACATCGTGGTTGCCACGCGCGACGATCCCGGTGCGCGTGCTCAAGATGTCTTTCGCGGCGGCCAATTCGACGAACTCGAACTGCTGCGCGTCGCCCGTGAATATCAAGCTCAAGCGGTCCTGTTCGGGAACCTCACGCAATATCACCCGTACTCACCGCCGCGAGTCGGGCTATCGCTGTTGATGGTCAGCCCGGCGGAAGGAGTCGTGATCGCCTCGTCCGATGGCTTGTGGGACGCGCGCGAAGCGACTACGGCCGCTCAAGCCCAGACCTTCTACAAGCAATCCCTTGAATGGCCGCAAAGCCTCATGGGATCCAACCGCGTGCTGGAATCACCCGATGTCTATCAACGGTTCGTGTGCCAGCAGGTGGCGGCGACTTTGGGGCCGTCCGTGCCCGGTGGCGTGCAACAGGCGGGAGGAAGCTTTGCTCCGGCTCTCAATGCTGTCGCGATGCCACCCGGGTCGGACCCACCACCTGCACCGGGAGTCATGATCGGTCCTTAGAAACTCGTCCAGAAACAAAGTCGCCTTTCGCTCCGCGAAAGAACGCCTTTTCGCGGAGCGAAAGGCGACAAACAGCGGAGTCATTCTTGGGCCGGTCTTTAGGAACGGTGTAATTGCATTGATTTACAAATTTAGGAAGTTCGGTCGTTTAACCGCGTGGGCAACGCCCCGCGCGTCGAGTTGAGAAACGGGCTTCAACGTCGCACGACGCGCGGGGCGTTGCCCACGCGGTTAAACGATATGACCGGCAGCACCGTCACGATCGCGGGACTTTGCCGTGAATGAACGGTCTGGCAGGTCCATGCCTGCAAGGATTCAGAAATTCCTTCGACTAGAGAGGAGCAGGAAGAGGTCGGACGATCGTGAAGCAGGGGAACTCGCATGGACATGGGAACCGTATTGGGGCTGCTGTTCGGACTCGGCATCACCGTGGGTTGCATGTATCACCAGACGCATGGCCATTTGATGGGCTTCTACAGCACGGAAGGCGTGTTGCTGGTGATCATCGGTTCGGTCTGTGCGACGATGATCAGCATGCCGATGCGAAACTTTCTGCAAGTGTTCGGGGCGCTCAAAAAGTGCTTCTTCCTGAAAGAGGTCACTCTGACGCAGGCGATTCTGCAGCTGGTCGATTTCGCCGCCTTAGCCCGCAAGGAGGGACTGCTTTCACTGGAAGGCCGGATGGAAGAAGTGAAGGAGCCGTTTCTGGCGAAGGGCTTGAAGATGGTGATCGACGGTCAAGATCACCACGATGTCGAAGCGAGTTTGCGTCTGGAACTGCATGCGTTGAGTGAGCGACACGGGCTGGGAAAAAAGGTCTTCGCATTGATGGGCAATTACGCCCCGGCTTACGGATTAACGGCCACGATTATCGGTCAGGTCGTGATGTTTCAAAACATGGGCGGCGACATCGCGGCGATCGGTGCCGGTTTGTCGGTGGCCTTGCTGGGAACCCTCTACGGGTCGCTCTACGCCAACATCATTTGCCTGCCATTTGCCGACAAACTGGGGATTCGTTCAAATCAAGAGATGCTGCTGAAGGAGCTTTACCTGCAAGGGATTTTGGGGATCGCGGCCGGTGATTCGCCCACAGCTTTGAAGCAGCGGTTGCTGAGCTTTCTGGACAATCGAGCCACCAGCCGAATGGAGTGATGACACACAGTTTCGCGGTGAATTCAATCGGACGAGAGTGATCAAAGGGCATGTCTAACAGAAGTGGCGAGCCGGGCGGCATCAGCCCCCGGACTCTTGAGTTTGCAGCGAGTAATCCGGGGGCTGATGCCACCCGGCTCACCTGATTCGGTTCCGAATCGGAAACGATGTCAAACGACGGGCCTCGGCCCGCAGGCCGCAGAAGGTACGGGAATGTCTGGTCCGCGTAAAAAGGGTGGTCACGAAGAAGGCGGCGGTCACGCTCCCATGTGGATCGTGAGCTTCGCGGACATGGTGATTTTGCTGATGAGCTTCTTCGTGTTGATGCTCGTCAAGGGGGAGCAGAAGACCACGTCCAACGAAGACATGCTGAAGGTCTTGGCGTCGGTGAAGTTGGGGTTCGGCTATGTGCCGAACCCGAATTCCAAGGATCCGATTGACCTCGCCGTGTTCCAGGTGATGGCCCAGAAGAGCTCGGGCAAATTCCCCAATCACGGACAACGTTGGTTGGGAGCGGCGATCGAAGGGAAAGAAAAGAAAACTGCGGAACCGTTCGTCAAAGCCCAGTCCAACATCGGCAAGCCGATTCGCTTCGATCGCAATTCCGATGTGGTCTTGAAATCGGCAGCCAGTGATCTGGACCAGATTGCGGAAGTGATCCGGCACCACTACCGGGTGATCTTGGTTCAGGGGCATTGTTCTCCCGAAGAGGCTGTTCGCGACGGCGCGCAGGGGCATGACCTGTCGTATCGCCGTGCGCTGGCCGTCAAGCATGCGCTGCAGTCGCGGGGAGTTGCCGCCGCCCGACTGCGGATTATCTCCTGTGCCAATCATGAATCGCCCAAGGATCTCAAAGCGAACAGCAGGCAACTCGTGGTGGTCACGATCGGCGAGTATCTCCTGCCTTCCGATAACGAAATTTTGGAAGACGATCTTCCTCCACCCGAAACCAAGCCAGACAAGAAGTCCGGCTCCCACGGCGGACACTAAAATTATGAGATACCACGGATGGACTTCTCTCGCGTTCCTCGGATTCACCGGCACACTCTGCGCACAGCAGGAAACGTCGCCACCACAGTTGCTGCGAGTTCCGTCGGCACAAGCCTTACGCAGTCCTGACGCGCGTTCTGCGGAACCGCTGCCGTTGCGGACCACCGAGGCCGAATCCGGGCTGAGCCTGGAAGACGAACTGACGCAGCTTCGCCGTGAACTGAAGTCGTTCGATGCAGCACGAGATGAAGTTCTGCGCAGCACCAAGACGGTCGATGCGGAGAGTGATCGCGTCGCGATTCAGCAGCGTCAGGAATTGCTGGACATGCTGACGAAGCTGGCGACGAAGGGAATCTCGCGCCGCCCCAAGTCTGTCGTGCCGAGTGTGCCGCAGGTTGTTTCCAGTGTGCCGCGTGCAACAAGTGCGAATGCGGTCGATCCCTTTGCGGAGCCTGTCGCTCCAGTGGTGACGCCGCCGATTGCTGCTCCCGTCGCTCCGAAGCCGGTCGTCATTCCCGAGCCACCGGCGTTCCCCATTCCGGATGACCCTGCCGATCCCTTCGCCCTCGGCAACGTGCTGTTTCGATCCGGCGATTATGCCTCCGCCGAGAAAGCCTTCGCCAAGGTCCAGCCAACGGATGAGAACCGGATGATGCTGAAGTTTCTGACGGCGACCTGCCTTCGTAAACGGTCGCAATGGAAACCGGCGAGCGATGCCTTTCGAGTCGTCGCAGGATCGAACCAAGACCCGGTGCTGCGCGATCTCGCCAAGTGGCAACTCGAAAACATGGCGTGGTATCAACAGACGGAATCGCAACTCGATCAAATGCGAGCCGAGCGCGACAAACGAACAGCAACGTCGAAGAGTCGCTCCGCCGCGTCAGATGCCGCAAAGCCGTGAGACGCGTCCATCCTACGCGCAAATCCGCGAACTCGTCTGGTTCGCCTTACGCCGGTTTGGCTTTGGAACCTGCGGCGTTGCGGTCCATGCGGATCGAGACCGGTTCTTCGAGCCAAGCCTTGATCGTCGCAGCGACGGCGTTCAAGTCTGCGAGCTCGTTGTCTGGCAGTGCTGCGGTGCCCGTGGCCAACGCGGGACTGGCAACGGCCGGAACGGTCGCGGGTCGCCGACGGAACAGCAGCAGCCCGATGATTCCCGCCAGCACAACTCCTCCGACCACGAGCGAGGAGGTCTTGAGATTCGTCGCGTAGTTCAGCAACTGCTGAGCCGTGAAGACTTCTGCGGCCGGTGCCACTACGGCTGCGGGCGCTTCGGGAACCTTGCCGATACTGACTTGAATCTGATCGCGGCCATCCTTGTAACCAACTGCCTGCTTGACCAATTCCTTGGCCTCTTCGGGTGTGATGCCGAGCGTCTCCGCCACCGGCGTACCGTCCTGTGTCGGCAGTGGGACCAGCATCACGGCAATGGTGAGGCGGTTGATCGTCCCCTGTTGTTCTTCCGTTTGAAGGTTGGTTTTCGAGACGACGAATTCGCTCTCGATGGTCTCTTCGTTCTTGTTCGGTCCCGCTGGGCCGCCCGCTCCCGCCGCTTGTCCCGGTGGGATGTTGCTGACCGCACCGGCCGGACCGCGCGGTCCCGTGGGGGAGGTCGTCTTCGAGGACATGATCGACTCGCGCGAGACGACCTTGCCGTCGGGATCGAACTTCTCGCTGGTCTCTTTCACATGACGAAAGCTCATGTCGGCCGTGACGCGCACAACCGCCCGGCCCGGGCCGAGCAACCGCGTCAATAACTCTTGAGCCTTCGCCGCCAAGTGCGATTCCACGTCGCGCTGGTACGTGAGCTGGTCGGAGGAGGCGAGGCCGCGCGCCGAATCATGCTTCTCCGACAGCACTGTTCCATCCGAGTCGAGTACTGTGACGTTGTCGGGTGTCAGCCCCTTCACGCTTCCTGCGACGAGGGCCACGATTCCGGCGGTGGCTTTCCGACTGAGTGACGCGCCCGGTTTGGTCTTCAGTACGACGCTGGCCGTGACCGGCTTCTCATCGCGCACGAAGGGAGTCGGTTCGGGTTGCACGATGTGAACGCGGGCTTGAGCGACCGGTTCGAGCTGCATGATCGTGCGAGCCAATTCGCCTTGGATCGCGCGGACGTAGTTCATGTTCTGGACGAACGGCGTCGCGCCCATCGACATCTCGTCGAAGAGTTCAAATCCCTTGCCAGCCCCTTTTGTCAGGCCAGCGACAGCAAGAGTCATCCGCGTTTTTTGTACTTTGTCTGCGGCGACTAGGATCGTTGTTCCACCCGAGGCGAGCTTGTATTCAGTGCGATCCGCATCAAGCTTCTCCACGATCGCCGCCGCTTCCTCAGCAGGTAGCCCCGAGCAGAGAATTTGGTACTCGACCTTTGTCGCCCAGTAGCCAACTCCACTGGCCGCAGCCACAGTTGCCAAGAGGGCACCGACGTAAACGGCCCTGCCCATGAGACTCTGTTTTTTCCAGAGCTGTTTAACTTGCTGCAAGAATTGTTGGAACCCGTTCATCGCCCGTCTTTCGCGAGAGTCGAAGCCGGACTCGATGCGAGCACGGCGACTTCAAACGTATCGGTTGCGAAGACATTTCCGGTTGAACCGATTCGCCAGACAGGCAGAGATCGCCAGAAGAGGACTCACGCAGAAACCGCCGGGGAAGCTCGGGAATGCTCACGGCAGGAGACAACGCAGGCGTCGTTTAACCGATTTGCTCACGCCGCGAATCGAAAACGAAATCAGGATTGGCGCGTCAATAAACGTCGTCTTTCGCGGAGCGAAAGACGACAATCGCGACCGTGATGCTGAACCGATCCTCAGCCGAGTACGACACGGCTGGCGTCAGTCATCAGCGAAGCAGGTTGGCCGTTTCTTCCAGCATTTGGTTTGCAGCGCTGAAGGCTCGGGCGTTGACCTGATAGCCGCGTTGAGCCGCGATCAACTGAGTGAACTCGGTCCCGATATCGACGTTGGAGCTTTCCAATGCTCCCGCTTGAATCGAGCCGGCACTGCCTGCTTGGGGTGCCGTGATGATGGGTTCGCCAGAACTGGAGTTGTACTGAAAGTAGTTGTTCGACTTTCGGTCCAAGCCTTCAGCATTCGAGAATGAGGCGAGGGCGATCTGGGCGATGGACTCCGAACGGCCGTTGCTGAACTGACCGGTGACGATTCCGTCCGCCTCGACACTCACGTCCACCAGCGTTCCTTGAGCGAAGCCGTCTTGTGATGTCGATGCCGCCGATGTGAATCCCCCAAACTGCGATAGCCCATCGAAACCGTTGGGCGATCCGAATCCCAAGGTGATTGTTTGCGGATTGCCGAACGAGGCGAGATTGGTGATCTGGAACGTGATGCTGTCATCACCGTCGGTGCCGCGAATCGCCTGCTTGAAGTCGCTGATGTCGGTTCGGCCGGTGTTAGTGGGCAGGTCTTGTAGATCCAATTGAAGCTGGCTTTGGCCGGAGACTTTTGCGGACAACTCGATGACTCCCGAACCATTGAGAAACGCGGTCGCACCGGAGAAGGCACCATTGATCGCGGTGATCAAGCTGCCGACGGTGGCTCCCGAGGTGGGGAAGTTGATCGGGCCAACGGCGATTCCGTCGTGATCTAGGCCCGAGATCCGAATCGCATCGGTGGCACCGTAAGCTCCGCCCGAATGTTGGTCGAGGGCGTTGAGCGAAGTCGCCGCCGTCGCGGGAGTACCGCCGGCGGTAAAGGGCTGATGCAAGGACAGGACTTCCGTCACGCTCGTCCCGACGACGCCCAGAAACGAGCCGTCCTCGTTGAAAGTCAGTCCGGCAACTTTGTTGTCCATACCGAAGCCGGTGATGACACCCTCACTCGATTCGAGTGTGGCGGTCACGTCCCAGCGATTGGCCGAGGCCTTTTGAAAGTTGAACGTGACGTTGTGCGGTGAAAATTGGGCGTCAAAAATCTGTATGGCCGTAGTCGCGGAATCCGCCGCTTTGCCATCGACGGACACCTGAAAGTTTGTGAACTGTGTGACCCCCGTGAGCGGCGTCGGATCGGTCGGGCTGCTCTTCAGATTCAGTGTCAGGCTTGAGGAACCCGCTTGATTGGCCGTCAGCACGATGTGCCCGGCGCTATCGATCAACGCGGTCGCTCCCGCTCCCGGCGTGGCAGAGAGAAAGGCGTTGTTGATGACATTCAAGACCGCACCGACGGTGTCGGTGGCTGTTCCGGTTGCCGTGTAGAAGGCGTTCACGGAGGTGCCATCCACGCGCGTGCCGGTGATCTGAATTTGATCGCCCGTTGCGTACGGAGAGCTGGTCTGACCCAAGTTGTTCAGTCGAGTATTCGCCGTGGCCGCCAAGACCCCTTCGGTCAGCGGTTGGCCCAACGTCAGCACTTCCGTGATCGCCTCTTTGGATTTGGAGTCGAGATTCCCCTTGAACTTGACGTTCTGAGTCTCGTTGCCGGGGACCGTGATTCCCTTGGGGATCGTGATGCTGCCGTCTCCCAGCGTCTGGAAGGCAGGCGATGTCGCCGTGCCTTCACCGACGACTCCCGTGCGTTGCACCTTCGCTCCCGTCGAGGGATCAACCAAGTTGTTTTTTGCGTCCACTGCGAACGAACCCGCACGAGTGTAGAAGGTCTCAAGTCCGCTCTTCAGCACGAAGAACCCACTGTTTTGAATCGCTAAGTCCAGCTTGCGACCGGTGTTCTCGAACGTTCCCTGGCCGAGGTTCGTGTCGGCGGCGGCGACTTGGACGCCGAGGCCGATCTGAATCGGGTTCTTGCCACCGTTCGTCGCGGTGGGGGCGCTTTGAACGGCCAGCAACTGCGTGAACTGGTTTGAGAACCGCAGTCGCTGCGACTTGAAGCCCGTCGTGTTCGAATTGGCCAAGTTGTCACCAACGACATCGAGCATCTGTTGATGAGCGCTGAGCGCCGAAGCACTCGTAAACAATGAGCGAATCATGGGGCGGGATCTCGCGGCGATGACAAAAAACTGTTGCCGGCGTCCCTGCCGTAATCACGATGGCTCCTGATGCCTCCAGAGGAACTCGCGTCAGAATCTGACGATTGAGTTCCGTAGAACACGAACCGATTGAGGCTCCGCCTCAATCACAATCTCACTCAGACAGTGCGTTTGCGAGAACGCATTTCAAAACCTGTTTTTGTCTCGAAGAACTAGCCCGGCGCGCAAGCGCAGGCTGGGCATTCGATGTCGGTGAAGACCTTGCTTGCGCGTCGGGCTAGTTTTGAAGCACGCACTACGCAGCGGCCGAGTACATTCCAATCACGTTGTCCAAACTCACGGCGTCGTTACCGATCTGAAGTTCGACTCGCCCCGAACTGACCGCAAAGCCTTGCACCGTTCCCCGTGCCGTCGCTCCGGCGGCATCCTTATAAACAACCTGTCGTCCGATCAGATTTGATCCTTGAGTGATCTGCTGGAGTGACAGCATGTCGGCAAAATTGGCGTTTAACTTTTCAATTCCGCTGAGGGTCGAGAACTGAGCCAGTTGTCCCAGAAACTCCTGATCCTTGATCGGCTCCAGCGGATCTTGAGACTTCAACTGGGCGACCATCAGTTTCAGAAACTGATCTTGGCCGACTTGCGATGTGATCTGAGTGTCCGCCATGAAATCCATCTCCCTCTCGTTCGCCGCCGTCAGCGAACTCGACCGCTTGAGCAGGTTCTGCCACAGCCAGACCATCGACTCTCGCAACTTCACTTGTCGAACACGGAGCAACGCTGGCAACACGGAATTAGGGGTAGGCCATATAACTGAACCGGCCAACGGCGAATCTTGCTGAAGTGGAGCGATTGAGTTCAGTCTTCTTGCTGGCGGGAGCGCGGAGGGTGCTTTCGTTGCCCACGCGGTGAAACGAGGCTCGCCTTACGCCACGAAGTTGAGGCGTCCCGAATGTCGCTCGTCGCGCGGTTCGTGAGTCTTGTACCGGGACCATGCGACGGGATTGGGCACGAGGGGCCGCTGTGGCGTGTGGTCTTCTCCGTGCGACTGCGATCCTTGGCCACCGCCACCCTGCGATGCCACATCGAATTGTCCGAACGAGATGCCCGAGTCGGTGAGCGACTGCCGGAGTTCATGGAGTTGACGGGAGATGACCTGCCGTGCTGCTTCGTTGTCCGCCACAAAGCGAATCGAAACGACATCGTTCACGACCGTGAGTTGGACCTCCACCGGCCCCAACTCACGCGGATCGAGACGCAGTCGGAACGTGTGTGACGTGGAGAGCGGCTCCGCTTCCAACGTGCTCATCACCGCCGTGGCCAACTGCTCCGCAACGGTTCCAAGGATAATCGCAATCGATTTCTGAAGCGATGTCGCTGGAGAGCCAAGTGGGGAGAGCATCACTGACGAAGATGAGTCACGCTCTGGCGGCGCGCTAGGCTGCTTGGAGTCGATTTTGAGGGCGGTCTGTCGTTCGTCAATTCGGCTGTGCGACGCGAGGGCCGTCAATGCTGTGTGCATTGCCATCGCAGCGGCGTTCGGGCGGGACGGCTCTGCAAATTCGGGTTGGCGGAATTGCTCGTTCAACGATTCAACTCGATGAAATTGCCGGAAGAAGTCTTTCGCGGCCAGTTGCTTCAGTTCGACCGGAGCGAACGCAGGCAACTCGGCATCCACCGCAGGGGTTTCACGGGAACTGTCAGGCCGTCCCGGTCGAGACTCGGGGGTGGAGACGACTTCCGTCGCGGCGGCTCCCTCTTCAACTGGAGTTTGCACTGCATCAGTGGGAGGCTGAGCTTTGGGGACAGGGAAGTCCGTGATCTCATCGAGTGCCACGTCGGCCTGATCCCGCGTCGGTGGCAAAGCCGTGTCATCGACAAGTCGCTGCGTGAGATTTGCCACTCTGTCGAGAGCCGTCGAGTCCTGTTCGCGGCCCGCCTTCGGTAAGGGCGGTTCTGAGAGACTCGGATACTTTTCCACGGCCGAGTTGTCGGCATCCCTTTGCACAGGGAGCGGGCAGGGATCGATATCAATCTGGGGCGTGGTTGACGCGGAGCGTGTCTCATCGGTCTCAACGGGAGCGGAGACTTCGTCTGGCAAACCGTTCGTTTCATCAACCGACGGCACGGCCGGCATGTTGGTCGTGAGTGTGTGGGCGACCGGCTCCGGTTGCAGTTTCGCAGGAATCGTGGCGTCGATCTTCAAGGCTTCTTCCGCCGTTGAAGCGGGGACGACTGGAGTTGTCGGTCGTTCTAGTCCGACCCGTTCGGCCGATACGTTGTTTGAGTCGTTTGGAACGGGAGCGGCTTCAACGGGGCTTACCACTGGTGGGCAGGCCGTCATGGCCAGCAGCAGCTCAAATGCGGAAGGGTTGCCTGTTCCAGCGTTTGGCTGAGCGTCGTCCTTAGCACCGCGCGCTCGATCCGCGCGTCGGCTCGAACGGATCGAATGATCGGAATCGTCCGGTCCCGGATCGAAGTCGCGGAGAACTTTGCTGATCGCGGGGGATGTGACGATTTTTGTGAAACCTTGTAGGGGTGAAGTACCGAAATAATCGAGTGGCGGTGAACTCCATCTTCAAACGCATCCGGCCAATCGTGCCGGAAATGTGTGATCTAAGCAGGGACGACCGGGAATGATCGAAGTCCGCATTCCGCTGAGTCTGCCGATTCGGAAGGTTGTCCTTGCCGAACGTGGGGCTGCTGTTCCGGAATGGCTGCGTGCCGAGTTCGCTCGCCATCCCGAACCAATTGGTGGGCGAAGCTACGAGCGACGAACAACACTCGTGTCATCAGCGCACTCGACACCGCAACTTCGCGAATCACTCACGCTGGAGCGAATGGCCCTCGGAGCCGAACGCGAGGCCGTTGCTGTGGAGCGGGAGTCGCTTCGGCGCGACCGAGCAAACCTCGCGCGGGGACTCACCGCACTTCAACAGGCCACGGGTCGCTGTGACGAGCAACTCAAAAGCTTGGTGGGCGAAGTCCGAGAGGCGACGATTGAACTCGCGCACGCCATTGCGGCCAAGTTGATCTTCGAGCAGATCGATCGAGACCAATTTCCGATTGCGAACCTGGTCCATGAAGTCCTCGCGCGACTGCAAACGCGGGACGCCGCCGTTGTGAGGCTGCATCCCGCTGATCTCGCGCTGCTCAATGAATTCCCCGCCATTTCGACATCGGGTGACGAGCGGTCGTTGCAATACATAGCCGATAGCACGCTCGCGCGCGGTGACTGCCGGGCGACGGCGGGCGAGATCAAAGTTGTTTACGACCTGCGTCATCAGATTGAAGAGATCCAGCGACAACTCCTTTCGACGGTCAGCGGCCATGATGAAATTGGACATTGAACGCTTGTCTCGCGATGTCGAAAGCTGTGACGGCTTTCGTTTGCAGAGTCGTCTGCAAGTCGTCGAAGATGGGCTGGCGTGCGCGCTCCCCGCGGCGCTCGGCGACCAGTGCCTCATCTACGAACCGTCCGGTCGACAAATTCCGGCCGAGGTGGTTGGATTCAAACGCGGCCTCGCCAAACTCGCCCCGTATGAACGTGCCGAAGAAATGCGCAGCGGACTGACCGTGGTCCGGTTGCCCGAACGACGATCCGTTCCTGTTGGCAATGGCATCTTGGGACGCATCTTTGACGGACTGGGCCGACCGATCGACGAACTCGGTCCGGTGAAGCCACTCGAACGGCGGACTGTCCGCAACACACCGCCTTCCGCGCTGAAGCGTGAGCGGATTCAGCAGCCGTTCATTACCGGACAAAAGGCGATTGACGGTTTGCTACTGTGCGGACGCGGTCAACGTTTGGGCATCTTCGCAGGGAGCGGCGTTGGCAAGAGTACGCTGCTCGGGCAGATCGCGAAGACGGCCGAGGCGGATCTCAACATCATCTGCCTCGTCGGTGAGCGAGGCTGCGAATTGAAGCCGTTCATCGAAGACAGCCTCGGTGAGGACGGATTGGCTCGGTCGGCGGTCGTCATCTCCAGTTCCGACCAATTGCCACTGATGCGCATCCGTGCCGTTGAGACTTCAATCGCGATGGCAGATTCATTTCGAGCGCGTGGCAAGAACGTATTGTTTTTCCTCGACAGTCTCACTCGGCTGGCGATGGCTCAGCGTGAATTGGGTCTGACACTCGGTGAGCCTCCCAGTGCGCGTGGCTATACGCCGTCCGTGTTTCAACTGCTGGCGAACACAGTCGAGCAACTCGGCAACGGAGTGACGGGGAGCATCACCGGGTTTCTTACGGTACTGGTCGAGGGAGACGATCTGGGTGAGCCGGTCGCGGACTCAGCTCGCTCGTTGCTCGACGGTCATATCGTGCTCGACCGCAAGATCGCCGAGTCGGGGCACTTCCCGCCGATCAATATCGGACAAAGTATCAGCCGCGCTTTCCTACAGGTCTCCGAGCCGTCGCAACAACTCGCCGCCCGCAAAATCCGTGACATCATGGACACACATTCCGAAGTCCGAGACCTCCTTCGCATTGGAGCCTATGTTTCCGGAAGCAGCCCCAAAATCGATCTCATGATCAAACTCATGCCCGAGGTCAACAAGTTCCTGCAACAAGGATTGAACGAACCGCGATCTCACGCGCAGACCTGTGAAGCGATGCAGCGACTTGCTGCCGCTTGGCCTCACTGAATGAAAGCTCGCTTTGTTTAGCCACAGACGGGTGAGGATGGCACATTTCATACTAACCCGAAGCGTAAGCGAAGACTGGTGTTGCCTCCTCGCTTACGCTTCGGGTTAGTGTCAGCTTCAACCTCGTGCGGTTTAACCGTGTGAGCAACGCACCGCGTTGTTAAGCGAGACGAGTCACGCCTCATGAAAAAATTTCAGTTCTCGCTCGAACGTCTGCTGCGGTTTCATCAGCAGCGTCAGAAGCAGGCTGAGTTGAAACTGCGGCAGGCGGCGATGGAACGCGCGGCAGCGGCGACGGAAGTCGATCGGATCCAGCAGCAAATCACGGAAGCGAGCCAGCTTCAGGAGGTCGAAGGGGACGTGATTGATCCCGATACGCGCGTGAACTCGGCCCGGCTCATCGAGTTCCTCACACGGACTTTGACGATAGCGCAAGAAAAACTGAAGGCCGCAGATCAGCGATTTCGAGAAGTGAGGGAGGAATGCACCAAGGTGACTCAAAGTGTGGAAGCGTTCCTCCATCTGCGCGCTCAACAGCGGATCGAACATCGCGACGAAACAAACCGCCAACAGCAGATCGAACTGGATGAAGTCGTGATGCGGCGTTGGTCGGGGAACGGCCTCGACGATTCTGCGTTGCCGATCGGAAGTGGCCCTTAGAACGGACGCCTACGTCCGTTCGCCAAGGCCAAACTGAAGCGAACGGGCGTAGGCGTCCGTACTAAGAATGCGTCGTGACGCTCTGTTGTCGCGGCGACGGGACTGACCGGATGAAGACGTTGATACAAGTCGTGCTGGTCGCGGTCGTCGTGGGAGGCGTGTCGGGCGGAGCCTCGTACTATTTGAAACCGAAGCCGGTGGTGGTGACTCCCGCCGCAGATGCCACTTCGGGAAAGCCGGTGGCGACTGGTGACGCTGCCAAGGTTGAGGCGGACAAAACAGCGTCCGGCAAGGAACCGTCTGATCTCTCTCACGACGGCGATCATGGAACGGGCTCGACGAGTTCGGCTGAGGCTCACGACGAGACATCGCGCGCATCGGCGACGGAAGCCGACCTTTTGGCCGCGATCAAGGCGAATCACGATCTCCCGGTCGCCGTACGTCCGGTCTATGCTCCGGATAGTGACGAAGCAGGGTTGCTCATCACCTCACTCCGACTACGTACACAAGCGGCGGAAGTTGCGGAGCGGGCACTTGCTGATCGCCAGGCTGGACTGAAGCTGATCTTCAACGACTTGCGCGCCGAGCAAAAACAGGCCGCCAAAATGAGGCAGCGCGTGTTGGATGAACTCTCTGATTCCAAGCGCTTCGTCGAGCAGACGCTGCAATCTTCAGACGGCGAACGAGAAGCCCTGCGCCGCGAACACGAACAGTCGCGAACGACGGCAGAGTCAGCCTTGCTGGCCGCGAAAGAAGAACAGGAAAAACTGCAAAAGGAACTGGAGACGCTGCGGACGACACAGGACGAACTGGATCGCCTCCGAAAGCAATATGACGCGCTGCGTACCGCGCAGGCGGAACAAGAAGCCACCCGCAAACAGCAAGACGCAGCGCGTTCCACAACGGCGAACGGTGACACCAGTGGCTCCCCGGCCGAGACTTCCAATCTCAAGAAACTGGCGGCGGTCTATGACTCCATGCCGCCGGAGAACGTGGCGACAGTCTTTCAGCAACTGGTCAAGAAGGGCCGCACAGCCGCTGTTGTGGCGTTGCTCGACGGAATGAAGGAACGCCAGTCGGCGAAAGTTCTCTCCACCATCGCCGACTCGGACCCGACGCTTGCGGCCGATCTGACAGAACGGCTGAAGAGTTTGAAGACTGCGGCCAAGCCCGTGCCAATGTAGGCGTCGAACCGTCGCTTGGAATCGTCCGCATCTCGTTGCCCACAGGAATCAAAATCCGATGAACTAGGGGTGTGGTCTGGACCCCTTGGTCCGGACGAAGCCGCCAGTTCCAGTTCATTGAGTTACTTTCATTCGCGAGGTCTCGTCCGGACCAAGGGGTTCAGACTACGGCTTCGACTACTGTCGGAAACGTCCAGCATGGCTTCGCTAGTTCATCCATTACCAACTGAAGCCACCCCGCTGCAGCGCGAGACAGATGCGCTACCGATCTTGAACGACTCTTGCGCGTACATGACGACCTGCCGATTGCAGCTCGTCCACAGCGGGCACTCGGTGACGGCGACTCTGCGATCCGTGACTGCCAGTGGTCTCGTGTTAAGGATCGCGCAGGACGATCACTCCGGAAAATTGTTTCCTCACGCACTCTGCTGCGTTGCGTTCCCGCATCGGACATCGTTCTGTGCGTTTCTCGGTTGGCTGCTCGAAATCCAAAACACCGATGAGGCTGGTCGCGAAGTAGTTGTCGCTGTTCCACAGCGGTTGGTCATCACCAATTTGCGAAAGTCGTTTCGCGTTCCGGTCGTGAGTGACTCGGGACTGCGTGTCGTTCTCCAACGAGCGGGGTTGCCGTCCTCGAACGTCACGCCGAAGAACATCACCGAAATCGGCATCGAAGTGGAATTCCCCACGGACTGTGAAGTCCCGATGCTTCCCGTCGGAATCGTTGTCGAAGTGGAACTCCATTTCCGCCATGAACAGCTTCGCCTAGCCGCCACTGTGCGACACCAAGAGGGACCGCAGTACGGACTGCTGTTCGTCCCGGAAACCTGCGCGGAGATTCACCACCAAACACACCAGTTGCACGGCATCGTGCTCTCGCTGCAACAACTTTGGTTGAAGAGCCGGTTGCTGTGACGGTCATCGGCGCAGAAGTCGGCCATACCAACCCGCAGCGTGAGCGAGGGGATTGGAATGGCCCGTGTGGAATCGTTCTCGCTCACACTGCGGGTTGGTCTCGAACTCCCCGCTTCACGGCGAGGGCAGCCGACCGGCATAGCACTCTGCGGCGAGGCTGTCCTTGTTTAACCGTTCGTAGACACGGCCCATCAGTTGGAGTGTCTCCTTGCGAGAAACGCCGGCTGATTCGTGCAGCGTGCGGCAGACCGCGAGGCACTCGTCCCATGCGCCTTCTGTGAAGGACAGCTCCGCCAGTTTGAGTTGGGCCTTGTTCTTCCAAACTCCTTCTCCGGATGTGGCGAGCTCCTGCCAGCCTGCTTTCGCTTCGGGCAGTTGCTGGTCTCGTTGCCGCTGTTCGGCGATGGCAAATTTCATTTCCTGTGCGATGGTGGATGGCGGGTTCCGCTCCAATTCGCGCTCGTACAGCGGGATCGCGCGTTCGCCCACGCCGGCTTCGCGCAAGGCTCGACCGACCAGCAACTGTCCTGTTGGGCCGAGCCATTCAGTGTCGGATTCGATCGCCACGAGCGCGCGATAGAGAAACGCGGCCTCGCGTTGTTGAGGCTCTCCGGCCAATTGGCTGAATCGTGTGAAGGCCGTGAGCAGCGCCGCCGCATTCCGAACGGCGAGGTTTTCAAATTGACCTTTCTCGAAGAACAAGGCGTTGGCTGCGGCTTGTGGCTGGTCTTGCATCAAGTGAGCCATCGCGAGGAACACGGATGCGTAAGCTTGGTCCTCCGGAGGAATGCGTCCTCCTGCAGCACGCAAAAACTGGAACGCGGCCTCACGAAACTCGCCCCGATCGAGCAGGCAGCGGCCTCGCCAGATTGCGGCTCGTGTGTGCAGTTCGTGGCCGGGAACACCGTGGACGATCAGTTCCAGTTGGTCGCCCGCTCGCCGGAGGTCGCCCATTCGGTAGTAGCACTCGCCCGCGTTAAATGCCGCTCGCATCGCCAGTGGAGTGACCGAAGGACCGATGAGTGACGAGTACATGCGAGCCGCTTCTACAAAGTGGCCATCGACGCGCAAGAATCGACCGGCGGCGAAGCGCGCGTGGCCGGCGAGGCGATGCTCGGGTATCAGCGTGGCTAGGCTGACAAGGGTTCGTGCGGTCATCGTGCGCAGCCGCTGACCACTCTCGTCAGGCTGCGCGATCGTCAATGTGGAGTCCTTTGAGAACCAAACCACATGCAGGGCGTCGCAGATCGCCGTCAACAGCGAGCAGACGGGAAGTTCATCGGCATCAATGTTCGCTTCGTGAGCGAATGCTAACTCGCGCGAGTCGTCTCGCCATTCGAGCGTCATTCCGCATTGTTGAGTCACCGCTTCCAACATCGCTCCCAGCGAACAGCCGCTGCTGGAAGCCGTCACGAGCCGTTCCTCCAATTGCAGCGGCACAGAGCCCTCAGAGGAGACGGGCGTGCAGTGGACGGTTGCGGCCGTCACATTTGTCGGCTTGAGTGCGGACACGGCGGAGCGATCGGCAAGTGAGTCGTGTGAAGCGGGCCGGTGTTCTGAGAATGTGATGTGCTTCGGAATTTCGATGTCATCCAACGCCGTCGTGAGTGGCCAGGTGAGGACATCGACGACGGGGTTGAATTCGTTCAGAGATTGCCGGGCGGTCTCCGCGTGTTGTTCATTTCCAACATGCCCTTCGCCTACGGCATGCTGGTCTGCCGTGTTCGACTCCCGTGTGTTGGATATTTCCAATGACACGGCGATCGGGCCGAGAAAGGCTAGCTCTCGGCGGATGGTTGCGGCGAGGGCAGGGCGGAGGGTCAGCGAGCGAAGCAGCGGGACGGCCCGGTCGGGTTGATGCAGCCGTAACCAGATGCGTGCCTGGCCCAGCGTCGCGGCGGCGGACAATCGCGGCTGATCGGCCACCTCGGCGACCGAACGCATTCCCGCCAGTGCCTCGTCCCACAGCCCGAGTCCTTCCTGACAAAGTGCGATGCGGAACAATAATTCTTTGGGAAGTCGCAAGATTTCCGCACTTCCCAACGATCTGTAATGGTGCAACGCGGACTCGAAGTTCCCGGCGCGAAAGAGTTTGTCACCGAGGTTTCGATCGCCACGGAATTGTGGGACGGTCGGTTTGGTTTTATCAGCCTCCGACTCATCCAATTCCACGATCGCTGCGGCCACGGGAACGGCGGTTGAACTCTTCAAACGAGCTGCCCCAATCCCCCACGCGATCGGAAAAACGACTGCAACGATCAAGCCCAATTGAAAGAGGGGCGACGATGATCCTGACTCGACGAAGTCCATCGGTTCATCCGACGGTGGCTTGATGGAGAGGGCCTGCTCCATCGCCGCGGTCATTTTCTCTTCGGTCACCTCGCGTTCTTCAGGTTCGTTGGTTGACATGAGTTGACCTTGACCTAAAAAACCGAACCGGCAAGTATCCGTCGCGTGTTACGCAGCGCCAGACTGGATCGGCCTCCGCAGTTGTCGTTCGTGAGACGGAGCGATCTTCGAATTGAGAAACATCGGAAGGGGTTTCCGGCCTGACCGATTCGTCGCAATTTTCACGGTGCGTCAGCGGTGGCGAGATTAGAGATCGAGTGAATCGAAGCCTGACACGTAAGAGGGGCGAGACCTCCTTCGCTGGCGCGTCAGGCTTCAATGAGGTCCGACTTCAGTCAGATCGGTGCGAAGACCACTACTTGCGAGTGACTGCTCGCTGCCAAGGGACTGCGATGCGAATTGACCCAGGCTACTCAGGCGTTCCCCTTCCCAACCGCAAACAGAATCGGTCGGTTTCGGGGGCTTCATCGGCATTGCGAGCGTCATCGGGAAAGTCGTCAGAATCGACAGAACGCGCCGAGTCCGATCCGTATTTGGCTGCTCTGCACGAAATTCCCGAGGTCCGCGCGGACGTGATCGAAGAGGTCCGTCAACGACTCAATCGCGGCGACTTCCTCTCACGCGAGGCCGCTGAACAGACCGCCGAAGCCATTTTGTCCGATCTCGCCAGCTTCATCGGGCAGTGACGAGTCTCTCCAGCGCGGTGGGTTCATGTCCAAGGTTGATCGTTCCGCCCATCTCACCGCTGATGAACGTCGGTCGCAGATCTGGCTGCGATGTCTGCTTGTCCCAGTGACGTTGATCGCCACACTGACCGGCGGACTGATCTGGTTTCTCCCCGTCGATGTTGTCCAGGACTGGGCCTATCAATTGGCTCCTCCCGACGACACGCGTCGCTTGGAAGCGATCAGTCACGCGGAGTTCCTGTGCTGGGTGCTGCGGATTGTCATGCCGCTGCTGCTACTGGCGGCGTGTCGAGGTTGGTCCGACTTTGCAAACACTTCGGCTTGGTTGAGCGACGCGGTCTTCGGGCTGCTCAATGTGACGCGCGGAACTGTCGATGGAACGAGGGGCAGTCGGTGGCGAACCGTTGTTGTCCGCGTGGTACTCGCCATGTGGTGCGGTCTCGCGTTAGTTCACTTTGCCGACTCGCTGCGGCAGCGTGTGCGCGACTGGCCGTACTACCGGTTCCGCTCGGGCGAGCGTGTGTTACCCAATATCAGTGGCTCGAACGTGGAGGTCATTCGCTACCTCCAACAGGCCACGCCTGCGAACGCTCGCATTCTGGTCGTCAGCGATCAGAAGCTTTTTTTCCTGTCGTATTACCTCCTGCCGAGACGGCTTTATCACAAGATGCACCCCGACAGCGAACACGTCATCCCAAAAGAGAACCTGCAACGTCGGCTCGCCACCTACCGGTTAGAAGACTTGGACGAGGCATTCATCAGACGGATCGCTCCCGATTACATCCTCGAGTACTTCGAGCATCCCGATGAGATCGATCGCACCGCGCTACAGGGCGATCCCGCGTGGATTGCTTTCCAGCGACGAATGCACGGCAACCCGTCCTATGTTCCGAGCTTCCTCGTCCGGTTGCGTCGCGTGACGGGAGGTCAGCCATGAGCGGACTCTTTCTGCTGACATTCGGATTGCTGGGCCAATGGCTGCTCGGCGTGGCGGTGGCGCATCTGCTGTTGTCGCTCGCGCGGTGGAGATCGAGTTTGGCTCGCTCAGTCCAGCCGACTGAGCGTCTGGACTACGGTAGCCCCGTCGCTCCGCCGACGGGCGAGAGCGACTCCACGGAAGAACCGCCGTGGGCGGAACTCGCAGGACTGGGCCTTGTACTCGGGATCGGTCTTACCGCGTGGGGCCTCATGATGTGGTCACTCTGCGGCGGGATGCTTGGTCGCGGCGCGAGTCTGACTTTCACCGCAATCGGCTTCGTATGCGGTGGGCCGGTCGTCTGGAAGCGACTCCGATCATCGTGGTCGCGCCTTGGTCGCGCGGCCAATCGTCAGAGTTTGAATAAGGTCTCGGTCGTCGGGATTGACGAGCGGCGCGAGGCCGCTTGGTGTCGTCTCTGCCAGTGGTTGATCGGCGGGCTGACGGTCATCGCACTCGCGCAGACATTACTGACGCCACATCACTTTTGGGATGAGCGATCCATCTTCGCGATCAAAGGGCTGGTTTTGTCGGCCGACGGATCGATTCGCAGCCCCGATCTGCTCGACCCCGATTTCGTGCAGTACCACCCGCGCTATCCGCTGCTGATCCCACTCGCGGAACAACACGTCTATGCGCTGCTCGGTGGCGTGGATGATCGGCTTTCCAAGGTTGTCTTTCCGCTGCTTTACTTCGGGTTGGCGCTGACAATGGCGGGAGTGCTGTCTCGCCGCGTGAAGCCTGGCGCGGCATGGCTCTTCGCGCTATTGTTGGCAACCGTCCCCGTGCTCATGCCCTACGAACTTGGCTTCTTGAGCGGTCAGGCCGATGCGCCGATGGCCTGCTTCCATGGACTGGCTCTGCTGTATTTGTGGGACGTTTGGGAGAGTGCCGAGAGGTCAACCGTGGGATTGCCCTCGCTTACGCAGCGGGTTGGTGTGGAAGTCGCATCGAACGGTGAGATCGGTTCGTCGATCATCGCCGGTCTGTGTGGGGCCTTGGCCGCGTTCACGAAGGATGAAGGGATCGCGTTCCTGCTCGTCGATATCGTGGCGCTGAGCTTGATCGTCATTGCCAGTCGAGCGCGTTTCCGATCCGCCGTGCCGTTGGTGGGCGTCGTGGTTTGCGCGGCGATCATCCTCGCACCGTGGTTTGGACACCGGCGCGGGTTGCCTCTGACGACCGAGATGAACTACTTCGGTCGAGCGTCATTTTCACTGGCAGTGGAGCGACTCCCGGTCCTCGCGTGGGAAATGGGTCATCTTGCCCATCGCATGTTCTGGGAATGGTCCCACTGGGGACTGCACTGGTGGCTGGTGCTGATCGGGTTGGTGATCGCACCGCGCCGCGTGTGGTCGGCATCTCAAATGGTGTTGCTGCTAGACGTGGTCGGTTCATTGTTCGCCCTGATGGTGGCGGGGATGCTCGCACCGGCTCAACTGGACGAACACATTGGCGGGTCCAGCCCGCGCTTCCTGATGCAGCTCGTTCCCGTCGCGGTGCTGTTCGCCGCCGGACAACTCGCGCCGCGACGTGATGCCGGTTTGACACCCAAGCCAGACGGCTTCGTTTAACCGCAAGCCAAAGGCGAGCGCGGACGTGCTAGACAACGCATCAACTCCGTTCCCCGTCCGCGCTCGCCTTTGGCTTGCGGTTAAACGACCTATCCCACCGCTTCATCAAAGAGACCTCGCCATGAAATTGCTGTTCGTACTGATCGCCTTCATCGCCGGGGCCACGAGTTCGTTTCAAGTCGTCGTCAACGCGCAGATGAGATCGTATCTCGTTCATCCGATGCAGGCGACGTTCGTGTCGTTCGTGGTCGGGACACTGGTGTCGTCGGTCTACTGTTTGGTTCTCCGTAGCCCGCTGCCCTCATTGACCGAGGTGGCTCGCGCGCCCTGGTGGGTCTGGTGCGGAGGCTTGCTTGGGACGTTGTTCGTTTGGTCGAGCATCGTCGTTTCGCCGCGCATTGGAGTGGCAGCGCTCCTCTGCTCGGTCGTCGCTGGGCAGGTGCTGGCCTCGATGCTCATCGATCACTTCGGCTGGTGTAACGCGGCTCAGTTCCCGGTGACGCCACAACGGCTGTTCGGTGCGGCACTCGTGGTGACCGGCGCGATCGTGATGGCGACCGAGAAATGAAGCCGTGAGCTGAAAGCGGCCAGAAAGCCGAAGCCTGACGCGCCGGCAAAGGATGGTTGGCAACGGCAACTTCGCTTGCGCGTCAGGCTTCGATGCGACTGCTAGTGTTCCCGCCTCCTGAACTCGCACCTCACTCGGTTCAGTTCATCTGAGTTGGCCGATATGCTCCCGCCCACGTTGCTGCGGGGTGTGGTCTCTCACCGTGAAGGTGAAGGCCGCAATCGGTGGCTGGTCAGCCGGGAAGTGCATCAGGAAGAAGGAACAGTCTTATGCGGATGGCTTGGACGAGCAGGATGTGTTGTTGGACGTTGGTTGGAGCGGCGCTGGTCGCGCTGACCGGGACCGAGGTGCGAGCCGATGTGAAGTTGCCGAACATCTTCGGCAGTCACATGGTCTTGCAGCAGGGGCAGAAGAACAAAGTCTGGGGACTGGCCGAAGCAGGCGAAGCCGTGACCGTCTCCATCGACAAGCAGTCTCATTTGGCGACGGCTGGTGCCAACGGGCAGTGGCAGGTGATGCTCGATCCGCTCGCCGTCGGCGGGCCTTACGAGATGAACGTGAAGGGGAAGAACGAGGTCAAGTTCAACGACATCCTCGTCGGCGAAGTCTGGGTCTGTTCGGGTCAGTCCAACATGCAGTGGGCGGTCAATTCCTCGACCGACGCCGACTTGGAAAAGGCGGCTGCCAAGTTTCCGAAGATTCGCATGATCAACTTCCCGCAGGTGGGAGTTCAAGAACCGATCTGGACACACGAACGCCAGTGGCAGGTCTGTACACCCGAGACCGTCGGCGGCTTCTCGGCCGTTGGCTATTTCTTCGGTCGGCAACTGCATCAGACGCTCGATGTGCCGGTCGGCATGATCAACAACGCTTGGGGTGGCAGTGCGTGCGAAGCGTGGATCAAGCGCGAGACCCTCGCCGCCGATGAGAAGTACAAGCCACTGATTGACCGCTGGGTTGGCATGGAGAAGTCATTCGCTGATCTGTCTGCCAAGACCGCACCGACCGATGACGAGAAGAAGGCTCTCGCCGGATTGAACGGTCAGATGCGTGGCAACTCGCGTCCGGGCAATATCTACAATGGTGTTCTCAAGTCGCACCTCGGCTACGGCATCAAGGGCGCGATTTGGTATCAGGGAGAGTCCAACGCCAGCCGCGCCTACCAGTACCGTGACCTCTTCCCACTGATGATCGACAGTTGGCGCAAGGAGTGGGGCCAGGGGGACTTCCCGTTCTACTGGGTCCAACTCGCCGACTTCATGCAGGAGAAGGCCGAGCCGGCCGACAGTGCCTGGGCGGAGCTGCGTGAAGCTCAGACCATGACGATGACCCGGCTCCCCAAGACCGGCGAAGCGGTCATCATCGACATCGGTGAAGGGAAGGACATTCATCCGAAGAACAAGGTCGATGTCGGTCGCCGCCTCGCGCGCTGGGCCTTGGTCAACGATTACGGAATCCAAGGCATCGCCCCGCGCAGCCCGCTTTACAAGTCGATGGAGAAGCAGGCGGGCAAGATCTCTCTGACGTTTGAACACGTTTCGGGTGGCTGGCGTCCGTTCGACGTGAACGAACCGCGCGGCTTCACGATCGCCGGTGAAGACAAGAAGTTCGTGAATGCTCAGGCCAAGCTGTTGCCCAGTGGCCAGATCGAAGTCTGGAGCGATGCGGTCAAGGAACCGGCCTCGGTTCGTTATGCGTGGGCCGACAACCCGATTTGCAACATGTTCAGCGCGGCCGGTCTGCCGCTGACTCCGTTCCGCACCGATGATTGGCCGGGCGTGACGATCAACAACAAGTGAACCGGCTGTTGGTAACACTCACCGCCGTTTGATTTTCATCATGCAGCAGCCCGGCCTGTCGAATAGGCCGGGCTGTTGTTGTTTCCACATTAACCCACAGCGTGAGCGAGGGCGATTTCACGCGGGATACCCCGACATCCTTGGGTGCAGTCGCTCATTGTTGGTAGCCCTGTCGCTCCGCGACAGGAAGCGAGATCGCAGGCAGGCGTATTGCGTTGGTTTGAGATGATTCGACGGATTGACGCTCTTGGTTCATCGCG
>JAYVDI010000189.1:0-6603 GCA_043749505.1 Schlesneria sp. | reverse complement strand
GTGGACCAACCACGAAGAATTCCTGGAACTGGAAGACGCTCGACACAGCGTGTTCCGCTACATCGAAACCTTTTACAATCCCCAGCGTCTCCATCAGACACTCGGCGATCTCTCTCCAGATCAGTTCGAAGCCGTCAACGCCCCGGCATCTGTGGCGTAAACATCGCCCCAACGATGTCCGAAAGTCCTGGGCCTTCGCAACACGACTCAACGGATACATCTCACTCATGGCCACAATGAGGCGCGATCTATCGACGGAGTGGCTTCATCCGATCTAGCCCGCAGTATGGTGAAAACTGTACACAAATCGAAGAACCCTTCGTTCCCACTCACCTTTCTCCGCAAGGCGGCGAGCGGGAGAGGATTGTAGATCAGACCAAGTTTCGCTGGCGGTGTGATGTGGTTTCGTGATAAAAGCTTGCCTCGCTGATACGGTTGAGAACGGAGTCTCACTTTTCGCAGAATGCGATAGACCGGCCGATATGCCCACGCCCCGCCTTTCGCTCGCCCACGCTTCACTCTCGGATGAAAATGAAGCCAAGGGCAGTGGCGATTCACGCCCGCCGGTGACACACGGGCGGCTGCTTGATTTCCCCGATGATCCTCTCGCCTGCATGAAGAAGTTGCGGGCAGAGCATGGCAACGTCTGTGCGTTGGAGGAAGGCGGGACTCGCATCTACTTCGCGTTCGGGGCGGAGTCCAATCATCAGGTTCTTAGCAACGGCGCTGAGTTTCATTCGCGGTTCTTCGCCCTTCGCGGATCGCGCAACTCGCCGCAAAGACGGCTTAGTTCCGGGTTGCTCAGCATGAATGGCGAGCAACACAAACGGCATCGCCGGCTGGTCATGGATGCGTTCATCAAGAAAGCGATCCTGAGCTACGTTCCCACGATTCGCACGCTGTCCGAGCAAATGATCGACGACTGGCGACCGGGGACGGAACGAGACATCTCGCGCGACATGACCGAGTTCATGCTGCGACTGACGAGTTCAATTCTGTTTGGAGTCGAGAGCGCCGAGATGGCGTATCGCATCGGCCGTATGACCGACCACTGGGTTCACATGAACCACGAGTTGGGAATGGGGGCTTTTGTTGCCGATCCCGAGATGGCTCGCCGCTACACCGAGTTGCTGGACTTCGCCGGTGAGCTGGAAGGCGAGATCAAGGAGATGATCGATCAGCGCAAGCAGAACCCGACGGGAAGCGACGCGCTGTCACTCCTCATCAAGGCTCACGATGCCGAGGGGGGCATCTCGGACGATGAAATGGTCGGCCAAGCGGCGCTGATCTTCGCGGCGGCCCATCTCACGACAGCCCATTCGCTGACGTGGACGCTGTTCCTGCTGGCACAGCACCCGTCGGCCATGAGCGAACTGCATCACGAGCTGAAATCGCAGCTCGACGGCGGCTTCCCGTCAATCGAGCAGGTCGAACGCATTCCCTGCATGGAGCGGACGGTCAAGGAGAGCATGCGCGTGCTACCGGCTTCGTCGTACTCGCAACGCATCGCAGCGGTGCCGACGCAACTCGGGCCATTCGCACTGACTGCCGGTTCGGGGATCGTGTTCAGTCAGTTCATGACGCATCACTCGTCCGATCTGTACGTCGATCCGGACGCCTTCCTGCCGACGCGGTGGTTGCAGATCAACCCGTCACCGTACCAGTACCTGCCGTTTGGGGCCGGTCCGCGCATGTGCTTGGGGGCACCACTGGCGATGCTGATTTTGAAGACCGTACTGCCGACGATCCTGCAACGATTCAAAGTGACAGCGTTACCGATGTCTGAAGTGAGCGGCAAGGTGATCTCGACCATGCTGTGTCCCACGAGCAGCGTGATGCTGCGGCTCGACAAACAGGACGGCCGGTTCGAGTCTCAGCCGGTGCTGGGCAACATCCACACGATGGTCGATCTGCGCGAGACTACCCCGGCCGTGCGTCGAGCCGCGTAGCGGACTGTTGAAAAAGGTAGGACGGGCACTCTTGCCCGTCCTACCTTGGTTCAACAGGCGAAAGAAATGCGGAGCGGGCCTGTAAGCCGGGTTCTGTCGTGAGCGGCCATTTCTCTAGGCCGACGATTGCTCGCCGACTCTGGCAACCTACCCGGACGTCATCACGAGACGAACCGCCTCGCGCCGATCGCGTCTTTCGACCCGATCGAACTGCGTCCTGCTTGGCCTTGCTTCCGGCGGGGTTTACCTAGCCGATCGGTCACCCGATTCGCTGGTGCGCTCTTACCGCACCGTTTCACCCTTACCTCGCCACGCGATGGCAAGCCATCGCACGCGGTCGGCGGTTTGTTTTCTGTGGCACTCTCCCGGTCCTTGCGAACGGTGGGCGTTACCCACCACCGTGTCCTGTGAAGCCCGGACTTTCCTCGGCGAGATCGCATAAGGCAACCTCGCCGCGGCCGCTCGGCCCACTCCGCGCAGGCACTGTACGGGGCGACTCCAGCAAGAGGAAGCGACGATGGATCTGACGCATCAGTGGGGGTGCAGTCGCCAATTGGTGGTCACTCAAAAAAACGGTGAAGCAGGGGGGAGAGAAGGTAGCCCTGTCGCTCCGCGACAGGAGGCGCGATGAACCAAAACGTCGATTCATCTCCAGTCAATGTAATACGCCTGCCAGCGATCTCGCTTCCTGTCGCGGAGCGACAGGGCTACCACCAATTAACGACTGCACCCCATCAGCGCCTTGCTGTAAAGTTGTCGGGCACATGATTACGATTCCGCCCCGTTCGGCAGACCGGCTGCCGAACAGAACTTTCTCATCACAGTACTGCCGCTAGGAGAGACGCATGAGTCGACAAACGTCACGTCGCGAGTTCATTCAAAACACAACGGCGATCGGATCCGCGCTGTTCGTCGGGGGAGCCGTCGATCTTCGCGGACAGGAACGCTCGGCCAACGAGCAACTCAATGTGGCCTGCTTCGGCGTGGGAGGCAAAGGGGGCAGCGATTCCGCCAATGCGGCCACGTTCGGCAACGTCATCGCGATCTGTGACGTGGACCGCGGCACGCTGGAAAGCAAAGGGAAGTCTAAAGGTTTTGAGAGCGCTGAAAAGTTCACCGACTACCGCGAACTGCTCGCCAAGTTCGGTAAGAAGATCGACATCTGCAACGTCAGCACTCCCGATCACATGCACGGCCCAATCACGCTGGCGGCCATGCGACTGGGAATCAGTTGCTACACGCAGAAGCCACTCACACGCACCATCTACGAAGCCCGGTTGCTGGCCCGAGTCGCACAAGAAACCGGCGTCTGCACGCAGATGGGCAACCAGGGAACCGCACTCGATTCGTCCCGCGAAGCCATTGCCCAGATCAAGTCGGGCGTACTCGGAACGTTGAAGGAAGTGTTCGCTTGGTCAAACCGCCCCGTCTGGGCACAAGGCCCCGGTCGCCGCATGGACCTCGAAAAGTTCTCCGCTCAAGCGAAGAAGGAAGACCCCGAGAACGCGGGGAAGTTGATCGAAAAGAAGAAGGAAGAAATCGCCAAGGCGATGGAAAAGGTCGATTGGAAGAGCTGGCTGGGCGTCGCGCCACCGCGCGAGTTCTGGCCCGGCATCTACCACACGTTCCAACATCGCGGCTGGTGGGACTTCGGCACCGGCGCCTTGGGCGACATGGCCTGCCATCAGTTGACCGTTCCGTTCGCCTCATGCGGGCTGCGTGATCCAATCTCCGTCGTCGCCAAATCCACCGGACACGACTTCGACAGCTTCCCCGCCAGCTCGGTCATCAAGTTTGAATTCCCCGAGACCTCGGAACGACCCGCGATTCCCTTCTGGTGGCTCGACCGCAAGGGGAACAAGCCGCCGATGGAGGTCTTCGAGAAGCATGGCATCACGAACGTCTCGGACAGCGGCGTATTGATCGTCGGCGAAAAGGGAGCCTTCTACAGTTCCGACGATTACTGCGGCAAGTACGAGTTGAAGGGCGTCGATAAGGTCAAGGTTGACTACGAGAAGGCTGAGGACAAAGGCAACAACGACCTCAACAACATGTACGAGTTGTTCCGCGCGAAGCGGGCCAACGATCCGAAGATTTGCAAGTCGAACTTCATCGACCGAGCCGGTCCGCTCACCGAGACCATCCTGCTGGGCAACCTCGCCGTCTGGGCCGCTGCTGCCGGTGGAGCCGACGGCGCGATGGGCGAATGGGGTGAGAAGGTCGAATGGGATGCCAAGAATCTCAAGGTCACCAATCTCGCGGCCCTCAAGACGCCACGCGTCGCCGACCTGATCAAGCCGGTTTACGCCGAAGGCCACAAGCTCGACTAATGTCCGCTTGATTTGCGTGGGACGGGCACCTTGCCCGTCCTCAAGATATCCACAGGGGTACGGCATGCCGTACCCCTGTCTTTTCTGCGCGATTGAATCAATCTGTTTCATGCGAACGAGTGAGGCGAGGTTATGTCGAGTTTGAGTTGGTCGCGAGTCACTGTTGCTTCTGCTGTCGTCGGTCTGTGTTGTCTTGCTGGTTGTCCCAAACCACAAGGTGGCGGCGGTGCGACTCCATCCGCGAATGGCTCGAAAGTGGAAGCGCCCTCTGCTTCCGCGAAGCCTGCAACAGCCATCGCCGACGATGTCAAAGCGGCTCGCGCCCGGCTCGATGCGCTCGGTTCGCGCACGAAGTACGCCCTCAAAGCGGGCGGATTGCTCACCGAAATCGTCATTCAAGACGGATCGAATCTCACCGCCGATGATCTGGCTTTGTTCGGAAAGCTTTCTGATTTGGAGAAGCTTCAGATCTTCAACTGCCGGGCGTTGAACGATGAGATGGCGGCGACGCTCAGTGGCTTGAAGAACCTCACGAGCTTGGCCATGACGAACACGGTCATCAACGATGTGACGGTGGAGATGATCGTCAAATCGTTTCCGAACCTGACCGATCTTGATCTCTCGTCGAATACCAACATGACGAGTGGCGTGGTGAAGATCGTCAGTGGAATGAGCCAGCTCCAGCGTTTGACCTTGGTTCAAAACCAAGTCAACGACATCGGGGCACAGCGTCTGTCCAAGTTGCAGGAACTGCGATCGCTCGATTTGCGAGGCAATATGGAGGCGGGCGACATGGCCCTCGAAGTTGTCGCCGCTCTCCCCAAACTCACCGGTCTCAAACACCGCAGCACGGCGGTCACCGATTCGGGCTTGGAGTACCTCAGCCGCAACCAAACGTTGGAATCTCTATTGATGCAGGACTTCGCCGTGACCGATCAGTCGGGGCCGCACCTTGCGAAGCTCGGCAAACTGTCGCAGCTCGAAGTCTTCCGCTGCCAGCAATTCGGAACTGAGGGAGTGCTGGCCCTCAAGGGAATGGGGCTGACCCGCCTGACACTGCGCGACCTACCGAACATCGACGACCGAGCGATGGAAGCCTTCGACGAACTTCCCAAGTTGAAACGGCTCTACCTGCATGAAATCGCGTCGGTGAGCGACTCCGGGCTGAAACATCTCGCCGCTCTCAAGTCACTGGAGTTGCTCGATATCTGGACCGTGCCACAGATGACGGACGCGACGGCCGATGTGATCGCCACGCTCCCCAATCTCAAAGAATTGTCGATCCGTGCGACCGGAGTCTCCGATGCGACCATCAACAAGCTGCTCACGATGCCGAGCCTGCAAACGCTGACGTTCAAAGAAAACGGCTCGGTCACCGCCGAAGGGTTGAAGAAACTTGCCGCCAAGAAATGGGCGAAGCTGGATCTCGGGGCGTCCGACGCTGGCGACGCGCCGGCCCCATAGGCAACCAGCATCTTGGAGCAGCGTAGAGGGAGCCTTCGCCCGCTCCTCACAGGGAGTCTTCCCATGCTCGGTGACGCCCTCATTCGCTGGACGGCCCGGCTATTTGTGGCCTGTTATGTGGGACGACTTTGTATTGATGCGGCCGGTCGGCGCGACGCGGCTTCGCAGCAAGTCGCCCGATGGTTGTGGACTGTGGGCGGCGTCCTCTTTCTGTTGCACGTCGCGGCGTCGTTTCACCTCCAGCATGGTTGGAGTCATGTCGCCGCATTCGAGCACGTTCGTGGGCGGACGTTGCACGACATCGGCTGGGATTCCGGCATCGGTCTCTACATCAACTATGCCTTCGGCGTGCTGTGGCTGGTCGATCTGAGTCTCTGGTGGCGACATCTCGACTGGTCGAAGCGACGACTACCGTACTGGATCGTACAGAGCCTGTTTGCATTTCTGATGAGTCAGGCCACCGCCGTCTTTGGCCCACCCATTTGGATGCCCATCTTCGTGATAGTCGCTTCGATGTTGCTGGCCATCAGAGTGGCGAGATGTCGCCCTCAGTAGACTGGCAGAGAAAGTTGAGTTGCCGCGTTCGCCAAAACACGGGCTTTTCCGCCTGTTTCCCGTACTCTGGCGAGTGCGGCTACTGCTCAATCGCCTCTGCGGGTCCACTAGTGCGTATCCATATTATTCGTAGCGGTATCCGCAGTGCTTGAAATAACCTCGGCATTCTTTCTCGGGGAAGAAATCGAGGATTTTTCCACAGAGTATGGTGAGCTTGTCCGTCGTCCGTTCGGCACCGTCCCTCAACATCTTTTTGAGTTTTGAGAACGCGAGTTCAATCGGGTTCAGGTCCGGCGAATAGGGGG
>JAYVDI010000188.1:0-2603 GCA_043749505.1 Schlesneria sp. | reverse complement strand
GTGCGTTCCGAGGACTCCACGCACCCTACTCGCTCACCCGGAGGAAATCGGGAACGGGCAAGCGAGACGCTTACCCTACGCTCACTCACCGGTCCACTGCGGCGGTCGCTTCTGGAGGAACGCGGTGATCCCCTCTTGAGCGTCATGCCGCAGTGCGTTGTCGGTCATCACTCCCGTGGCCCGTTCGTAGGCGGTTGGTTCATCGAGTGCCAGTTGGTCGTAGAACGCCCGTTTGCCGAGGCTCAACGTGAGCGGGCTACTCGCCACGATCGCGTCGGTCAGTTCGCGAATGGTCGCATCGAGTTGATCAGCGGCGACCGCGCGGTTGATGAGTCCCACGGCCAGCGCCCGTTCGGACGAGATCGGTGCGCCGGTCAGCAACATTTCCATCGCCACTTTCGGCGGGATGCTCCTCACCAGCGGGACCATGGGCGTCGTGCAGAACAGACCGATCTTCACACCCGGCGTGGCGAAGCGTGCTTCGTGCGCTGCGACCGCCAGATCACAGGCCGCAACAAGCTGGCAACCTGCGGCCGTCGCCAGTCCCTGCACCCGCGCGATGACCGGTTGAGGCAAACGCCGAAGCTGCTGCATCACGCTCGAACAGCGCTCGAACAGCGTTTGGTAGTCGGCTTCCGCGCGACCCGCCATCTCACCGAGATCGTGTCCCGAACAGAAGACCGGTCCCGCCGCCCCCAGCACGACAACCCGGGCCGTGCGATCCGCCGCGATCCGTTCGAGAGCCGTCCCGAGTTCTGTCAGCATCGCCTCGGACAGCGCGTTCCGCCGTTCGGAACGATTCAGTGTGAGCCGGACAACGCCAGCATCTTGTTCGACAAGCAGCATATTGAAAGCCTCGTTGAGAGCGTCTCGCCGGGTGATTGGCGTCCCGTGCAAACTTCGGTGCGAGCGTGAGGTTCTTGGAACCTGTCCAAGAATCACTCCGCCGTTTGTCGCCTTTCGCTCCGCGAAAGGGCGTTCTTTCGCGGAGCGAAAGACGACATAGACTTGAGGCGGGTTCTTAACATTCCTTGTCGGAATCATCCAGCGCTGCATGATCGTATCCAAAGATTCGTCTTGCCTCGCGGTGGCCAAGCAGCGTGAACACTCCCGCCGAATTGTCCGCACTGGGTTTGGGACGCCTGATTAGCGGCGGAAACCTCATTCGGGTAGTTCCATTTCCCCTCGCATCCAGGCGAAGAAGATGCTCACGGCACCAAAACCGGCCAATACCAGAAATGCGACGATTACGATCCACGCAATCTTCTTCACTGTGTCGCCCTTTTTCGCGGCTGTGAGTGAGCATCGTTTTCTTGCCAGTCACCTCGGCAACGTCGGCTTCGATGTGTCGGGGGTGATGCGGCCGGACAGCCCTTCCTTGAGGAACGCGATCAGATCGACCTGCTCTTCGCTGGTGAGGTTCAGCGGCACCATGTCGATGTCGAGTTGCGGGTGCGGGTTGCCCCCTTTGTTGTAGTGTTCGACGACCTCTTCCAGCGTGGTCATGCTGCCATCGTGCATGTACGGGGCGGAGAGTTTGATGTCGCGGAGGGTCGGTGTCTTGAAGGCCGCCGTGTCGGCTTCCTTGCCACTGATAAGTACCCGGCCTGCGTCCTTGTCTGGCTCCTGGTCTTTTGACCTTAGGCCGATGTTGTGGAACTGATCGTTGGTGAAGTTCGGTGGCCGATGACACTCCTTGCAGTTGGCTTTGAAGAAGTAGAGCGTCATCCCCCGCAGCGCCGACTTTGACATCCCGTGCTGGTCGTCGCCGGTCTGATAACGATCGTAGGGAGCGTCTCCCGACAGCAGCGTCCGTTCGTAAGCGGCGATGGCCTTGATGAGTCCGTCGCCGGTGGCATCGGTGTTGAAGACACGACGAAACTGCGCGCGATATCCGTCGATGCCGTTCAGCACGGAGACCGCTTGCTTGAGCGGCATGTTCATTTCGCCGGGAGCCTGCAACGGCCACAGCACCTGCTTTTCCAACGTCTTCGCGCGGCCGTCCCACATCTGCGTCTTTTGGAGAGCCACGTTGATGAGGATCGGCGTGTGGCGGCCAACACGTTGTTCATCGACTCCCTCCGAGAACGGCTCCGCGCCGCCGAAGCCGCGCTGAGGAACGTGGCACGTCGCGCAGGAGACGCGCCCATCGGAGGACAGCCGGGTGTCGAAGAAGAGCTGCTTGCCGAGTGCGATTTTCTCGGGAGTCGGCGCGTTGTCCGGAGGGTGAGTCACCTCGGGCAGGCCGAGCGGATCGGCGGCGAGCGCGGTGTTCGGTCGGTCACTCAGCACGAACGCCAGCATGAGCGAATACGCGACGATGCGTCGCACGCTCGTCGAGCGGTTTGTGAATTTGTGAGGCAGTTCCAACGGCGACCGATTCATGACGCGACTCCATTCGCGGGGCTGAGGGCCGCGAATCTAGCCGCAGAGGCCCAGACTCGGAAGACCGGGTTGGCCGGGATACCGTGTCGTAATCGCGGTCGGGTGCAGACGTTCCTTGGTGGTAGCCCTGTCGCTCCGCGACAGGAAGCGAGATCGCAGGCAGGCGTATTGCGTTGGTTTGAGATGATTCGACGGATTGACGCTCTTGGTTCATCGCG
>JAYVDI010000187.1:0-20985 GCA_043749505.1 Schlesneria sp. | reverse complement strand
CTCTGTGGAAAAATCCTCGATTTCTTCCCCGAGAAAGAATGCCGAGGTTATTTCAAGCACTGCGGATACCGCTACGAATAATATGGATACGCACTAGCCCTCTCCCCGCAGAGCCGGGGCGAGGGGACAAGGCAGCGGCCGATCACCAACCAGACTTCGTTCTGCCGTTCTGACCCCTGTCATTCTGTTTTTCTGTCCCCTGACTCCCCCTTCCCCGGTTCCCATGAAGCACATTCCCATCCTCATCGCGGCGGTCGTCGGTTTTCTGATGATCTTTGCGTACTTTGTCCCTCCGTTGTTGCCGTTTCGTCAGAAGGCGGAGGACTGGTTCACGATCATTGCCACGATTGCGATGCTGCTCGGCGGGGCGAACTTGTTTGTGCATCACCTCAAGAAAATTTCGGATCATGAGGCAGGGTGGGGCTTCTCGGCGGTGACGTTGGCGGCGTTCACGATCACGGTCGGAGTGGGGATGCTCAAGATGGGTGTGGTTCCTGAGACGGTCGAGAATCTCAACTACCGCTGGTCTGGTCAGTTTCAACAAGAGGGGAGCGCGTTCTGGTGGATTTACGCGTACCTGTTCAGTCCCGTGGTCTCGACGATGTTCTCGCTGCTGGCGTTCTATGTCGCCTCGGCGGCGTTTCGGGCGTTCCGTGCGAAGAATTTTGAAGCGGTGTTGTTGCTCGCCACGGCTGTCATCGTGCTGCTCGGCCAGACGCCGGATCGCGTCGTCACGGCGTGGGTGCCGGACTGGTTGTCGTTCCTGCGCATCCCCGATTTGACTGAGTTCATCCGCAAGACATTCGTCACCGCCGGACAGCGGGCGATCATGATTGGCGTGGCCCTTGGCGTTGCGGCCACATCGCTCCGTATCCTGCTCGGCTTGGACCGGTCGTACCTTGGCGGTGAGGAGTAATGTCATGCTCGACATCCTGAACAAACTGGATCGGCGGTGGCTGTTCCTCGCGATGGTTGTGGCCGTGGCGCTGCCGATCCTGCTCGGGATCGGCTCGGTTGAGACACCGTCCGAACCGACGCGGAAGATGTTTGATCTCGTCGAATCTCTTCCCGCCGGTTCGCGAGTCTTGTTGTCGATCGACTTCGACCCGAACACGGCGGCCGAACTCGAACCGATGTCGCTCTCGTTCACCCGCCACTGTTGTTTGAAGCGGCACAAGCTGTACTTCGTCACGCTGTGGGGAACGGCACTCCCGATGGTCGATGGCACGATTAAGTCGGTCATCGAAGGGGAGTTCGGTGTGGGCGGCAGTCCGATGAAGTACGGAGCGGACTATCTCAATCTCGGCTATCTCGCCGGAGAGAACGTGGCCGTCAGCCAGTTGGCCACCGACATTCGCAAGGCCCGGTCACAGGACGTGCATGGGATGAGCCTCGACAAGATCCCCATGATGCGGGGCGTGACGAGCGCCCAAGACATGCAGCTCATTATCAATGTCTCGGGAGGCTATCCCGGAGCGAAGGAATGGGTGCAGTACGCCTGCACTCCCTTCAAGATTCCGCTGGTTGCGGGCAGCACGGGTGTTCAGGCGACGCAGTTGTTTCCGTATTACCCGGACCAAGTCCACGGCATGGTCACGGCGATTCGTGGGGCCAACGAATACGAAACGTTGCTCGCGGAGAAGTACCCCGCCGAAGCAGGCCAGATTGAGAAGAGACCCGCCAGTCGGCGCGGTGGCCCGCAGCAATGGGCGCACCGGCTGATGATCGGACTCATCCTGCTGGGCAATGGAATTCATCTGGCCAACCGCGCACGAAAGGGAACGCCATGAACCGTGAAGCGACCGTCTGGACCGTGCTGTTTGTTTGTGGAGTTTCTTTCTTGGCCTATCGTGCGGTGGGGACCGAGCGCGGCGTCGGCAACAAATACGTCATCGCGGTGGAAACGGCTGGTGTCATGGATGAGGCGACGGGAAAGATGGTCTCGTACAAGCCGACTGATGTCACATCGACCGAGCCACTGTCTGTGCGCCGCGAGATCCGTTACCAATCGACCACGCGCGACACACCCAACGCCCGTTGGAGTCTCTCCAACACGCTCGGCCTCTGGATCGCGGCGCTACTCACGTTGTTCGCATTCTCGTACCTGTACAAAGACAACGTCTGCTACAAGCTGACCGAGTCGGTCATCGTCGGTGTCTCGGCGGGCTATTGGATGGTCCTCAATTTCTGGGAGGTTCTCGTCGCGAAGTTGTTGGTGAAACTCTCTCCCGACGCGGCCCGTTATGCGTTTCTCCCCGACACGCCGCCCAACGCCGAAGCTGACCTGTGGTATCTCATCCCGCTGATTGTCGGATGCCTCGTCTTCTGCCGTTGGGTGCCGCGCATTTCGTACTTGGCCCGCTGGCCACTGGCCTTTGTCGTCGGCACGACCGCCGGCTTGAAGCTGATTCAATTCATTGAGGCCGACTTCATCGCACAGATTCGCAGCACCATCCTGCCGCTAATCGTCCTCGACCGACACAGCGTGGTCGGCATGCCATTCATCGACTGGAAGCAGTCGATTCAGAACATCGTGCTGGTGGCCAGCGTCCTTGCGAGTCTCACGTACTTCTACTTCTCAGTCGAACACAAGGGCCTCGTCGGCCGTGTCTCCCGTGCGGGAGTCTGGGTGCTGATGATCACTTTCGGCGCTTCCTTCGCTCTCACCGTTATGGGCCGCATCACTCTTTTAACCATGCGGCTTCAGTTCTTGTTTGACGACTGGTTGGGGATCGTGCGAGCCTAAAAATCTCCGGCCAAGAAAGAGCTTGGGCCGGAATAACTTCCCGATTCGCGGTGACGTAGTCTGGACCGCTTGGTCCCGACGAAATCATCGACGACGACTGCGAAGGGACACGTTCAAATCAAGGGAGCCGGATTACGAAATGCAGGAAGCGATTTAGAACCGGTTTCTAAGGGGCCGTGCATCGACTACGTCCGAGGGTTCTTGGAAGTAATGAAACACGTAGGGTGCGTGGAGTCTTCGGAACGCACCGATGGGCGAGTGGAGTTCTGGATCACGGTGCGTTCCAAAGACTTCACGCACCCTGCGGCCAATTTCTGGCGTAGTCGATGCACAGCCCCTAACCATCAGCAACCTCATTCACAACCCTTTTCTATACAGATGTGTTGTCCGAAACGGCATTTGCATCAATAGTCGCCGTGCGTTTTTTGAATGCAGTGATCCATTGTGCTGCGTCTTATCGAAAAAGACGGAACAGCTACGCCTTATGAGCCAGATTGTGTTCGCAGCAACCTGTATTCTGTAAGAGTTACATTGCAAGTCTTCGGCAAACGAGTGTAGATTTGCTAGGCGATTCAGCATTGATTCAGGGTTCTTACAAATCCCAGTTGAATTTCAACTCTCGATCAAGCCGAATCTTAAGTGTGGGATGTCCGCACTGTTGTCTTTCTTGTTCCAGTTAGGAGACTTTTCATGTTCGTTCGTTTTCGGAAGCGACTTGGGTTCACATTGATTGAACTCCTCGTCGTCATCGCGATCATCGCGGTGTTGATTGCCCTGCTCTTGCCCGCCGTGCAACAAGCCCGTGAAGCGGCTCGCCGCACTCAGTGCAAGAACAATATGAAGCAGCTTGGACTTGCCGTCCACAACTACCACGACACGTTCTTCACGTTCCCGTATCGCCAAGGTGGCGGTGTGCAAGCAGGTGGAGCTCCTGATGCCTTCGATCAGAATTACTACAGCTCCTTGAGTGGATTGGTCTTGCTGCTTCCCTACATCGACCAAGGTGGCAGATACTCGGCAATCATGGGGCAAGCTCAGACGAACTGGGCATCAATGCGTCCTTGGAGCACAAACAAGCTCTGGCAGCAGGACTTGCCTGCATTCCTCTGCCCGTCAGACGTTTTGAGTGGCAATGGCACTCCCGGCCGAAACAACTATCGGTTCTGTGCGGGTGATTTTGGTAAGCGTCATCGCGAGTCACGCGATGCCCTTCAATGGGGCGGAGAGAAGCCCATTCGCGGCATGTTCGGTGTCGATTCCTCCATCAAGATGGGCGACATTCTTGATGGGACTTCAAACACCATCATGATGTCCGAGCGATGCCAGGGACTTCCTGATCGTCGTGACGAAATCATCGGCGGAGTTGGAAAAACGGCTGGATTGAACGACGGTTTCGTTGACCCTCTGAGTTCTGGAAACACCGCAAACATGAATGCCTTGGAGACAATGTGTGTTAGTGGTGTCAATGCTGCGACCGGTAAGTACAGCTCCCCGAAAGTCAACGAATTGCCAGGCGACCGTTGGGGAGACGGTGGATACCACTTCGTTGGTTTCAGCACCCTCATTCCGCCGAACGGGCCATCCTGTATCCAAGATGACTGGGATCGTTCCCATTCCATCATGACTGCAACCAGCCGACACACAGGTTTGGTTCATGTCTTGATGGCAGACGGTGCTGTCAAAGGCGCTAATCAAAACATTGATAAGCTCCTGTGGCGTGCTTTGGGAACTCGAGCGAATGGCGAGACGATCTCAGACTTCTGAGTCGCCCGCGCCTGCTGATTTCACGATTGCTTTGAATCAATCCGGGTATCGTTCACATGAGCGATACCCGGTTTTTGATTTTTGGATGTCAATCCTTGCGGTTGGTTCGCGGCACGACGGAGGAAGTGGCTTACCACCGAATCCTCCGGGCGAAATTGGCGGTCAGGTAGTTGCGTTTCATGACTTCACAGCAGCCCAGCCATCATCGAACGAGACTCTTTCCGACCGACAGATTCGCGTCGCGACGTTTGTGGTTTGGATCGCTTCTTTGTCTCGCGATGCTTTTGTTCTTATGGCTGCTTCGAGGCCGTCTGCAAACGACTGCGGAAGTGGATTCCATCAAACTCGGCATATCTCAGCGTCGCTATAGGGATGCCGAGCGTTCGGCTCGCAAATGGCTGAGATCCCATCCCGATGACATGGGAGTGACACTGTTGCTCGGAGAGGCTCTCCAGCGCCAAGGCCATCTCAGCGAGTCGCTGGATGCCTATCAGCGAATTCCAGCAAGTGCGGGAAAAACGAGTGTGGCCGCGCGACTTGCATCTACTTCGATCCTGCTTTCGCGGGGACGATTGAATGACGCCGAGCAAACGCTCCTTTCCGTAACGGAGCCGTCCGCAATCAATCTGCACGCAGATGGTCTATGGGTGACACTGTATTCACTCTCGGGTCGTCGGTGGGAATCGATGCCAGCGCTGCAGAGAACGGTGCCGACCGCTTCTGACCGTCTCATGAAGCTGATTTTGTTGGCCAATCCAGATGAAATGCCAGCCCCCCCGGAAGATGTGTTTGCAAAAATGTTCGCCGTCCGGGATCCGCTGGGAGCGTTGGGGTGTGCCCGAGTTGCAGCCTCGCTGGGCCGGGGTGAACAAGCCCTGTCATTGGTGAATGAGTGCCTTGCCAAACGGCCTGAACTCGTCGAGGCGTACGTTGTACTCGGGGGACTGTTACTCGATCGGGGTGAGGCGACGGCGGTCGATAGCCTGCTCCGTCGCTTGCCCGCAGGCTCTGATCAGCATCCGGGGATTTGGTATTTGAAAGGACGCCATGCTCAGGAGGCGGGAAATGCCCGTGGTGCCATCCGTTGTTATTGGGAAGCTCTCTTGCGCCATCCAAATCATGACCGGTCTGCCTATCAGCTAAGTCAGCTTCTTTCCAGTCAAGGCCGAACCGTCGAGGCACTCGTGTTTTTGGAGAGATCACGCCGTCTGGCTCGTTTATTGGAATCCTCGATCAGGTTGTACGAGGATCGTAGTGACGAAGTTGAAATCGAGAAATGCGTGAAGCTCACGAAAGAGTTGGGGCGGCTGCGCGAGTGTCGAATTTGGAGCGAGTATTTGCTTGAGGTCAACCCGACACACCAGGTGGGACTCGATACTTTGCGAGAAATCAACAGCCAATGGCGCGACGAAATACCCTGGGTCATGCCGGATCACGATCTGGCGCGAGTCTACGATTTCTCTGCCTACATGTTGCCAACGTCCACCGCGTCTGAAGCCCCTCAAATCGAACGCCGCTCCGGTTCCAGTCGTGCCACGATTTCGTTTGCCGATGACGCGGAGAAACTGGGATTGAGTTTCCGATATTTTAATGGTGACGATCCCACGAGTGACGGCAAGCGGATGTTTGAATACACGGGCGGCGGGGTTGCAGCCATCGACTATGACCGTGATGGATGGTGCGATCTGTATTTCACTCAGGGATGTGTCTGGCCGCCGGGACCAGCACACCAAGATCACCTCGACGTGATCTATCGGAACGTCGGTGGAGACCAAATGGTGGATGTGACCGAACGCGTTGGCATCCACGATGCTTCGTTTGGACAAGGTGTCGCTGCGGGAGACTATGACAACGATGGTTTCGTCGATCTGTACGTCGCCAATGTCGATGGCAATCGGCTTCAACGGAACAACGGTGATGGTACTTTTACCGACGTGACAGACGAGGTCGGTTACAAGCGACATGGGTACTGGACGACAAGTTGTCTTCTGGCCGACATCGACGGAGACGCCCTTCCCGACATGTACGATGTCACCTTCTTGCAGGGCGACGATGTTTTTACTCGCATCTGTCGAGGCAGCGACGGAGTTGCCAGATCTTGTGCGCCAGCGGGGTTTCCTGCCGCGCCGGATTGCATTCACCTCAACACGGGTGACGGCAGTTTTTTTGATGCCTCTGAAGGAAGAGGGTTTGAGATGGCTGATGGTGACGGCTTGGGGATCGTCGCGGCGGATTTCGACCACTCCGGAGACATCAGTCTGTTTGTTGGGAACGACGGTCGAGCGAACTTCTATTTCGTTCCGCTTTCTAAAGCCGAGGACAAGATCACGAAGTGGGAAGAGGTCGGAGTGCTTTCAGGTTTGGCATATGACGAAGCGGGTGCCGCACAAGCCTGCATGGGCATCGCCGCTGGAGATGCCAACGGAGACGGACGACTTGATCTGTTCGTGAGCAACTTTTATCACGAGTCAAACGCACTGTATTTGAATGTGGGGCCACGGACATTTTCTGATCGCGCCAGATCCACCGGGCTGCGCGAGCCCAGTTGGGAGCAGCTCGGGTTTGGGGCACAATTCCTGGACGCCGATTTAGACGGATGGGAAGACTTGATTGTCACCAACGGACACGTCGATGATTTCACGCACAAGCAGATTCCGTACAAGATGAATCCACAGTTCTTCACAAATCACAATGGGCGGTTCGTTGAGAAATTTGCGGCCGAAGTGGGGCCAACTTTTGGGGTTCCTCGGTTGGGGCGAGGGTTAGCCAAGGTGGATTGGAATCGCGACGGCCTCACTGACGTGGTCATTTCCCACATCGCCGACACTGCCGTAGTGCTGACAAATCAAACTCACGGCGCGAGCGGAGGCTTGGGGCTTCATCTGGTTGGGACAACTCGGTCACGAGATGCCATCGGTACGAGGGTGATTGCTCGAACGAAGCATCGAACTCTCGAAAGACAACTAACCGCAGGCGACGGCTATCAGGCCTCAAATGAACGCCGGTTAGAGTTTGGTTTCGGTGAAGAGGATTTGGAGGCCGTCGATATCGAAATTCGCTGGCCGGGTGGGCGCGTCGAATCCTACTCGGACGTTTCAATTCGGCAGAACTACCTGGCTGTGGAAGGCAAGGGCAGGCTTATTGAGGCGCATGTCGATTGAAGTTGCGTTTCGTGTGAGTCGATTTTTCTAACGTGCTAATGTGGTGAGTGTGGGTTATCAGCCTCTTGAAAAAGAGGTAGGACGGACACTCTTGCCCGTTGGTTTTCAAGCTGTAGGACGGGCAAGAGTGCCAGTCCTACAGGGTTATTCAACAAGCTGTTATGTGTGTTTTCGGTTCTCGTGTGGCGCGTGGTGCTTTCTACGTGAACAAATGTGTGGCTGTCTCATCGAAAGGTTGATTATGAAGAGTATTGCTGTAATGACTGTTTGCGTCACGCTGATTGGTCTCGGTGCTTCGGGTTGCGCTCCCGCTCCCAAGCCCGTCGCGCCAGAAGAGATCAAGCAGCGCGAATCGATTCACGGAGAGCGAATCCAGAAAGAAATGGAAAAGAATAATGGCGGGGCACCAAGCGGAGGGGCTCACGCCGCAAAATGACTTGCCGGTTCGAGATAGGGATTGGTTTTTTTCTCTGCGATTGGGGTTGGCGTTCATTTCTGCAAACCGGACTTTCAAAGACAATTGCGCGTCCCGAGTTTAGTGGGAGAGTCTGAGACCAATCTGCCAGAAGAATGAGACGGCAGTCACATGCATTGGGGTGTGACGGCTTCGATCGCTGGAAAATCCTGAATCCAATTCAACCCGAAGCGTGAACGAGATTGTCTGAGGACAACTCTTCGTTCACGCTTCGGGTTCATGTCATTGAAGTGGTGAATGTTTTCGCTCTGCCGGGTTGAACGGCCGGACTTCGCTTGCTTCCGTTGGGAAGCCTCATCACGATGTCGGGCGTTCTCTTTGCTCGGTCTCACACTTCTAACGCGACTTCTGCGAGGTTTCCCATGTCGGCGTCACGGCGCGAGTTTTTGGAAGCTTTTTCACTGGGTTCGGCTGCCGCGATGACGGCAGGTTTGATGGGCTGCGGCCAGCCCGCCGGAGGACCAATGGGCGGTGGAGGCTCAGCCAGCGCGAGCGTCGATCCTGCACTGCGGCCACTCAAGGCGGCTTTCTCGAATGCGGGGTTGCAAAGCACTTGGTGCGAACTCGGCAAGAAGACGGCCGAGCTTTGGGGACGGCTGCTCAACGTGGACATCACTTGGTTTGATGGTGAGTTCGATCCCGAGAAGCAACGCAACAAGATCGACGCCATCATCGATCGCGACTGGGATTTCTGCTGCTTTCAAGCCGTGCAGATCGACTCGCTGGCCGAGCCAACTCGCCGATTGAAGGAACGCGGCATCCCGGTCATCTCGATGGACACGGAACTCGTCGCTAAGGACCAAATGAAAGCGGCGGGAGTTTGGACGCTGGTCGCTCCCGACAACGAAGTCATGGCCGAGATGTGTGTGGGCTATCTGATGGAGAAGATCGGCAGCAAAGGGAAGTTGATTCACATTGGTGGACTCGACGGTCACAGTGGCGCGCAGGGCCGACGACGTGGCTTCGAGAACGTTGCCAAGCGGTTCCCAGAAATCGAAGTGGTTGGCGGTGGAGTCCGTTGGTGTGACTGGAAGGCCGAGAAGGCTCGCAACACGTTCGAGTCACTGCTTCAGCAAGAGACCACGCCCATCGCCGGAGCCTTCTTTCACAGCGACGACATGGCTCTCGCTTCGGTCCCGGCACTCAAAGGAACAATCCACGAGAAAATGCTCGTCGTCGCTGTTGATGGCCAGAAAGCGGGCCTCGATGCGGTGAAGAGCGGCGTTCTCGCGGCGACTTCGGTGAATCCCGTCTGCCGCATCCACCAAACGGCACTGTTCCTCGGACAGTTCTTCGCCCGCAACAAGGAAACGATCGAACACGCACCGCTGGAGATCGTCACCCCCGGCCCTCTTGTCAGCCCCGAATCGCCCAGCGTGTTGGAGGCGATGTACTACTTGGCCGATCCGCTGCACTGCATGGTGTGAGGCAGTAAGCTTGGAGCGGAGTGGCTGGTGGCGTTGCCGTGCTGCTTGGCAGGAAGAGGGATGTTAAATGTCCGATGCAGTGTTGTTCGAGGCAGATGGAGGAGACTTCAGTTTTGAAAGTTTGGCGATCACCAACGGCATCAACTTGTGGGATGAGCCAGTTCTCATGCGGGCATTGGACTATCACGGGGAAGAGTCGTTCCGAAAAGTGGTGATGAAGGCGATGCAAGCCTGTCTTTCATTGGGAATTCCCACGGAAGACAACTTCCTTCGCCAGGCGGATCAGTCCTATCGGTTCACTCGTTTCGCGTGTTACCTGATCGCGATGAATGGCGATCCGAAAAAGGCGAACGTGGCTGCGGCCCAAGTCTACTTAGCGTCTCTGGCCGCAACGTTTCAAAGTGCTTTGGAACACGCGGATGCCATCGACAGAGTTCTCATTCGTGATGAAGTGACCGAAGGGGAAAAATCACTCAGCAACACGGCATCCAAAACTATGCGTTCTTCCAGAGTGCTGGTTATCGAGGGATGTACAACATGAATCTCGCCAAGCTCCATGATCGCAAGGGACTCAGTCCCAAGGAAAAGGTGATTGACCGCATGGGGAAGGAAGAGTTGGCGGCGCACTTGTTTCGGATCACGCAAACGGCAGCCAAGATCAGAAACACGGGAGTGCGCGGACAACAACTGTTGGAAGCAACGGCGGAGAACGTCGGCAAACAGGTCCGCAAGTCGATGATCGAAATCAGCGGACAGAAGCCGGAGGATCTTCCGGCTTCCACACCGATCACAGATGTCAGGAAACAACTGAAGTCCACCAGTAAAGCTCTCACGCGGCTGGATGACACGAAATCTGAAGATTGAAGGCTGCTTCTTCATCAACGGCGCTGCTCACGTCTCCACATGCCAACTTCCACACCACCGCCGCTGCTCGACTGCCGTGCCATTAGTGTGCGGTTTGGGGGTGTCGTGGCGTTGGAGGGCGTTGATTTTGATTTGTACGCCGGCGAGGTGCATGGGCTGGTCGGATGCAACGGGGCGGGGAAGAGTACGTTGATGAAGGTGCTGGCGGGGGCGGTCCCCGAATATCGCGGTGACATCCGGTTGGACGGCGTGCCAGTGCGACTCAGTTCGCCGCGCGAGGCTCTCACGCAGCGGATCGCGATGGTTTACCAAGAGTTGTCGGGGATCGGGGCGTTGTCGGTGGCCGAGAACTTGTTTCTGGGACGGCAGCCGACGAAGTGGGGTCGCGTCGATTGGAGTCGGATGAACCGCGAGGCGGCCGAGTCACTCGCCGAACTCGACATTCACATCGACGTACGACGGCGACTCGACACCTTCCCGCTGGTCATTCGCCAGATGGTTGAGATCGCGCGTGGACTGCACAGCGGTGCGCGAGTTCTCATTCTCGACGAGCCGACCAGCGCGCTCAGTCTTCCCGAAGCGCGGCGGTTGTTTGAACTGATTTCCAAGTTGAAAACGCGGGGTGTGGCGATGGTCTTCATCAGCCACTTCATTGAAGACGTACTGGCCATCTGCGATCGGGTGACCATTCTGCGCGATGGTCGCCGGTTAGAGACACGTCCCTCGAAGGAACTCGATCGCGCCGGAATCCTCCATCAAATGGTCGGTGCGACGCTCGACTCGGGAGCTGCCGAGAAGACAGACGCGACGTTGCCCGCCGCCTCAACGGTCTCGACTCGGCTGACTGTGCGTGGGTTGAGTCATCGCGGCCACTTCGATGACATCTCGCTCGATGCCAAGCCGGGAGAGTGCCTCGGTTTGTACGGCTTCGTCGGAGCGGGGCATCAGGAATTGGTTCACGCTCTCGCCGGGTCGCACACGCCGGATCGAGGTGGATGTGTGATGGACAATCAGCAACTGCGACCGGGTGACGTTCCGCAGGCTGTCCAGCGCGGCATCGTTCTCGTCGCAGCAGATCGAGCACAGACGCTGGCTCGTCGCGCCCCGATCGCGCACAACGCGACGTTGGCTCATTTGTCGAGAACGCTCGGTTCGTGGCTCACGCGCCGCAACGAGCATCGCGTTTGTCAGTCGCTGTTGGAACGAGTCGGTTGTCGTCCGCCGAACCCCGCGCTGCGGGCCGGTTCGTTATCGGGAGGCAATCAGCAGAAAGTCGTCCTCGCCAAATGGCTGCTCGGCCCGATCAAGATCTTGTTGCTCGAAGAGCCGACGCGCGGCATGGATGTCCACGCGAAGGCCGAGATCATGGAATTGGTCGCTCAACAGAAACGGGACGGCGCGGCAGTGATTCTCGCTTCGACCGAGCCGGAACTGATCCTCGCCCACGCCGATCGCATCCTCACCTTCAGCCGAGGCCGCATTACGCGCGAGTTCGCTGGCGAGCTGGTGACCAAGCAAGACCTGATGCACCACGCCGAGTTGTGAGGCTCGAACACCGCGCGTGGTCTCGGCTCGCAGTCAGCACCAACCCGAAGTGTGAGCGAGGGTGTCTATCGCTTGGGATCCATCCTCGCTCACGCTTCGGGTTGGTGTTCTCGGGCGAATTCCGCTTCGTGGGTGAAGTCGATAGGATTCGCCGCCTCAAACAGCCCGATCATCGAACATGATCGGTGGACACCGACTTCGCTACGGACTTGCGCACTATGACGACGATTCCCTCCCGCATCCTGATCGCCGATGACAACCTGCAAAATTGTGAGTTGCTCGATGCGTACCTCGCCGATGAACCGTTTGAAATCGCAATGGCTCACGATGGCCAAGAGACGCTGAACAAAGTTGCCGAGTTCCAGCCGGACCTGATCTTGCTCGACATCATGATGCCGAAACTCAGCGGCTACGAAGTTTGCAAGCGGTTGCGCGCGGACAAGGCGACCAAGGACATCCCGATCCTGATGGTGACGGCCCTCAACGAACTGGGCGACATCGAACGCGCGGTTCAAGCGGGCGCGGATGACTTCCTGACGAAGCCCGTTCACCGACTGGAACTGACCACGCGCGTTCGCTCATTGCTGCGCGTCCGCCACCTCACCAACCAACGCGACCGACTGCTGGCCTACCTCGAAGAGGTCGATGGTGAAGCGGTGAAGTCGCTCGGGTTGAAGTGAGTCGTAGGGTAAGCGTCTCGCTTGCCTGTCGTTCAATTTCGGTGACGGGCAAGCGAGACGCTTGCCCTACGTGATTTCAACGGGTTGCTAGGGTGAGGGAGTCTTCTCGCCAACATTGAATGCGAGAGGTTCCGCCTATGTCATCAGTCACTCTGCCCCAAATCGTTCTCAAGCCGCGCAAGGCATTGCCGTTTTTTAGTCGGCATCCGTGGGTGTTTCAGGGGGCGGTCGATTGGCTGGTGGGAGACCCTCAGCCCGGCGACGTGGTCGATGTCATTGATGATGTCGAGCGGTTTGTCGCACGCGGAATCTTCAATCCGGAGAGCCAGATTTGTGTGCGGCTCTACTCGTGGGATGAGGCTGTTCCGCTCGATGAAGCCTTCTGGTCGCAGCGGCTCGATGATGCGATCTCGCTGCGTGTCGGGCTGTTTGGTGGGGCTGATTTCCATGGCCGTAGGATGGACGCCTCGTCCGTCCGGCCAAGTGAAGACGCTCATGAACAGGTGACGGAGTTGACGGACGGACGAGGCGTCCATCCTACGCTGCACCGGTTCGCACCCGACTCCGCGTGTCGGCTCGTTTTCAGTGAGGCCGATGGGTTGTCGGGACTGACCGTCGATCGGTATGGCGACTGGTTGCTGTTGCAGGTGACGAGCCTTGCCCTTGGAAAACGCTTGGATTTGATCGTCGAACTGCTTCGATCCAAGCTCAACCCGCGCGGCATCTGGCTGCGGACTGAGAAAGGGATTCGCGAGGCCGAGGGTCTCGAACTGGCCGACGGCTTGTTGTGGGGTGAGGCTCCGCCGCGACCGCTCCTGATTCGCGAGAACGGAGTGCAGTTTCAACTCGACGTGGCGGAAGGGCAGAAGACCGGGTTCTTTCTCGACCAGCGAGACAACCGCCGCCGCGTCGCCGATCTGGTGCGCGACCATCGCGTGTTGGATGTCTGTTGTTACTCAGGCGGCTTTTCGCTGAACTGCCTCGTCAATGGCGGGGCGAGCCACGTCACGGGCGTTGATATGTCTGAGTCGGCCCTCGCACTGGCTCAATCGAACGCAGAGTTGAACGGCGTCGCCGATCGACTGACGTTGGTCAAACGGGACTGCTTTAAAGCCCTCGAAGAGTTCGCGGCGGCGGGAGAACGCTTTGACACCGTGATTCTCGATCCGCCGAAACTCGCGCGACACAAGCAGGGGATCGAGGCCGCGTTGCGCGGCTATTACAGTTTGAATCGCTCGGCACTGAGCATCCTCAAACCGGGCGGCTTCCTCGTGACGTGCAGTTGCTCGGGGCAGGTTTCGCACGAGCGATTTCTGGACGCGGTTGCTCAAGCGGCTCTTCACGAAAATCGGCGGCTCCAAATTTTGGAGACGCGCGGCGCGGCGGCCGATCACCCGACTTCGGTCACGTGTCTCGAATCCGACTACCTCAAGTGCTACCTTTGCCGTGTGATTTGAGGCTTACCTCGTTTAACCACGCGGGGCGTTGCCCACGCGGTTAAACGACGAACAGCCATCTGTTCATTCGACATTTCAAATCAGAAAGTCCACCGCGTGCCTCGTCCCAAACACTCTCCTGACGATGACCAGTTCGACAAAGACCTTGAAGACGAAGTTCTCGAAGACGACGACATGAGTGATGACGATCTGGAAGACGACGACTTCGAGGAAGACGACGACGAGTCGTTCGAGGAGGACTCGTATGACGACGAAGCCCCATCGACCGCACTGCCCGTTCGTCCGCACGAGCAACTTCTGATCGACGCGATCCCCGAACTCGATGCGACGCGCGTCGTTTGCACGACGGCCGGTCGCGGTCAGTTTGCCGAGACGTACGCGCGCGAACGGCCCGATGCGAAAGTCGCCTGCTGTTTCTTCGACCTCTATCAGAAGAATCAGACGGAGTTCCAAGTCTTCGATCAGGGGCCGGTCGATAATTTGCGACTCCTTTGCAAGCCGGACCTGCCCGAGGGCGAGCAAGACCTCGTCGCGTTCGTCTTCCGCAAAGGAGGCGATGCCGAGATGACGCGCGATCTGATGCAGCAGGGCTTCCAGCGGCTGGCCATCGGTGGACGCATGATCGCCTCGACCGACAACGACGAAGATCAGTGGTTGCACGAGCAGCTTCAAAATCTGTTCACGAAGGTGACGCGACGGCCCTTCAAGAAAGTCGGCACGCTGTACCTCGCAACCAAGACCGGGCCACTCAAGAAGGTGAAGAACTTTGACGATGAGTTTGCGTTCCGCGACCAGGGGCGACTCATCAAGATGTTCAGTCGTCCGAGCGTCTTCTCGCACCGCCGTATTGATCTTGGGGCGAGGACGCTCATCAACGCGATGGAAATTCGGCCAAAAATGAAAGTGCTCGACATGGGCTGCGGTGCGGGAACCGTCAGCCTTGCCGCCGCTTTTCGCGCCGAGAAAGTCACGGTCATGGCTCTCGACTCCAACCCGCGCGCCGTGCAATGCACACAGCACAACGCCGAGATCAACGCGGCTCCCGGCATCACGGCGGTGTTGGATTGCGAAGGGGCGACCGCCTCAACCCACGACTTCGATCTCGTGCTGGCCAACCCGCCGTACTTCTCGGGCTACGCCATCGCGGAACTGTTTCTCGACACGGCCTACCGCGCGTTGAAGCCGGGGGGCTTGGTGCAGGTCGTCACGAAAACACCCAACTGGTTCGTCGAACGGATGCCGATGTGGTTCATCCATATCAACTCGGTCGAAGCGAAGGGCTATCACTTGGTTTCGGGACGAATTGCTCGGCCTTGACAGGCGGTTGAAGAACGTGGAGCAGGCGGCTCGCCTGCTCGCTTTTTCCGTTGGAAAACACAGGCGAGCCGCCTGTGCTACGGCTGTTTTCAACAGGCTGTTAGCCCTGAACCCCAATGCCAGAACCTCTGCTCCATATCGTGCTCTATCAGCCAGAGATTCCTCCCAACACGGGGAACATCGGGCGAACGTGTGTTGCCATCGGAGCCAAGCTGTGGCTGATCCGTCCGTTGGGGTTCAGCCTCGACGAGCAGCAACTCCGTCGTGCGGGATTGGATTACTGGCCTTACCTCGACTATGAGCTGGTCGATAGTTGGCCCGAAGTCTTGCGAAAACTGCCCGGTCGCAATGTTTGGTGCATCGAGAACCCGGCCGCGCGCACGGTGTGGGAAGCCGATTTCACTCCCGGTGATATTTTGTTATTCGGTCGCGAAACGAATGGCCTGCCAAGCGAGATTGTTGAGGAGTTGCGCTCGCGCACCGTTCAGTTTCCAATGCACGCGGAAGTCCGCAGCTTGAACCTAGCCAACACAGTTTGCGCTGTCGCATACGAGGCAGTCCGTCAGTTCGGCGGGCTGCCGTTGCAGACTGGCAAGTCGGGTGCGTGAAGTCTTCGGAACGCACCGGTTGGAGATCCGCCGTGCAAACGACGGTGCGTTCCGAAGACTCCACGCACCCGACCACTACTGCCCGCTCACTTTAGAAAGAACTTTCCATGACCAGCACCGTCGAACAGCGTTTGAAACAACACGGCCACGAGGTTCCCGTCGCTCCCGAAGCGATCGGGTTCTATGTCCCGGTCCTTCGCACCGGGAACCTCGTCATCACCAGTGGGCAGTTGCCAGTGATCGGCAAAGAGTTGATGTTCAAAGGAAAACTCGGGCGCGATCTGCACGAAGACGAAGGCGCCAACGCTGCGCGGCTTTGTGCGCTGAACGCTCTCGCGCAGATCAAGTCGTGCATCGGGAACCTTGATCGAGTGACGCGGATCGTGCGCGTGGAAGGCTACGTCCAATCGGCTGAGGGTTTCACGAAGCAACCGGCGGTCATCAACGGGGCGTCTGAGCTGCTTGTTCAAGCCTTTGGCGACGCAGGCAAACATACGCGCATTGCCGTCGGAGCCAACGAACTGCCGATCAACGCGGCAGTGGAACTCGTCGTTTGGGCCGAAGTCGGTGACTGACTCCAGGCTATCGAGGCATCCGTCCTTCAGTTTGGTCCCCATACGCCGACTGCTCGCCAGTCAATCGGGCTGAGCATATGATCGACCACGACCTCGTCGTCACGGCCGTTTGTTTCACTTGATCCACCACTTGGCTTGAGCCTCCCTCCACAGGAACTTCACCATGCGAATCGTCTTTAATTTGAGTCTCTTCATGGCGTGCGTCTCGTCCCTCGTGGCGGGTGAGTGGTCAAACTGGCGCGGTCCGAATCAAGACGGTGTCGCGCAGGGCAAGAACTACCCGACCGAATGGAGCGCCGAGAAGAACATCGCGTGGAAGGTCGAACTGCCAGGCAAGGGTTCTTCCACACCTGCCGTGTGGGGCGATCGCATCTTCGTGACAAGTGCCTCTGACGGAAAGAACGCACTGCTGGCGTTTGATCGTGATGGAAAGGAAGCGTGGCGCGTGATCGTTGGCGCTGAGCGGCCCGGCAAAAACAAAAAGGCATCCGGATCGAACCCTTCGTGCGTGACCGATGGCCAGCACGTCTATGCTTATTTCAAGAGTGGCGATCTGGTCTGTACCGACTTCGCAGGCAAGGTTGTCTGGCAGAACAATCTTCAGAAGGAACACGGCGAAGACACGCTGTGGTGGGACTTGGGGACATCGCCCGTATTGACGAAGGCTCATTGTGTGGTGGCCGTCATGCAGACCGGGCCGTCTTATCTGGTGGCACTCGACAAATTGACGGGCAAGCTGGCGTGGAAGGCCGACCGCAATCTGGGTGCTCCCGAAGAAGCGGCTCAAAGTTACTCGACGCCCGTCGTTCTGAATGACAACGGTCAAGAGACGCTGATCGTGCTGGGAGCCGATCATGTGACGGCTCACGACGGCACGAATGGCAAAGAAATATGGCGTGTGGGCGGATTGAATCCGAGCGGTGAGCGTTACTTCCGCTCCATTGCTTCGACCGTCGTGCAGAACGGGATCGTCGTGGCCCCGTACGCGCGCGGCAAGACGATCACCGCGATCAAACTCGGTGGCAGCGGTGATGTCACCGAGTCACACATTGCCTGGAAAAAGAGCGAACTAGGGACCGATGTCCCGACTCCCGCCGCCGCCGATGGCAAGGTCTATCTGCTGAGCGACAAGGGGGCCGTCACGTGCATGGACATCGCCACGGGGAAGGAGCTCTGGACGGGACAGCCCGAGAAGAATCGCAACAACTTCAGCTCGTCCCCGATCCTCGCGGACGGCAAGATCTACATCACGCGCGAAGATGGCAAGACGTTTGTGCTGGCTCAAGGAAACGAGTTCAAAGTCCTCGCTGCAAATGAACTCGACGGATCGCAAGCGGTTGCCACGCCGGTTTTTGTCGATGGTCACATCTACATTCGCACTGACACGCACCTGTTCTGCATCGGTGCCAAGGCATGAGAGTGTCTGAGACCAGTGAAGTGGATGCCTCAAGTTCTCCAGCCGCCAAGGTCAAGCAGATTTTCTTGGGTGCGGACCAGATTCTTGGAGAAACATGGCTGTTTTGCAGCTTTTTAGTTGCGAAATCAGCCTTCAGCGGTAGCATCTTGGCCGTTGACCTACCATCCGGTTGGGTCCACTAGCTCTTTCAAATGTTGGCCAGCTACCGCGAGAGGGAGAAGGAGGAGATCGTGAAGGCGTATTCCATGTTGGAACAGACAGGCACGTTTGAAGTGGATCCCGTCGAGGAAATGCGGATGAGGACTTGGGCGCGTCGCCACTACGCCCCGGTTCAAGACCGTGATGAGAACTGGCACCCGGTGGTCCTCGACGAAATGGTTCGTCGCGACCGTGAACGAGGATTCGCTCACTCGCCCAAGTGATCGCTGGCACTAGGTAACCCTGCTCTGGCTCAGAGCGACACCTCGAAACAACAACGGGAAAGCCCGCGACCAAATTGGTACGCGGGCTTTCCCGTTCTTTGTTCTGGTGAACCGAAGGTGGCGCGTGCTGTGAGGTTTTGCTCCTAACGCGATCGACTCACTGCTTGGTCGATGTGTTGAACTTGGAATCGTTCACCGCCGACTGAGGCACTCGACCGGGAGTCGCTGCGGGGCGAGCAGCAGTTGTTGGGGCTGCGGTTTGAGGCGCACTCCCCTTGACCGGCGGACCAGCCTTGGCCGTTGTTGCCGGTTCCTCACCCGTGGTGGATGCCCAATTGGCGACCGACCAGTGGGAATGAGTTGAAACGACCGACTGGCCGAGATCATCGAGAGCCGAGCGGAACCCGGCAGCATTGATGTTTTCGTTTGGGATCACGCGTTGCAGCACGAATCGGCGGTTGGCCGCGATGTATGCGAAGAACTTTCCTTTGCCGAGCTTATCGTTGTCTGACAGCAGGCGGAGGAGCGCGGTGCGCGGGACATCGGCCGCCGATTTCGGAAGCTCATCCAGCCAAGCCATGATCCAAATGGAAGTCCCGTCCTGACTCAAGACCGCTGACAACGAGAGTTCCCATTCAGCATCTTCGATTGTCGCTTTGAAGGCGAAGTCGTAACGCTGTTCGTTCAGTTTCGCATCCAGCCCCATCGCCTTGAGCAATGTGCCGAGCGTTTGATCGGTCAGCTTTCCTTTTGTTTGAGTTGGTGCTGCCGCTGGCCTGTCTTGCGCGCTGGCCACACTCAACGCAACGGGTACCGCCACGGCTGCCAACGCTGCACTTACCATCGCCCGCCGACTCAATTGTGTGTCCATCGCTTGTGGCTCCTTTTGATTTGCGACGCGCACAGCCGACGAGCGATCGATCTTTCCCGGACGCCGCGATGCATCGACATCGCGCCGGATCGGTCCTCGAAACCTCAACCCCCGCCAAATAAGTGCTTGAGGCAAATCTGCGACCAAGTCTCGAACTGGTCGATTTGCTGTAGCAATTCTGCGGGTTGTGCGAATCCTGTCTCTAAGATCGACTCTTCCCGTGGCAGAACTTTTGCCGAGTCCAGATCAAATATGTGAACGATCCCCAAATGGACCTGCCCGACGGGACTCTCGTCGTCATTAATGAGACCGACGCAACGATCTTGAAACCCTGCCTGCAAAAAGACTTCCTCTGAAATCTCGCGGTGCATGGCCTCTTGATACCGGCGATCTCCGCCCATTCGGTCGGTCGAAGAAATGTGGCCGCCGATCCCGACTGACCGCTTACTGTGCAGTCGCCCCTCGCCCCCTGACTTGCCACGGCGGTAGTTAAACAGCCGCCCGTCGTGCATGAAGAGACAGTACGGAATGAGCTGTTTGTAGCTCGGGTCTTCCTCACACTTTGATCGCGGTTGGAAGCTGGTGTGTAGCGGATCAAGCAACGTGTCGAGATACCGCCCCACATTGGCGTTGAAGCCTTGGAAGTATCCCAACTCTCGGAACAGCAGCGTCGGCACGACGAGGACGTGTTCGACCATCGGATCGGAGGCCGTTGCCGCAGAAGTCGCGTCGGGAGTTGTCGTGGTCATAGAGATCTTTCTCTGAGGAGGAGATTTTGTGAGGGCCACTCCGTCCTGAAGCAAGCGGGCCTCTTCAACGGGGCGCTACTCTAAGGACTTCGTTCTGCGATGAGGAGCATCGGAGCCGTCCTGACAGCCTGTTGAAAAAGGTAGGACGGACGCCTTCGTCCGTCCGAGACCATGTAGAAATCACGGACGAGGGTGTCCGTGCTACGTTTTTTCAACGGGCGGTGAACGGGTGGTGGTTTTGTCCACTATCACCGTCAGTCATTGACCGGCTTTGGCCAATCCCTACGCCGCTGGTGCATGACACACAGGGTGGCAGCGGTGGCAAGTTGCAACAGGATCGCGGCGAACCAAAGGGACAAGCCGGAACCGTAGCCGATCACGTTCGTCATGGTTCCCGCTTCGTTCCCCGTCACCAGCGCGCCCGCAATCAGCGCGAGGCCGTACTGACGATTCAGCGCGGTGATGAGTCCCACCAGCAGGCACGGGTTGGCGAACCATCCCAACTCTCCAAACCGTCCAACAAGCACCGCCACGGTTCCGATCCATCCCATCGTGAACAGCGACCAACCCGGCAATGTGTTGTCGGGCGGCGAGCGATCCAGCAACAGCCCGTCAAAAGGAAGTGACATCGCCAAGAGTGCGAAGCTGAGACAGCTTGATCGGACGGCAAAAGCTCAGAGAGACGGCGGAGACATGATGGCTTTCTATGCGAGCGGCGATGTCACTGGACAAGAATCTGGAATACCGTGAACTCGGACGTTGTAGTTGGCTCGACCAGGAATTACTCGTTTCTCGGTGTGTCCCCTCTGTAATCGTTCACAGGCCGGATTGAGTTGTTGAAGGAATTGGTCTTCGCGCGGGTCGTGAAATTGGCGACATCTGGCGTATGTCGTCGCCGATTGGCCCG
>JAYVDI010000186.1:0-10536 GCA_043749505.1 Schlesneria sp. | reverse complement strand
CGGTTCGCCGAGCGTGCCGATGATTTTCATTCCCGCTGCGACGCCGGTCTTGTTTCCCTCGTTGTCGCCAAAGCAGGCGATGACCGGACACTTCAGAGCGCGCAACGGAGGGACGGCGAAGGACGACACGAGGTCTCCCGCGAAGACCACCAGTTCGCACCCGGCGTCGTTGAAGACTTCGACCGCCTTGCGAATGTGGTCCAGATGATCGTGACTGTCCGCGAAGATGCCGATGAGCATTTTTTGGGGTTTGTTTCTGGTCTTGTTCTTGGCGTCAGCCCGCCTTTGTCTTTCTGAGCGGGGGACGTGAGTCCCCCGGTTCCGGTCGCCCCCGCAGTTGCCGCCAACGCCGGACTCCACTCGGAACCGGGGGACTCACACCCCCCGCTCGGAAAAAGAGGAGCTGATTGGCTCACTCAGTCACTTCACGGGCATCAAGTCGATCACGGCCGCCGACATGGAGGTGACTCCCGTGATGAGGGCCTCGCGCGCGTCGGGGTAAAAGAACGGTGAGTGCAATGATGGCGGTGTCTTTCCATCCTGCTTCATCTGAGCAAGGCGATCGGGGCTGACCACGCCGAGCCGCCACATGAAGATCGGGACGCCCGCGAGGCCGTACTGCGAAAAGTCCTCTCCCCCCATCGACGGCTCGACCGTGATGACGTTGTCGTCGCCGAGAACGCGACGGAACGTCGGCACCACGAGTTCGACGAGGTCCGCGTCGTTCTTCGTCGCTGGTGTCCAATCGGACAGCTCGATGGTCGGCTCGGGCGCGCCGGCACTGATCGCGGCGGCTTTGGCCTTGCGTTTGATTCCCTCGATCAGACGCTCACGCACCTCGGGCGAGTAGCTTCTCACCGTGAGCTGCAAGCGGCACGAGTCACTGATGATGTTGTGCTTGGTCCCGCCGTGAATCGATCCGACCGTGATGACCGCCGGCTCGAACGGGTTGTTCTCGCGGCTGACGAGCGATTGCAGATCGACGATCAAATGCGCGGCTTGTACGACCGGGTCAATGGTCGTGTGAGGAAACGCTCCATGCCCGCCCTTCCCTTTGATGTTGATGTCCACGCTATCGACATTGGCGAGAATGTACCCGGCCTTTACGCCGATCTTGCCCGTCGGCATGTCGCTGCTGACGTGCAGGGCGAGGGCATACTTCGGCTTGGGAAAACGGGTGAAGAGGCCATCCTTCAGCATCGCCTCCGCCCCGCCACCGACCTCTTCGGCCGGTTGCCCGACGAACATCACGGTCCCCTTCCACTGATCCTTGTGAGTCGCCAGATACCTCGCGACACCGATCTGAGTGGTGATGTGAATGTCGTGCCCGCAAGCATGCATCACGCCGACATCGTTCCCTTTCGGATACTTCGCTCTCACAGTCGAAGCGAACGGCAATCCGGTCGCCTCGACAACTGGCAGGGCGTCCAAATCCGTTCGCAACATCACAACGGGACCGTCTCCATTTTTGAGCAGCCCCACCACACCACGCCGCCCGACTCCCGTAGTCACTTCAATCCCGAGTACCTTCAATTCCTCCGCCAATTTTGCGGCCGTGCGTTCTTCTTGAAACGATAACTCGGGGTGCGAGTGAAAATCTTGGTACAGTGCGAGCAACTCTTCAATCTTCCCCTTCGACCAGTCGGCCGGTTTTTCCTGAGCCATCGCCGACGATGACACCGACATCAATACGAACACCGGCACTGTGAGCAGCAGGAAGAATCGCACGGAAGGTCTCCAATTGGTTTGTGAGGTTCAATCGAGAAATGAGTGTCACTTGTTTAACCGCGCGGGCAACGCCCCGCGCGTTTACGGCTGTACGCTCGATCGACGCGCGGGGCGTTGCCCGCGCGGTTAAACGACAGAAACGCGACACTCATTTCAAGGACGGCCCTTATCAGAACGTGAGAGGATCGGCACTTCAAACTGCCGGCCACATCGCGGCGAAGATCGCACCGATGATGGCGGCGAACGCGATCGACTCGACCAAGTGCCCCACGATTCGGCACTTGAACCAGATCGCATGCGGCACGATCGCCGCGAAGAACGTCATGAATCCGGCGGTCGCGACGAACCGGAAGACCTTCATGAAATCGGCTCCGGGTGGGACGGCCAGCGTCGTCAGATAGGCCAGACAAAAACTGGCGACCAAGAAATAGACGAACGTCAGGCTGAGATTGCGGCCCATGCTGAACGAGCCAAACACGGTCATCAATCCGTGCGGCCCGTCCTTCATCTTCTGCTTGAACTCCTCGCTCTTCATCTCTTCCGGGGAACCGCACGCAGGAAACATGTAGCTCCCCGGCGAGACATCACACCCCCGCGCGGACTCCATGAACTTGTCCTCCTGCGCCAACTTCACCCAGTCCTGCTTGTGCAGTTGCAGCACCATCCACGACAAGAAGCTGGCAAAGAACAGGGCAACGCCGGAGATGAGAATCGGAAGGATCAAGCTGAAGGTCATGGTGAGATTCCTGAGCGGATGTTGATGAGAATCTAGTTCATACCGACCGGCCAAGAAAACCGATCGCGGCGATAGTCTGTCAATTCTTCAAATCGTTGGCGAGTACACTCGTCTGCGGATCAAGGCCATCGCCTTGTTGGGTCTGCAAAACTTGTAGGGTGGGACCAGCGGCGTTTCGCCGCGCCGGCCCACCATGAATTCTCGACGTTTCCCGATGGTGGGCCGGCGCTCGAAGCGAGCTGGTCTCACCCGACAGTGAAAAAAACGCTGGCCCTAGGTTTGCTACCAACGGCGCCCTCAGGCCATTACAAAGCGATGCGATCAAGCCAAGGTGCGAATCGGGGTCTTGACGGCACAAGCTCGTGCTGCGGCAGCATTCAGAACGAGAGTCGCCACGGTCGCCAGACGGTGGGACTTCAGACGGGTCTTGCGAACGGCCCACGCTCTGGCGACCGTGGTTGCAGCCCCATTTCTCAACGTGGCCACAACACTTGTTTGCCAGCGTCCCCCTCATGAGGAGAACTTGATGATCGCGAATGGTTGTTGGTCGGCGTCTTTGGGTCTGATGGTCTTGCTGTGTGGTCAGACGGCGGCGGCCGGAGGCGACTGGCCGAACTGGCGCGGTCCCACTTGTAACGGTCACTCCACCGAAAGCGCGGTCCCCGTTCAATGGGACGAGAAGTCGATCGTGTGGCAAACCGCATTGCCGGGCGAGGGACAGTCTTCACCCGTGATCGCGGGCGACAACATCTTTCTCAGCGCGGCACTGAAGTCGGGGCGGCAGCGAATCGTGCTGTGTGTCGATCGCAAAACGGGAAAGATGGTGTGGCAGGAGATCGTTTGGACCGGTGAGCCGGAGAAGACACATGCCATCAACGGCTGGGCTTCCGCGACGTGTGCCACGGATGGAGCACGAGTCGTCGCGTTCTTCGGTCGGGGCGGGCTGCACTGCTTTGATGCTGCCGGGAAGAAACTCTGGTCAAAAGACCTCGGTCAATTTGAAGGCCCGTGGGGCACCGGAGCCTCACCATTGATCGTCGATAATCTGGTCATTCAAAACTGTGAGGCTGAAGAGCAGGCATCACTGACGGCATTCGACATCCGGACGGGCGACGTTGTCTGGAAGACGCCGCGTGACATCCCCGAGCGTGGCGGATGGAGTTCTCCGGTTCTGCTGAAAGAGGGTCCGCGTCGCGAGGTGATCTTGAACGGGTTCAACGGCGTGACGAGTTACGACCCCGCATCCGGAAAAAAGCTGTGGTTCTGCAAGAGCTTTGCCGGGCGTGGCGAACCGACGGCCACACCGGGACAGGGCTTGGTCGTTGTTCTCAACGGACTGACGGGAGATGTGTATGCGGTGAAACCGGGAGGCGGAGGTGATGTCACGCAATCTCACATGGCGTGGCATACGCCGCGACGAGTCGGCCGCGACCAACCCTCACCGATTGTGATCGGAGACTTCATGCTGGCGGTGAGCATGGACGGCATCGGTTGCTGCTACGACGTGAAGACCGGACGCGAGTTGTGGAAGGATCGACTCGGCGGCAAACACACTTCGTCGCCGATTGCTGTGAACGGGCTAGCCTATTTCCAAAGTGACTCTGGCGAGACGATCGTCGTAAAACCCGGCCTGCAACTGGAAGTTGTTCGACGCAGCCAACTCCCTGCCGCCAACGACGAAATCTTTCGCGCCTCGTTGGCCCCTTCGCGCGGTCAAATGTTCTCGCGATCAAACAAAACGCTTTACTGCCTGACATCATCGAAGTGACGCTGAAACCTCTGACAGACAGGTAATGGCCCTTCCCTGCGGGACTGCCCGAAAGCGGAAAATCATTGAACGATTGACAAGAGCTGCCTCACGTCAGAGCGAACCCCGAGGCGCAGCGCCGGTTGTCGAGCGTCTTTCGCTTGAGCCGCAGAATACTGACGCTGGAACAGCTATTTCAGGCCGCTTGCCTAGAACGCATTTTCAAAACTATTTTTGCCTCGAAAAACCAGCCCGACGCACAAGCGAGGGCTGGGCATTCGATGACGGTGAAGCCCTCGCTTGCGCGTCAGGCTAGGCTCTGTCCCGCAAAACGAATCAGCCGCGCGGCGCTAGCCCCGGTTCCCGACAAAATAACCGGGGCCCAGCGCCCTGCGGCTGATTTACGGGACAGTGCCTAGTTTTGAAATAGGCTCTATTGGCCCAGCACCCTGAGCATCGTCTCAGCGACGAACTTGTTGCCCGCGTCATTCAGGTGAACACGATCCGAAGTCAGGACCCCTTTCTCGGCGTTGTCGGGATTGTGGTCCTTCAAGTGATCCGCGAAGGCTTTGCGCAGGTCGCACAGCGGCAGCTTCTGTTCTTTGGCAAGCCCCCGACTGAGGTCCGAGTATTGGTCGAGGCGCTGGTCTTGCGAATTGGCTCCCTCTTTCTTCTCGCCAATCACCGTCGGCGTACAGATCACGACGGTTGCTCCCGCCGCCTTGCAGCGATCGACCACGTCCTTCAGGCCGGAGGAGAAAGCGTCAGGAAGTGTCCCCTTGGCGGGATCTTTCTCACCGTGCCAGACATCGTTGATCCCGATGTAGATCACGACGATCGTCGGCATTTTGGCGAGGACATCCTTCTCCAATCGCCGCTGCAAATCGGGCACTTTGTTCCCGCTGATCCCCGCCCCAATCACTTCGATTCCAAGCTCAGCGTGCTTGTCGGTCAGTGCCTTGCGGATGAGACGGACGTAGCCCTTGTCGTGACTGTCCCCGCCCTGGGTGATTGAATCGCCAAGGAACACCACGCGGTCGCCCTTCTTCAACGTCACGACGGGTTCGTCAGCACAACAAGGCCAACTCATCGCACACACCACGGCAAATGCCATCCAACATGAGACCACAGTCCGCGACATCGCTTCACTCCCATTGTGATTGCCAACCGCACCGATCTGAAACATCACCACGGCCACGCCGCGCGTGACTCAATCTGGCGAAGACGACTTCCAAACTACCAAGAAGCAACTGAAACAAAGACCTTGAAAAGGGTACTTCACGCATCCGAATGCTACACCAAGATGTCGGTGATGACGTTGCCGGCGACATCCGTCAGGCGGTAGTCGCGGCCGTTGAAGCGGTAGGTCAGCTTGGTGTGTTCGAGTCCCAGCAGATGTAGCAGCGTGGCATGGAGGTCGTTGACGTGGACCTTGTTCGTCACCGCCTTGTAGCCGAACTCGTCAGTCTCTCCGTAGTGGAAGCCACCCTTCACACCGGCACCCGCCATCCAGATCGTGAAGCCGTTCGGGTTGTGGTCGCGGCCCTTCGAGCCTTGCGAATCGGAGGTCCGTCCGAACTCGCCACCCCAGATGACGAGCGTCGAATCGAGCAGCCCGCGCGCTTCCAAATCGGCGAGCAACGCGGCCGCTGGCTGGTCCGTGTGGAGGCCGCACGATTTGTGATTGATCTCGACATCGGTGTGACAATCCCACGGGACATCATTCACGCTGCCGTCGCCGCCGACTCCCTTGCCCGCGAAGATTTGGACGAACCTCACGCCCCGTTCGACCAGTCGGCGGGAGAGCAAACACTGACGGGCGAAAGTCGCGCACTCAGGCTGATCCATGCCGTACAGCTTGTGAGTCGCTTCGGATTCCTTCGACAAGTCCAATGCCTCGGGGGCGGACATCTGCATCCGATAGGCCAGCTCATACGAGTTGATCCGCGCCGCGAGGTCGGCCTGAGTCGGCCGCGCCGCCGCATGCTGCTGGTTCAGTTGGCGAATCAGATCGAGCTGCGAGCGTTGTTGCGCGTCGCTGTGCTTGGCGTCGCGAGCAAGATTATCGACCGCCTCCTTCCGCCGCGCGTCGAGCGACAGCGCCTGATACGTCTTCGGCAGAAAGCCCGCCGACCAAATCTGGTCATCACCGCGCGGTCGCGTGTCGTGCAGCACGACGTAAGACGGCAAGTCCTGATTCAGCGACCCGAGACCGTAGGTCATCCAGGCTCCCAGCGCCGGCAGGCCCGGTCGGTTGGTGCCGCACATCAATTCGATCGACGCTGGCGCGTGGTTGTTCTGCTTGAGGTGCATCGAGTGCAGGAAGCACATCTTGTCCACATGCTGCGACAGGTGGGGAAAGATCCCCGAGACCCACGACCCCGACTCGCCATGTTGCTTCCACTCAAACGGCGACTTCAAACACTTGCCGCTCGTGGTGAAGAAGCCGGTCTTCGGATCGGACCCCGCCAAGTCCTGCCCGTCTCGCTTCTGAAGCTCGGGCTTGTAGTCCCACGTATCAACCTGCGAGGGGGCTCCCGTCATGAACAACCAGATGATCGACTTGATCTTCGCGGGAAAGTGAGGCGATCGCAGAGCGAGCGGGTCGGCACTGGCCGTCGGTGCAGCCTGCGTCTCCTGATGCAACATGCTCGCCAACGCGAGCGAGCCAAATCCAAGTCCTGCTTGTTGGAGAAACTGGCGTCGCGCGGGAAGGGCGAGGTCATTGAGCGGATTGTCATGGAACATGAGGATCAACTCCTGAGTGAGGTGGCGAACTCGACCGGCAAATTATTTGTAACGGTTTTCATTTTTCCGCCTCTCTCTTTCTGTCTACTTCTTGTTGCAGACCAGAAGACGGCAGACAGAAAGAGAGAGGCGGAAAAATGAAAATGGAAGAGGTTTCAATCAAAGTAAACAAACTCATTCAGGCACAGTAGGACATGGCAGAACTCGGCCAGCGCTTTATCAGTGTTGGCGGCGGGGTCGCTACCCGCGAGTGTGCGTTGGGATTCGAGGAAGGCCAGCATTTGAGTCCGCTCAGGATCCGAGGGGACTCGCCCGAAGGTGATGCGGTAGGCGTGATCGACCGACGTGGCGAGCGGGGTTTCGTTTGTCGGGCGGATGCGTTGGGCGAGCTTCTCGGCCTGTTGCCTGACGAACGGCGAGTTCATCATCGCGAGTGACTGTGTCGGGACCGTGGTGCTGATCCGTTCGCCCACGCTTTGAGTCGGCTCGGGGGCGTCGAACATGGTCATGATCGGCAGCAGTTCGCTTCGCTTTACACGCAGATAGACGCTACGGCGCGGGGTGTTGTCGAGGATGCTGGGACCGAACATGTTCTTGTCGAGGTTCCCGCCGATGGCCAGCAGCGCATCGCGAATGATTTCGGCGTCGAGGCGTCTCGGTTGGTAGTGCCACAGGTATTTGTTGGCGGGGTCGAGGGCGAGGTTCTCGGGGTTCACCTCGTGCGACTGCTGGTAAGCGGTACTCAGCATGATCTGCTTGTGGAGCGGCTTGAGCTTCCAGCCGTTGCCGACAAGTTGTGACGCGAGCCATTCGAGCAGTTCGGGATGCGTTGGCTTGTCGCCCTGCGCGCCAAAGTCGTTCGGGGTGCCGACGATTCCCTCACCGAAGTGATGTTGCCAGAGTCGGTTCACCATGACTCGTGCCAGCAACGGCCCGGCCCCGCGATCGACGTTCGTGATCCAGTCGGCCAGCGCGATGCGCGGGTCAGTTGCTGGAACTGCGGTCGGAGCGGCGGGAGGTGTTGTGAGTGGAGTCGTTGCCGTTTGAGCGGTAGCCGGTGGCGGGTCGCCTCGCAGCAGGACTTGCAGGAAGCCGGGTTCGGCCTTGCCGAGCTTGTTGTCCACTTCGCCCCGTCGCAGCAGGAAGACTTCCTGCCCGCCTGCGATGGTCGTGTAGACCTCGGTCAGTGGCGGACGAGGCTCGGCCAAAGTGTGATCGCGGACGGTTTGAGTCACCTTCGCGGTCTCGGCATCGAACGGACTGAACCAGCGCGTCATCGCTTCGCGCTGCGCGTCGGGGAGCTTGTTTGAACCAGCGGCGAGGATCGCGCGCATCTCGCCGACGTGCTGCGGCACGAAGTCACCGGCCCACGTCGCGGGGTTCGGCTCGGTACTCAGCGAGAACCGCATCCGGCCCATCCCGAGGTCGCGGAACTTCATCTCGACGACCAGTTCCGTTCCGCTGGCAAATCCGGTGAACGGAGCCTCCAATTCGAAGACCGCCGCGTTGTCTTTCTTGGCCTCGGTGCGAACAACCCACGCCGTGTTCGGCTTGCCATCGACGGCATTCGCCAGCGGTTGGTCCTTGTCGGACGAACCTTCAAACACCGCCTTGAGCTTCAATTCGATCGGTGCTTCGGTCGCGTTGCCGTCGAGCGGACGGGCGGTCACCTTCAGCTCGACCAATTGAAAACTGCCGTCTCCGCTGAGGCCGGGACCACGTTGCGGGAGCGACTTGTCCGCAAACGTGTCGAGCCGCAGCGACGTGATGTTCTTCTGATGCGTGTTGAGCGTGATCGTGTATTGCTCCTCGTTGCGTGTCACGCGGCGCTGGCCTCGTCGCGGCACGTTGATCCCCGGATTGAGCAACCCGTCGTGTGCAACAATTCCGTGCGGCAGCCACTTCAAATAGGAACGCTCCGCATCAACGGCGACCGGCTCCATGACCTGCCAGCGCGGCGCATCGGGCTGCTTGGCAAGTTCGGTGGCTTGCCAAGTCTCGAAGCGTTTCGGCAGTTGCTCGGCCGCGAATGCCTTGAGCGCCGCGACCAGTGGTTCGTGAGCCAGCCGATGTCGTTCGATCGCCTGCTGTGTCGCAGCCGGATCAGGGTCGATCATGCGTGTTCCATGCGAGGTCTTCGCGAACGACGAAGCCAGCGCGTAGTAATCCTGCTGCGGCAGTGGGTCGTATTTGTGATCGTGGCAACGGACGCACCCCAGCGTCAGGCCGAGCATCGAGCCTCCCACCGTCATCAGCATGTCGTCGAGTTGGTCGTAGCGAATCCCCTCGACCGTCTTCGCCGTGATCTGTCCCGGATACGGCCCTGCGACGAGAAAGCCACTCGCCGCCGCCGCGTGGTAGTCGTCGGCGTGCAGCATGTCTCCCGCCAGTTGCTGCCGGACGAACTGGTCATACGGCAGATCGTTGTTGAGTGACCGAATCACCCAATCGCGGTAGTGATACGCGCCGGGACGAAAGCCATCGAACTCATAGCCGCCGCTCTCGGCGAACCGGGCCACGTCGAGCCAGTGCCGCGCCCACTTCTCGCCGTAGTGTTGGCTCGCCAACAATTCGTCGATCACCTTCTCAAACGCCTGCGCGGACGAGTCGTTGACGAAGGCGTCGATCTGCTCCGCCGTCGGAGGCAATCCGATCAGGTCGAAGTACGCGCGACGGATCAGCTTCTCTTTCGACGCCGGGCCGTTGGACTTCAGCTTCTGAGACACCTGCGCGGCGACAACAAAATTGTCGATCGGCGACTGCACGCGCGAACCGTCTGGCACGGCGGGAGGGATCACGTTTTGAAGTGGCAGGAACGACCACCATTTGCGGCCCTCGTCGAGATTGATCTCGCGCTTCGGCTTAATCGGCGCGGCCCCCTCGCGCGGGTCGGGCGCACCCATGTCGATCCACTTCACGAAGTCGGCGATGATCTCGTCCGAAAGCTTTCCCGACGGAGGCATCTCCATCCCGTCGTACTTCAGCGCCTTGATGAGCCGACTCTCAGCCGACTTCCCCTTCACGAGTGCCGGGCCGTTCTCACCCCCGACTAGCGTCCCTGCCGCCGTGTCGAGAAACAATCCGCCCTGCAACTTCTTCGCCTCCTGAGCCGCCACCGAATGGCAGCTGTAACAGTGCTGAACCAGCACGGGCCGAATCTTCATCTCGAAGAACTTCAGACCTTCCTCGGGTGCAGTCTGGGCGAAAGCGGCCATCGGGATGAACGAGGCCGCGACCGTCAGGAGAGCGGTGATGATCCAGCACTGTCGCATTCAATGGTCCTCACGGTGTGTGTCCAACTCGCATGGAACTCTAACTTCTGATGTATGGCGCACGCGAGGTCGAAGGCTCCGAATCTGCGAATGGGATGCCGTCGTTAATTGGTGGTCCCCCGGAGAAACACTGTGGGGCAAGGGTTTCGGAGAAGGTAGCCCTGTCGCTCCGCGGCAGGTGGCGCGATCAACAGGGGATATTGCTCGGTCGAATCGCCTCAAACGAGCGATGACGCCGCTCGTGCCTTCGCGCTTCCTGTCGCGGAGCGACAGGGCTACCACCAATGAACGACTGCACCTTGCGA